>CAINWP010000289.1 GCA_903854475.1 uncultured Verrucomicrobiota bacterium
GCGCTCGAACAGCGGTGCCATGTCGCGGAGCAGGGGTTGGGCGGCGCGGAAGAGATCGTCGGAACTAACCGGGCGCCCCTCGCGCAGACGTTGGGCGATATCACGGCCCCGGTCATAGGCGGTTTGCGCGGGCGAGCGTGACGAACGGGGGCGGGTTTCCTCGAGGGCCGCGATGCGGGTGCGTGCCTGCTGTAACTCAGACTCCAGGTGCTGGATTTGCGCCTCGGGAGAGCCGGCTATCCCCGGTGTGCTGTGTTGGAACAGGCCGACACCCATCCCACCCACGGCCAGTCCGATCACCAGAGGCAACACCGAGCGGAGAGGTTGTGATGGGATCATAGGGGAGAGAGGTTTGTTGGGACGAATTTAGCGCCAGGGCTGCTTACTCCCGGCTGCGGACTTCGGTGGCCGTGGGGAAGTTGGTCGGGATGGGCAGGGTGACCCGGCCGGTGGCCGCCCATTCGGTGCCGCGCAGGAGGGTAGTGATGAAACCAATGCACTTCTGCGAGGTGAGGTCTGGGCCGTTGTTATGACCGAGAGCCGTGTGGAACACCCGACCTTGACCGAAAGCGATGGTGAAGAGCAGCGGCTCGTGCTTGCCGGTCCCGTGTGTTTTGGGGTCCGAAAAGGCCGTGGCCAAGACGGTGAGATTCTTGGCCGGTCCGCGCAGGCGGTCATAGAGTTCGTCCTTCGCGTGCATCCATTCCTGAGGGAGTCCCTCCATGATGGGGTGCTTGGGCTCGCGAGTGGTCATCTGGAAGGCATGCTGGCTGCCATGGCTGCCGCCCGGGCCCGGCGAGGTGTCGCGCACGATCTTGCCCTCCCAGTAAAGCCACGGTCCGGATTGTTCATTGCGCCCTTCCCAACCGCCGACGCCGATCATCTCGTTGTACTCGGGCCATTTTGCGAAGGCGTTGTTGGCGGCATGGACTGAAACGAAGCCGCCGCCGTTGCGAACGAAGGCGACTAGGTTCGTTCGCAGTTCCTCGGGCCAGAGGTCGCCGTTGTAGTTGGAGACCACCACTGCCACGCCGTCGAGCTGGGGTTTCACCGAGGCCATGTCACCGCCCTTGCTGGGCAGGGTAACGACCTCCACCGCAAAGCGGCCGGAAGCTTCGAGGACCTTCTTCAGGTGGGGCGTGGAGGAGCGCCAGTCGTGGTTGTTTTGGCCGTCGATGAGAAGAACCCGAAGTCGGCCGGAATCCGCGGCGAACACGGACATCGTCAACCACACAGCCAGTAGCAGGAAACGGTGGATCATCGCCGCACGTTGCCGTTGGGAAGAGACCCTGACCAGTCAGAAAAGGTTCGGTTTGGCGAGCGGCCGTGGAATGGGTTAGTCGGTGGCCTCGTCGGGGAGCGGAGCCTGTGGGTGTGTGGATTTTTTCGGTGCGTTTTTCGATGAATGAGGAATCGTGAGCTCTTACCAGATCCCTGTTTCCCATGAGCTCCACCTCCCCATTGTCTCTCTCCCTCCAAGGTGTCGCAGGCCTGATGCGTCGTACCCGTTTAGCGGCTCTGGTGTTGGCTTCTTGCGTCCCGATGTTCGCGGTTCAAGCCCATGATTGGCCCGAGTTCCGCGGCCCAACCGGACAGGGTCTCTCTCCGGCGAAACACGTTCCCATCCACTGGAGCGGGAGCAGCAATGTGGTCTGGAAGACCCCGCTAGCGATGACTGGGTGGTCGTCTCCGGTGTTGGTGAAGCAACGCCTCTACCTGACAGGTTCCCGCGCCAAGTCTGGGTCCAGTGGTCTCGAATTGGCGGTGCTGTGCCTCGACGCGCGGTCCGGTGCAATCCTCTGGAGCACCAATGTTTTCACGCCGGACAATGGGGCAAATATCCATCGCAAGAACGGCTATGCCAGCCCGACACCTGTGGTGCGCGACGGTCGGCTTTACGCCCATTTTGGACACCTGGGGACGGCCTGTCTGGATCTGAAGGGGCAGGTGATTTGGCGACAGACGTCGGTTCAATATCCGCCGGTCCACGGCAATGGTGGGTCGCCCGTTTTGGCCGGAGACCATTTGATCTTCAGTTGCGATGGGGCTTCGGATCCGTTTGTAATCGCGTTGGATTGTAAGACGGGTGCGGTGCGGTGGAAGACCCGGCGGCCCAATGATGCGTTGGCCAAGAAATTTTCGTTCAGCACGCCCTTGCTCATCACCCATGCTGGCCGTCAGGAACTCATTAGTCCGGGTGCTGGTGGTACTTACGCCTACGACCCACTCAGCGGCCGACTGCTCTGGCAGGTGAGCACGGGCACCGGCTTCTCGGTGGTGCCCCGACCGGTCTTCGCGCATGGGTTGCTCTACGTGAATATCGACTACGATTTTCCTAAGCTCTATGCGATCCGCCCCGGCGGTGAGGGGGATGTCACCTCGACGCACCTGGCCTGGCAAATTGGGCGCGGTGCCCCCAGTACCCCCTCGGCTTTGGTCGTGGGAGATGAGCTTTATTTTGTCTCCGATGCCGGTATTGCGACGTGTGCCGATGCGCGGAGTGGCAAGGTGCATTGGAATGAACGGCTTGGTGGGGGATTCTCAGCGTCGCCGGTGTTCGCCGACGGCCGGATTTATTTTCAGAACGAGGAAGGCGTCGGCTTCGTGGTGCAGGCAGGCAAGACCTATCAGCTGCTGGCGCGCAACGAATTGGGTGAGCGCACGCTGGCCAGCAGCGCCGTCGATGACGGGGCCCTCTATTTGCGCGGAGCCGAGCATCTCTACCGCATCGGCAAGAAGTGAGGCGGTGACGGCCCAGAGGGTTTTTTCGGGGGGAAGCAGGGTTTGATCGCCGGCTCTCCGTGGCCCGAGCGTGGCAATCAGACCGCTGCCTTGCTCCGGACCCCCGGTGCGTGGTTCTGTTCGGATTCCGGTGAGACACGCGGTTTTCGTGACGTCATCGGGCTGCCATGCCTGTCCCCTTTGAAGCCTTGACGGCCCGTCCCTCCTGCGTCCGCTGCCGACGCCCGGCCTCTGCGTGTTGGTGCGCGGAGTTGACGCCCGTTGAGACGGCGACTCGGGTCGTGTTCTTGCAGCATCCCCGTGAGTCCCGGGTAGCCATTGGCACGGCCCGCATTGCGCACTTGGGTTTATCCCGCAGCGAACTCCATGAGGGGATTGAATTTGCCGGTCACCCACGCATTGAGGAATTGCTGGCCCGACCCGGGACGGCCTTGCTGTTTCCCGGTCCCGGAGCGGTGGCGCCCGACGCTCTCGAACGACCGCCCGAGACGTTGATCATCATCGACGGCACATGGCCTCAGGCGCGCAAGATGGTGGCGCTCAATCCGGCGCTGCGGGCCTTGCCGCGCATCGGGTTCATGCCGCGCAAGCCGGGCAATTACCGCATCCGCCGGGAACCCGACTTGCAGTATGTCGCCACGGTGGAAGCGGTGGTGGAAGTGCTCAGCGCCTGGGAGGGAGACGAGCGCCGTTTCGATCCGTTGCTCCGGGCCTTCGACGCGATGGTGGATCGTCAAATCGCCGCCACCGCCGCGCGCACGGGCCCTCCTCGACGTCGGTTAAAAAGAGCTGATCCGTGGTGGGAAAGCCCGTCCATGCCCGACCTCATGGCTTTGTGGTCCAACCTCGTGGTGGTGGCCGGAGAAGCCAATGCTCATCGGCGGGACAGCCCCGTGCCTGGATCTCCCGAACTCCTCCAGTGCGTGGCCTTGCGACCGGCGACAGGCGAGGGGTTTGAGGCGTTTCTGGCTCCGCGCCGACCGTTGGCTCCGAGGGCTCATCAACACCTCGAGGTGCCTCGGGAAGCGTTGCTCGGAGGACTCTCGGTCGCCGAAGCGACGTCGGTCTGGAACGGCTTCCTCAAGCCGGGAGATCGCCTGGTGGGTTGGGGCGATTTTGCCGTCCAACTATGGGCACAAGAATCCTGGCATCCCGAGTGCGAGCCCATCGATTTGCGCATCGTGGCGGCTCATCGTCTCAAGCGCCGTCCGGGAACCGCCGCGTCGGCCGCTCAGTCGATTGGAGCCAACCTCGAAGGCCCGGCGGTGGCCAGCGGTCGGGCCGGTGCGGCGGTGCGGGCCATGACGGCGTTCATCCGGCGACTGCTGGAAGAACAGCGGGCTGGCTCCGGGCAGGCGTAACCGCCCGGAGGGTTGCGGTCGATGCTCCGGGGTCAGGGCGTGGCGGTGAGCGCCGGGTAGTCGGTGTAGCCCTGGGCGCCGCCGCTATACAGGGTCGAATAGTCGGGAGGGTTCAGAGGGGCCCCGATGCGAAAGCGCTCGACCAGGTCCGGGTTGGCCAGGAACGGCACGCCGTAGGCAATGAGATCGGCTTCCCCATCGGCGATGGCCTGGTCGCCCAGCGCGGCATCGTAGCCGCCATTGAGGATCAGCGGACCTTGGAACGCCTGCCTCAGGAGCGGCGAAACGCGCGGCCCTGGGCTTGCCATGGGGTGACCCGGCAACGCCTCCATGATGTGGAGGAAACTCAATCCGAAGCGGTTCAATTCTCGGGCGGCATGGCTGAAGGTCGACGCGGGATCACTGTCGCTCATGTCGCCAAAGGCACCGGTCGGTGACAGTCGCACCCCGACGCGTCCCGGCTGCCAAGCACCGACCACGGCCTCGGTGACTTCGAGGAGGAAGCGGGCCCGGTTATCCACGCTGCCGCCGTAGCCGTCGGTTCGGTGATTGGTTCCATCCCGAAGGAATTGATCGATGAGGTAGCCGTTGGCTCCGTGGATTTCTACCCCATCAAATCCGGCCTTTTGGGCCAGGCGTGTCGCCTCGGCATAGTCGGCCACGATTCCGGGAATCTCATCGGCATCGAGGGCCCGGGGAGTCGGATACGGTTTCTTGCCCGAAGGGGTGTGAATGCCGTCGCCGCGCAGTGCGATGGCCGAAGGGGCCACGGGCAGAGCCCCGCCGGGTTGAAAATCGGGATGGGACGAACGGCCCATGTGCCAGAGTTGGACAATAATTTTGCCGCCGGCCGCATGGACCGCGTCGGTGACCCGTTTCCATCCCTGCACCTGCTCCTCGTTGTAGAGACCCGGGGTGTTGACCCAGCCGGCTGCCTGCTCAGAGATGATTGTGGCTTCGCTAATGATCAATCCCGCCGTCGCCCGCTGCCGGTAGTATTCGACCATGAGGTCGTTGGGAATCCGGTCGGGACCCGTACGACCCCGGGTGAGCGGGGCCATGACCATGCGGTTGGACAACTGGAGATCGCCGGCCGTGAAAGGGGTAAAAAGACGGTTCATGTGAGGAGAAGTCACTGCGAGGTCGATACCAACCGATTCAAGGCGCTCCGTCGCGCAGGAAGTGGCGGGTGTCGTCGGTGTCGCGTTGAACCTACTTCCATAACCCTCTGGGGATTCCCGATCGCCCGAGCCGGCTTCTTAGCGGTCGTTCCCCGAATCCAAGGATCCATTCCTTTCACGGGGAGGTCGTGGCGAAGGGGAGTGCTACTGTCCCGGTTGATAGAACCAATCCACCTTACCGTTAGCCCCCTTGGAGAGGGTCTTCCAGGGCATGACCGCGGTGTGTCCGTCCGCCCACGCATAATTGCCGCCCTGACCGTGGCGGACATAGCGGAACAAGGCGACCCCGAGGCTGGGCGGGTACAAATAACCGTAGTTCCACCATTCCAGGCCCTTGGCGGGATCGAGTCCGTCACCGTTCATCACGGTGTCCGAAGGCTTGGTGATGAGGGAGGTTTTTACTCGGTCCGCCGGGGTGTATCCGAGGTAGGCATAGTTGTGCCCATACCCACCGTAACCCTGATACCCGGGAACGTTGGCCGGGATGACGTTGGTGCCGATCTTGGCCGTGGGGCAGGCCACCACCTTGTCCTTGGCGACGAGGTTGGTGAAGTTGCGGTTGTCGGTGGCGATGTACGTGGAGATTTCAGCGAACCATCGGCTCGGGGCCACCCAGCCGGATCCGACCGGGGCCTCGGTGCCCGCCACCGGCAGAAAATCGGTTTGGTCGCCCGCATACAGCAAGTAGCCCAAGACAATTTGCTTCTCGTTGCTCGTGCAGCGAATTGTTTGGGCCTTGGCCTTAGCTCGAGCCAGTGCTGGCAGGAGCATTCCTGCCAAGATGGCGATGATGGCGATGACGACGAGCAATTCGATCAACGTGAAGGCGTGGCGGAACAGCGCGGCCCTCGATGATGGAAAAGGTCTCATGGATCTTTGACATGTCAGCCCGCCCGGCAGGGTCTGTCAAAGTGTGTCTTCGGCGTTGGCCGGGCTGGTTGAGCAAACTCAGTCGCGATTTCAGTCGCGCATGAAGTGGCAGGTGTAGCCGCCGGGGTTTTTGACGAGGTACTTCTGATGGTAGCCCTCGGCAGAATACCAGATGGAGGCGGTGGCGATCTCGGTGACCACGGGGCGGCGCCACTTGCCGGAGGCGTTGACCCGGGCCTTGACCGTCTCGGCCGTCGTTTTCTGAGTTTCGTTGAAGGTGAAAATGGCCGATCGGTACTGGCTGCCCACGTCATTGCCCTGGCGGTTCAGCGTGGTGGGGTCGTGCATGCGGAAGAACCACTTCTCGAGCAACTCTTCGAGCGACAAGGTCTTGGGATCGAAGACGACTTTGACCGACTCGGCATGGCCCGACTTGCTGTCGTGGGTGTCGTCGTACTTCGGGTTGGGCAGCCAGCCGCCGGTGTATCCCGACTGAGTTTCGCGAACGCCGGGAATCTTGCGCAAAATTTCCTCCATGCCCCAAAAGCACCCGCCGGCCAGGTAAATGGTTTCCAGCCCTGGAGCGGGCTGTGGGGTCGGGGGCACGGCGGGTAGCGCCGCCGCGAGGTTGGTCGATGCGTTGATCGAGGTGGGTTGGGTCATGGGAGCCTTTTTCGGAGACGAGGTTTTCTGGGGAGCGTCCGCAGCGGCGACGGTGGTCTGGAACAGAACCAGCGAGGCGACCAACAGGGACACGGTGGCAATCCAACGGCGCATGAGTCACCGATACCCTCACCGGCGCTCGGCGCAACCGCCAATTGCATGGTGGACCCAGGTGAGGAGGAAGGACCGATCCGTCCAGACGAGGGGACGCAGTCTATAATGCCTCTTGGGCTAACCGTGGCTTGAAGTCTCTCTTGGGACCGTCAAGGTTGATTTCAAATTCTCCCTGAAGTTCGCCGGTTTTCCTGTGCTGTTTGCTAAAACCCTCCTGAAATGACGTTACGCTCCTCGCTCCTTCGGTGCTGCCTGCAGTCCTCCCTGTTGCCGCTGTTACTGGCCACAGCAGTGCAGGCAGCCGACTCGTCACCGGCCGTGTTGCCCGGAACTCAACCGCTGACCCAGACGGGTGATTTGGCTCACGCCCTGGTCGGGGGCATCGACCGCTATTTGGACCGGGTCCTGGCGGCTTCACCCCAAACCCGCGCCCGCCATTGGAACCGGGACCTCAACTCGCCGGAGGCCTATGTGAAGTCCATCGAGACCAACCGCCAGCAATTGGCCCGAATCCTCGGTGTGGTGGACGCTCGCATGCCGGCGCAACTGCGGATTTCGGCACCGGTCTCGGGTGGCTCTTCCGGTAATCTGGCAGAAGTGGGCCGCGGCCGTGGATTTAAGGTTTTCTCGGTGAGTTGGTCGGTGGTTCGTGGAGTGGAGGCCGATGGCTTAATGCTGGTTCCTGAGGGCGAGGCCAAGGCTTTCGTAGTGGCCATCGCCGATGCGGACCAGACGCCGGAGCAACTGGCCGGTCTTCAGGCGGGCGTCCCGGAGTCGGATCAGTTTGCTCGCCGGTTGGCCGAACGTGGATGCCGCGTGCTCATTCCTGCGCTAGTCGATCGCTCGGATACCCACAGCGGATTGCCCGGGTCGCGCAAGCTCAAGCAATCTCAGCGTGAGATGCTGTGGCGGGCCTCCTACGAAATGGGGCGCACCGTGCAGGGCTATGAAGTGCAGAAGGTGTTGGCTGCCGTGGATTGGCTCGGTTCACAGCAGTCGGCTTCAGGGTCTAAGAAGCCTGTGGGCGTGATCGGTTACGGCGAGGGCGGTATGGTTGCGTGCTTGGCCGGAGCCTTGGATCCCCGCATCGATGTCACGGCCGTCAGTGGGTTTCAGGTGAATCCGCACCTGCACAACGAACCCATTGACCGGAACGTCTGGTCGCTGACCGACCAGTTCGGCGCGGGCGAAATTGCCGGACTTATCGCGCCGCGCGGGCTGGTTTGGGTGGGAGGACGCTACCCCGAGACCCAGTACCCATCCAAACCCGGCCAGTCCCACCATGGCGCCGCACCCGGTAAACTGGGGCGTCCCGATCCCGAGGTGGCTCGGCAAGTTCTCGAAGAGGCGGGTGCTTGGTTGAAAGGGGTGCCCGGGCTGGATCAATGGAAGCTCGTCGAAGCTCAGCCGGATGAGTTGTTCAATGATGAGGCCTTGGGTGCGTTCGGCGATCGGTTGGGGCTGCCAGAGGCCCCCGCTGCTTCCACTGTTGTTTCTGCTCTCCAACCGCTCCCAGACAACACGGCGCGTCAGTTGCGTGCGTATTCTCAAATTTTGGAAGACACCCAGTGGCTCATGCGTGAGTCCGAGTTCACGCGGGCTGCATTTTGGAACAAGGCGGACCGCAAGAATGCCGACACCTTTGCTCAGAGTGCCCGAACCTATCGCGACTATTTGCTGAAGGAGGTCATCGGCCCCATTCCGCCGGCTTCGCTGCCGCCCTCGCCGCGGACTCGGAAACTCATTGAGACCAATGGCATCACCGCCTACGAGGTGATGCTCGACGTGCATCCAGACGTGGTGGCTTATGGTATCTTGGTCGTGCCCCGCGGACTCAAGCCCGGCGAGAAGCGTCCGGTGGTGGTTTGCCAACACGGGCTCGAGGGCCGGCCGACCGATGTGGCCGATCCGCGCATCGACGCCGGAGCGTATCACACGTACGCGTGGCGATTGGCTGAGCGCGGCTTCGTGACCTTCGCACCGCAAAATTGCTACATCGGCGAGAACCGCTTCCGTCAGGTGCTGCGCAAGGCCCAACCGCTCAAGCTCACGCTCTGGTCGTTCATTCACCGCCAGCACGAGGTTATCTTGGATTGGTTGGCCTCGCAGGAGTTCGTGGACCCCTCGCGAATGGCTTTTTACGGGCTGAGCTACGGTGGCAAGACAGCCATGCGCATCCCGCAGGTCATCGACCGTTATTGCCTGAGCATTTGCTCGGCCGACTACAACGAGTGGATTTGGAAGAACGTCTCGGCTCGATCGAGCTACAGCTATTTGTATGGGGGTGAGTACGACATGCCCGAGTTCAATTTGGGCAACACATTCAACTACGCCGAGTTGAGTTGGCTCATGATTCCCCGGCCGTTCATGGTGGAGCGCGGCCATGACGACGGTGTCGGGCCCGATGAGTGGGTGGCTTACGAGTTTGCTAAGACCCGTCGGCAGTACGTCAAGCTGGGCTTGGGTGACCGCACCGAGATCGAATTCTTCGACGGGCCCCACACCATCCACGGCCAGGGCACCTTCGACTTCTTGCACAATCACCTGCACTGGCCGAAGCCCTAAATTCAGAATCTAAAAATCCGGAACTCCAAGAGCCCATGAAATCCACGTCCATTCGTCGCCGGCCCTTCTTGCGCATGACCGGTTTGGTCGGCCTGGCCACCGCGGCCGGCGGGATCGCCCGTGCTGAGGAGACCGCACCGGAGCTGCACATCGAAGGGTATGCCGGACTCGTCAGCTATCCGCAGGGGGCTGAACTGACCCTTCATGTCTCCTCCAGCCAGCGGCGGTATTCTGTCGAAATCACCCGCATGGGTGCTCAGCGAACGGTGGTCTGGAAGGGGACCTCGGAGACGGGCGCGATTCAGCCGGTGCCGGATAATGCTTCCTCGCACGGATGTCGCTGGCCGGTCGGTCTTCGGGTGCCCATCGCCGCGGATTGGAAGTCGGGCTACTACCAAGTTCAGTTCCGCGTGGAGGATCATGGGGGCAACTACGTGCGGCGCACGCACCGGGTGGCCGACTCCAGTTGCTTCTTCATCGTGCGAGCAGCGCAACCGGGACGGGATTCGAAGATCCTCCTGCAGTTCTCCACCAACACTTACAACGCCTACAACAACTGGGGCGGGTTCAGTCTTTATGCCTTCAATGGTCGCGGTGGCAATCAGGGGCACCGGGTGTCCTTCGAGCGTCCGCCCGGATCGCAGTTCTCGAGCTGGGAACAGGCCTTCGTTGAATGGGCCGAGTCGCACGGATACACCTTCGAGTACGCCGCCAATAGCGACCTCGAGTCGCATCCGGAAATCCTCAAAGCCTACAAGTTGGTACTCAGCGTGGGTCACGACGAGTACTGGTCGACCCCCATGCGGGACAATCTCGAGAAGTTCATCGGCGACGGCGGCAATGTGGCTTTTTTTAGCGGCAACACGTGCTGCTGGCAGGTCCGGACCGAGGACAACGGGTCGGCGCTGACGTGCTGGAAACAGAACGTCCAACAAGATCCGGTGTTCGTGGCCCGGGGCAGCCAGGCCACGCTCTCCTCCCTGTGGGGTCACCATTTGATCCAGCGTCCGGAGAACCAGCTCACGGGCGTGGGCTTTCTCTGGGGCGGCTACCACAAGAGCCATGGGCAGCTCATGGACGCGTCGGGGGCTTTCAATGTCCACCGTCCAACCCATTGGGTGTTCGAGGGCACCTCCCTCAAGACCGGTGATAGTTTCGGGGCCAAGGACACCATCGTGGGTTACGAGTGCGACGGTTGCGAATTGGAGTGGCAGGAGGGGTTGCCCAAGCCCACCCATCGCGATGGCACGCCGGCGAACTTCGAAGTGCTGGCCTCCGCGCCCGCCCAGTGGCATCCGGATGACTGCGAGTGGTACGAACGTTGGCAGCCCGGTCGCAAGGGACACGCCGTGCTGGGCACGTATACGCGGGGAGGCACGGTGTTTACTTGTGGCTCGACCGATTGGTCCCACGGGCTTCGCGGGCGGGATCCGATGGTTGAACGCATCACTCGCAACGTCCTCGATCGACTTGGAAAATGAGCCTGTTTCGATTTGGGTCCGTGCGACGGCGCGCCGTTGGTGCCGCTGGTTGGGTTTGTGCGACCGGTCTACTGTCCGTCGTCGCGATGGGTGTGCCGGGCCTGTCGGCAGACTCCGTCGATTTTAATCACGATGGGGTGCCGGAGACGTTGATCCATCAGCCCGACAAGACCCTCTTGAAGAAACCTGATGGCCAGCCGGTCGACTTCCAGTTTCCCGAGGGAGTTTCCGTACTCGATGCCCAAGGCAAGGATTCCGGGCTGCGTTGGGTGGACCTCAACGGCGACGGGTTTGCAGACCTCATTCAGTCCCATCCGGAGGGCTACGCCATTCATCTTTGGAACCGCACTGTCCGGGCCGAGTTGGGTTGGACCCAGGGTTGGTCGCAATTCGTCCGGTCCGCTCGTCGCACCGGGGCCGACGATGAGCCACCGTCTCTGGTCGGTACGACGGTGCGCGTGGTCGATGGGGTGTTGCTCATCGAAACTCCGGCCACCGGTGCGCAGCCTGCCCGAACCCAGCGGATCTCTGCCCGCGAACTCATCGCCGTGCGCATGCCGCCTCCGAAGTCCCCGGAAGAGGCGCTGGCGTCCATGCGGTTGGCGGAGGGTTTCCAAATCGAACTAGTGGCGTCGGAGCCGCTAGTCATCGATCCGGTTCACCTCAACTGGGACATGCAAGGTCGGTTGTGGGTGGTCGAGATGCGCGACTACCCGTTGGGCCTCGACGGCAAAGGCAAACCCGGTGGCCGCGTGAACATTCTCTATGATGACAATGGCGACGGGCGCATGGATCGCGTGGTGCCATTCCTCACCGACCTGGCCTTTCCCTCGAGTGTGTTGCCGTTCGGAAAGGGTGCGCTCATTGCGGCGGCCCCTGACTTGTTCTACGCCGAAGACACCGATGGCGACGGGCGTGCTGATGTGCGACGCGTGCTCTTCACTGGCTTCACCGAGGGCAATCAGCAGCACCGCTTCAATGGCTTTGAATGGGGTCTCGACGGCTGGCTGTACCTCGCCAACGGCGACAGCGGCGGGACCGTGAAAAGTCTCCAGACCGGTAAGACCTTGTCCATTAGCGGACGCGATTTACGGATGAATCCGGACACCGGCGAGATGGAGACCGTCTCGGCCCAGACCCAGTTCGGCCGTCGCCGCGATGATTGGGGTCACTGGTTCGGCAACAACAACCCCACCTGGCTGTGGCAGGTCACGGTGCCCGAGCACTACCTCCGCCGAAATCCGAAGGTGGCAGTGAAGCGGGTGAGCCAAATGCTGGCCCAACGCGAAGATTCTACCCGGGCCTTCCCGGCCTCCGCGCCCTTGATCCGGCCCAACCAACCGTGGTCGCTGAATCATGTGACCAGTGGGTGCAGTCCCACTCCGTACCGCGATGACTTGTTCGGGTCGGCCTACGCGCACTCGGTCTTCATTAGCGAACCGGTCCACAACGTCATCCATCAAGAAGTGCTCAGCGCCCGGGGCAGCGCCTTGCACAGCCAGCGGGCCGCCGGAGAAGAGCGTTCCGAATTTCTGGCCAGCACGGACAACTGGTTTCGGCCCACGACCCTGCGGGTGGGCCCCGACGGTGCGTTGTATGTCGCCGACATGTACCGCTTCATCCTCGAGCATCCGGAGTGGATTTCCCCGGAGATGCAGGCTCGGGTGAATCAGCGAGCCGGTGACGATCGTGGCCGCATCTACCGCGTCTCCCCTCGCGGTGCCGTACGGCGTCCAATCCCGAAGTTGGGCCTCCTAGACTCAGCGGGGCTGGTCGCGGCCATGGATTCCCCCAATGGATGGCAGAGGGACTCGGTCCAGCGGTTGCTGATTCAGCGAGGTGACGCAGGCGCCGCCGCCGGCCTGCGGGGTTTGCTTTCGCCCGACCACCGTCCGCAAGTTCGGGTGCAGGCTTTGGCCACCTTGGGTCTTCTGAAAGGGGCTCTCGATGCGGCGAGCGTGACCACGGCATTGGCCGATCCTCATCCGGGAGTCCGACGCCAAGCCTTGGAGCAATCGGAGCGGCTAGTATCCAGTCACCCAGAGGTCTTCCCGTTGGTGGCTGCCTTGGCGCGGGATCCGGAGGCCGCGGTGCGATTGCAAGCCGCCTTCACGTTGGGTCAATGGCCCGCCGAGCAGGCCGAACCGGTATTGCGTGAATTGGTCGCCCGGGATGCCGGCGATGAGCTCATCCTCACCGCCATCCAAACCTCGTTGCGTCCGGACAGTGTGCTTTTTGCCGCATTGAAATCGGGCCAGAAGCCCGCGCCTGTGGCGACGGCCCCCGTCCTGAAGCCGAGTTCGGCCGATCGGGCACAGGTCATCGCGCAGTACACCGCCAGCACCGCGTCGCTGAAGGGCGATCCCCAACGCGGCCACGGCCATTTCACGACGCTGTGTGCCGGATGCCATCGCCTGCGGGGTGAAGGGCAGGAGGTGGGTCCCGATCTCGGCATGGTCGCCGGCAAGCCGCACGACTGGATGCTCTCGGCGATCTTGGACCCGAGTCAGGCCGTCGAGGCCCGCTACCGCGCTTGGACGCTGCAGCTCACCGATGGGGAATCCCTCACCGGACTCATTGCCGCCGAGACGGCCAACAATGTGGTGATGCGGTATGCCGGCACCAGCGAGCAACCCGTCCTGCGTTCGGCCATTCGCAGCATCACTGCCCAGTCCGACTCCCTCATGCCCGCTGGCTTTGAGTCGGCGCTGAAGCCTCAGGACCTTGTCGACTTGCTGGCCTGGATCCGAGGTGAGTGATCCGGCATTAGTTGGGTCGACTTGCTTCCCTTGGAGGCCCTCCCTAATTTGCCTCAGATGAGCGAAATCATTTTCGAGGTTCAGCACGACGAGATGGAGGGAGCCTACGTGGCCACGGCTCTCGGTCACGGCATCGTCACCCAAGGGGATTCGCTCGATGAATTGCGTCGAATGGTCAAGGACGCTGTCCGTTGCCATTTCGGCGAAGGGAACAGCGATTCGATGCCGAAGATGATCCGTCTCCATTTTGTTCGGGATGAAGTGCTCGTGGCGTGAAGACTCCTCGCGACGTTTCGGGAGCAGAACTGATCCAAGCGTTGCGGGTCTTGGGCTATCAACGCATGCGGCAAGAAGGTTCGCATATCCGCCTGACGACCCTTCTGGACGGGGAATTTCATCTCACCGTTCCCCATCACGTTCCGCTGCGTCTGGGTACTCTTAAGAGCATTTTGAAACTCGTGGCGACCCATCACGAGTTGTCAGTCGAGGAGTTGTTGAACCGGTTGGAACTTTGAGTGCGTCCGGTTCGCTGAAACGCATTCTCCCTTCTCACTCCTGAAGGAAGCTCAACAGGCGGCGGGCTTCGGGGAGCAGGAAATGGAAGTCAGTGAAGGGTTCGAAGCCGATGTCCTGCCAGCGCACGCGCCCGTCGCCATCCACCAGAAACACTCCGTGCAAGGCAGTGCCTTCGAAGTCGTCGTGAGCATGCCATTTCTTGAAGGCCGCCAGCGTCGGGTCGGCGGCTAGCGGGAATGAAATCCGCCCGTCCTTCCCGGCCTTTTCTCGCGTCTTGGCCAGGCCTTCGACGGTCTCGGTGCTAATGGCCAAAATATCGATCCCGGCTTTCTTGAACTCCTCGGTTCGCGGGGCCAGCAGGCGCAGTTGCTCCACGCAGTGCAGGCATCCGCCGCCGAGGTAGAAGACGAGCAGCACCGGGCGCCCGTGGAAATCGGCTAAGTGGATGGGTTTGCCGTCCGAGCCGGTGACTTCGAGCGGCGGGGCCGGCTGCGGGTTCCAACGAAAGGATCCCAGCGAGTCGTGCGCGGGCCGCACCCCAGAGTCGCTCGGGAAGGTGGCCGCCGGCCGCCAGTCCGAGCCGGCGTCCGAAGCCTTGGAGGCCGCAATCACCGGGGCCAGACGGCGCACGATGGGGAGGTGGGTGTCCATCCGGGCGCTGAGCGCGCGCAAGGTCGCGAAGGTTTTTAGGGCTTCATTGGTTTGGCCGGCCTTCCACTGAAGCTCGGTTTGCACGGCCAGCGGGTGCACTTGGTTAGTTCCGGCGTCCACGGCCTCTTTGGCCAGTTTCAGGGCCTGATTGGTGTTCCCGATTTGGAACCACATCGCGGCCAGGCGTTCTTTTGAGACGGTTTTCAGGGCTTCCAGACGCTTGGGCAGGTCGTTGGTTTCGCCGGCGTGGACATCCAGTCCCACGCGCAGTTCCTCGATGAAGTTCTCCAAGTTCTCCATGGGTTCTGTGGTGCGCTTCACGGCATCCGCGATGGCCGAATCGATTTCGCCGCGGCCTTTCTTGTCGGCCTTGGCCTTGGCCTCGGCGGCGTCCACATGGGCCCGACGTTCTTCGCGCAGCCCTCGAATGGCCGCCTCGATGGATTCGATTTGCTCCGAGACACCCACACGGTTTCCTTTGCCGAGATGGGCCAGTCCGAGCAGGCGCGCCCGTCGGCCTTGTTCGTCGGCCAGAACGGTCGGTTCCAAATACGGGGTCTGCCCCAGTCGCAGGGCTTCGTCCCACAGTTCCCAGCGCAGCAGTGTCTCCATGAGGCGTCGGCGCCCGTGGGATCCGGTGCCCCGCTTTTCGTAGGCGATCCCGTTGGTCTGCTTGTCGAGGGTGTTGAACCCCGGATGCCGGGGCATCTCAATCATGTTGACGCACAAATCCACCGCCCGGTTCACCTGTCCGATGTAGTTGTAGGTTTGCACCAACCACTCGCTGTTGTGCGCGTAGTTGTGGATGTGGTCGGGCAACAGGCGGTCGGCCATCAGTTGGCTGTTGTCCACGCGCACCGAAGCCTCTTGCTGCCACGCCATGTCGGGGTAGCGCTTCAGCTTGTTGAAGGTGTGCCCAGCCATGTGCCACTGATGCGCGACGCCCGGGGAGCTTTGACCGGATTTCGAGGCCGAGGGAATCGCCCGGAGGGCCGACTCATCCTTTTCACCGTCCCAGAGGTGGATGCGGTAATGGTGCGCCGGGTGCATGGGCTGCTGCGCGAAGACCTCCTTGAGAATGGATTCGACCGCTTGGGCGCTGCCGATGGGCCAGCCCTTGTAGCTGCTGTCCCACAAGTGGACCGCGAGGAAGGCCTTGGCCTCCACGTCGTCGGGAAACTCGAAGATGATGTTCTCGAGCGCGCGGGTGTAGTCGCGGCGGCGTTCCTTCTCGTCGCGCTTCGGGTCCTTGTGGAACTCGGCCAGGGATTCGATCCACAGCTTCTCGCGGCGGGTCACCGTCCCCTTGCGGCGGTCGGCCTCCTGAATAAACCCGGCCGCGCGGGTGGCGTTGTTGGCGTTGGCCATGGCCATGCCCCAGTAAGCCATGGCGCAGTTCGTGTCGCAGAAGGCGGACTCGCGGAAGGAGCGCTCGGATTCCAAGTACCAGAACCCGTGCAACTGGCCCACGCCCTGCAGAAAGAACTTGCGGGCAACGTCGTTGGTGGTGGTGATGTCGAAGTGGATCTCCGGCATGCCCGACATTTGCCGGGCGTGTTGGCGCAGGCCCTCGTTGAAGATCTGCCCGTGCATGGAGTGGCCCGGATCCACCGTCTTGGCGTCGTCGGGCCCAGCCTTGGTTGGGTCGCCGTCATGGGCCATCCCTGAGAGGACGGTGCTTAGGAGAAGAATTCCTAGCACCCCAGTATACCCGCGGCGTCGCATTGCGGAAGGCTAACCGCGAGGCACCGGGGGCCAAGAGGGATCTTGAGGATCCGGTCAATGAGTTTCGCGCAGGCAGTAGAGTCGTGAGGCGGTGCGGATGAAGAGCCTCTCCCCAGCGATGGCGGGAGTGGCCATGCACAATTCGCCCAGCGCATTGACCTGCTCCAACCGGTAGGGGTCACGGCCGCTGACCACATAGGTGTCGCCATCCTCGCTGAGGCAGAACACCCGTCCGCGGTAGGCCCAGGGGGATGCGGTGAAGCCGGCCGTTCCATCGGCCTTGAGGCGTTGCTTGCCGTAAAGTTCCCGACCCGTTCGAGCATCGCGACAGCTCAAGAAGCCGAAGTCCCACAGCACGTAGAACCGGCCGTCGTAGGCCAGTGGCGACGGGTTGTACGGGGCGGCGTTGGCTTCCATCCAGGCAATGCTGGCGCTGTCGCGGGCTCCCTCGGGCAGGGTGAGATCGCCGACTCCGCCGGGCCGAATGGCGTAGACGGGCTTGTTGAGCTTGAGGTTGTCGCCGACGTACCCGGCACCGACATATAGCAACCCCTCGGCCTCGAACGGGGTGGGGATGACGATCGTCGAGGGCCCTTGCAGATGCCACAGCACCTTGCCTGTCAGGTCGTAGCTGCGGATTTGAGTGCGGCCCGGAACCACCAGTTCGGTGCGCTTCGGAGTCTTCCAAAGGTAGGGGGTGCTGAAGTTGCTGGGTTCGTCGCGCGGGACTTGCCACAGGATTTTGCCCGTCTTGGCGTCGAA
>CAINWP010000290.1 GCA_903854475.1 uncultured Verrucomicrobiota bacterium
AAGACTCCTGAAAATTGATCGGATCGGCAGGCCCGATGGTATTCAGGGAGGGTTTCAAAACCGGTCTTCTTGCGGATTGATTTCTGTGTCCAAGGCGTCCCTTGCAACTCCCCGGAAGGACTTCGGTCCTCCGGGATTTTGTCTGAGTAAAAATCGCTCCGTGGAGTGGTCCGTCCGGCGCCCGGTCTGCTCGGTCCTTCAGAGCTGTTCTGAAAACCCTTGGCCCTGTTGGGGTCGACCGATAGATTTGGCGCTCAGAGAATTCTTTATGGCCAAACTTTCGATCCGCGACCTGAATGTCACCGGCAAACGCGTGCTAATGCGCGTCGATTACAACGTCCCGATGGAGGAGAAGGACGGGGTGATGGTGATCAATGACACCACCCGCATTAAAGAGACCCTGCCGACGTTGGAACTGCTGATCTCCAAGGGGGCTCGAATCATCCTCGCAGCCCATTTGGGTCGCCCGGACGGCAAGCGGGAAGCGTCGATGAGCCTGGCCCCGGTGGCTGTTCAGTTGGGTAAAATGTTGGGTCGCCCGGTCAGCTTTGTGGACGAGACGGTCGGTGAAAAGGCCGAGGCCGCTGCAGCCGCTTTGAGGGATGGCGAGATCTTGGTCCTCGAAAACGTGCGGTTTCAGTCGGAGGAAGAAGCCAATGATCCCGTCTTCGCTGCTCGGTTGGCTCGGTTGGCCGATGTCTATGTGAACGACGCGTTCGGTGCGGCTCACCGGGCTCATGCCTCGACCAGCGGCGTGGCTCGTATCGTTCGAGCCTGGGGTGGCCAGGCTGCGGCTGGCCTTCTGATGGAGCGTGAACTGAAGTTTCTTGGTGATGAGCTGGAGAATCCGGCCCGTCCATTCGTGGTGATCCTTGGAGGCGCCAAAGTGAGCGACAAGATCAAGGTGATCGACTGCCTATTGGACAAAGCCGACACCATCCTCATCGGAGGAGCCATGGCCTACACCTTCAAGTTGGCTCACGGTGGCAAGACCGGAAAATCTCTGGTCGAGAAGGACCACACCGGCACGGCCCTGGCGGCCGAGGCCAAGGCGGCCGATCGGGGCGTTTCGTTCCTGCTGCCGACCGATACCGTCATCGCGGACCTTAAGGACACCGGCAAGGTCAACAAAAAGGGTCGTCCCGTGTTCGAATTTGTGAATCCCCGGGTCAACACCGGTGACATTCCTGATGACTGTGAAGGCTTCGATATCGGGCCGGATACCGTCCGCCGCTACTCGGAGGTCATCGCTACGGCCAAGACCATCCTCTGGAATGGACCGATGGGAATGTTTGAAGACCCTCGCTTCGCAGCCGGTACCCATGCGGTGGCCAAGGCAGCTGTTGAGGCGACTCAAAAACACGGGGCCAAGTCGATCATCGGCGGGGGCGACAGCGTCAAGGCCGTCAACAAGGCCGGACTCGGAGATCAGGTGACCTTCGCCAGCACCGGTGGCGGTGCGAGCCTTGAGTTTCTGGAAGGCATTCCACTGCCCGGCGTCGTCGCGCTCGACGACCGCTGAGACGAGATCTTGTCCCTATCTATCCGGCCAGTATATCCGGCCAGTATATCCGGCCAGCACGTGGTGGTGGACTCGTTCGCAGGACTAAGATCGATTTGTAGAAGCCCCCCGAGTGTTCCGGCACCCGCGGGGGTTCTTTTTTGTCCCATTCTGCAGCGGTGCTTCGTGGTGGGTCGATCAGACCGACGTATCCGGCGACGGGCTACTGTCGACGGAGGGACGAGCCAGTTTGAATGGTTTGTGGAGCAATTTCTGTCCTGCAATGTCCTCGGTTAGGCCGCGGACAAGCGGGCGTACCGGGCAATCGCTAACGCATCCGCCAGACGATCGATGAACGGGTGTTGGGCGAGTTTCATCCGTTCCTTGGCAGCGGCTGGGCTGTAGAATCCAGCTCGGTCTATTTCGGGCCAAGAGGACCAATGACCCGAGCCCACGGGCCATTCGACATCCACGTGATTGCTTTGGATGCCTTGGATGGAATCCCACTGACCTTCGAAGGCCCAGGCAAAGACGGTCTTGCCGCCTCGCTGGCGGATAGAACCCAGATCGATGAAGGGTGGCGCGCTGGTTATTCCGACTTCTTCGGTGAATTCACGGCGGGCGGCATCCAGAGCGCTCTCACCCGGTTCGATCTCGCCCTTGGGGATCGTCCAGATCCCGTGGTCCCGGTGCGGGAACCACGGACCACCCGGGTGCGCGATGAAGACTTCCAGAGCAGCGCTGTTGAAGCGATACATTAGGAGGCCGGCGCTGACGCGGGAGTGACGCATGACAGGATGAAGACTCTGGACCTACTGGCTTCGGAAGCACCACTGACAGGTGGATAGCAGCAATCTACAGCTGCTGGGAGGTTATGCTAATCCCCCGCCTACAGCAACACCCCCGTTGACGCGTGTGGACGTTCGGCGACCCAGCCAGAGAGCGAACTCAGCGGGTGTTTTTCGCGACCTTTTTGGAGGCGGGTTTCTTCGCCGTGGCCTTGGCTTGAGACACGGGGCCCAATCCGAGCATATTGAAGCGATGATCTACCTCTTTGAGATGGAAATCGAGCGAACACAGCGCCTCGAGCTCACCGGATTTGAAATGACTGGCCACCTCTGGGTCTGTCTTGAGGATTTCTAGAAAATCCGCGTCGTCGCGGCCGGCATGTTTGACCTCCCAAGTCTTCATCGCGTTGCGCTGAACCAGGGCGTAGGCGTCCTCCCGGGTCAGGCCTTTGCGGATCAGGGCCAGCAGGACGGTTTGGCTGTTCCACATGCCTAGGCTGAGTCCCAGATTCTTGCGCATGTTCTCAGGATAGACCAATAGCCCGTCCATGAGACGTGTGAGCAGTCCGAACATATAGTCGAGCAAAGTGCAGGAATCGGGGAAGATGATTCGTTCCACCGAACTGTGGCTGATGTCCCGCTCATGCCACAGGGCGACGTTCTCGAGGGCAGCCACGGAGTTTCCACGGATCACGCGGGCCAGTCCGGTCAGACGCTCCCAGGTGATCGGGTTGCGCTTGTGTGGCATGGCGCTGCTGCCCTTTTGGCCTCGGGTGAACGGCTCTTCGGCTTCGAGGACTTCTGTGCGTTGCAAGTGGCGAAACTCTACGGCCCAGTGCTCGAAGCTGGAGGCCACCAAGGCCAGCCCGTTCATGAACTCGGCGTGGATATCCCGCTGGATGACCTGCGTGGCGATGGGTACTGGCCGCAAGTTCAGACGCGTGCACACATGGGCCTCCACCGACGGCGGCAGATGGGCATGGGTACCGACGGCGCCGCTGAGCTTGCCTATGGAAACAACGGTGCGGAGGTACTGGAAACGGGTGAGTGCTCGTGAGAACTCCTCGTGCATGAGCGCCAGCTTTAGACCGAAGGTGGTGGGCTCGCCATGAATACCGTGACTGCGGCCGATGCAGGGGGTCCGCTGATACTCCCGGGCCCGTCGAGCAATGATGGGTAAGAGGGTTTCCACATCGCGGATGAGCAGGTCAGCGCTTTGCACCATCTGGACGGCGAAGGCCGTGTCGACGATATCGGAGCTGGTCAGACCGAAGTGAAGCCATCGGCTGGCCGGGTCGTTGATGCGCTCGGTCACGGCGGTCGTGAAGGCGATGACATCGTGGTTGAGCACCTTTTCCAGCTCGCGCTGCCGGGCAGCCAATCCGGCGGTATCGCCTTTCCAGGCCTGGCAGCCTTTCTGGATCTTCAGAAAATCTTTTTTCGGCACCACGCCTTGGGTCACCAGCGCTTCACTGGCGAACTCCTCGATGTCGAGCCACAGGCTCAGCTTGTTCTCCTCGGACCAGATCGCCCGCATCTCGGGCCGTGAATAGCGTTGAATCACGGGCCAATCCTGAGGCAAAGCACTCAGGGATGCCAGAGCGCACCGGGGGATCCCAGATAGGGAGATCTATCCCTAGCGGCGAGAGTTGCTCACCGTTCGGGGATCGGTTTTGAATCACACTAGTGCCGGCCGCTGAAAGGTTGTCCTCGGGCTGGAAATCGCCTCGGCGATGGCCTCGGCGTAGCCTTCCCGAAAGGAGGGGAATTGCGGTTTCCAACCCAGGTCTTCCCGAAGGCGGCGGTTGGAAACACGCTTGTGAGTGGTGCCGCGCTTGCGAACCCGAATCGTTCCGGTGGAATCGGTCGATTCGGCCACCGGTGGCAACGGGAGCCCCGTCTGATGGGCCAGAAATTCTAAGAATGCGCCTTGAAGGACGGGTTCGTCGTCGACGGCGTTGTAAATATGGCCCGGATCCCCCCGGAGCATCACTGCCTCCAGGGCTGAAGCCACGTCGTCGCGGTGGATCATGTTGATCCAGCGGCCCTGGCCGGGATCGCGTCGGGCCTGACCGGCGAGGAATTGTTGGAAGAGGTGTCCGCGTTCAGGGCCATAGATGCCCGCGACGCGGACGATTTGAGTAGGAACGATGCCCGAGCGGTGCGCCTCAGCGAAGGCTTCTTCGGTGGCGACGAGCAATCGACCGGTTTCTCCGGCGGGTTCCGCCGGGGAGTCCTCGGTGACCCAAGAGCCGTCCGTTTGGCTGTAAACGCTCGTGCTGCTCACTGAAACCAGTCGGCCCACCCGCCGGTGACGCGCCCATTCGATTAAATTCCGGGCACCACCCAAGTACACTTCCCGGTAAGCATCCGCCCCACCGCGACTCGAAGAAACTGCGCAAACCACCGCATCAAAGCCGCCCGGAATGGTTTCCAAATCGTCCGGTCTGGTGAGATCCCCTCGTACCGCCTGGATGCCTGCGGCGGCCAAGGCCCCGTCGGGATCACCCTGGCGGCGCAGGCCTAGAACCTCGGTACCGGAAGACGACAACCGCCGTCCCAGCGCCAGGCCCACATACCCGCAACCGACAATAAGGATCCGCATGGTGATCGGCACCATTGACTGACGATCTGCGGGGTCAAGCTCGGGCGGTGCTCTTTCTGCGAAAGCGCCATGTCGGCCGAGTCGGACTGCTCGGAGATCGTTCCCTACCTAGGGGGCTCCTCGGGCCGCAGAGCGTGTCCCTGTGCGGGTACGCCCCTATCGGGTGCTTCGCTCCTGGCCGTGTCCGCCGCCTTGCGTAGTGGGCCAACCGGGACAACGATCCCCCACAGCGCATGAGCAACGTGCTATCCCGATTCAATCCGTCCCTCGCCACCCTGCCGGTCTATGTGCCCGGTCGGCCCATCGAGGAAGTCGCCCGCGAACATGGTCTAGATCCTGCCGGCATCATCAAGCTGGCCTCCAACGAAAATCCCTTCGGCCCCTCGCCCAAAGCCCTGGTGGCCATGGAGACGGTGCTGCGGCAACTGCACCTTTACCCCGATGGTTCCGCCTCCGTGCTCAAGCGGGCATTGGCAGAATCGATGGGCGTCCGGACGGAGAACCTCATTCTGGGCAACGGTTCCAATGAACTCCTGGAGTTTGTAGGGCATGCCATGATGCGCCCGGGGGTCGAGGTGGTGGTTCCTGAGTTCTGCTTCGCGGTGTATCCCATCGTGACGGCCTTGTTCGGAGCCACGTTGGTGACCGTGCCTGCGGTGGAGTTCGCTGCCGATATCGATGGCCTGATCCGTGCGATCACGCCGCGGACCGGTGTGCTCTTCCTGGCCAATCCCAACAACCCCACCGGCACTCGGACTTCCCGCGAGGATATTCTCCGGTTGCTGCGTGAAGTGCCCAAGGACGTGCTCATTGTCATGGATGAGGCGTATATCGAGTTCCTTGAAGATCCGGTCGACCTCGTCCCGCAAATTCTTTCGGGCCAACAGACCAATCTCCTGCTCTGCCGGACTTTCTCCAAGATCTTCGGCCTGGCTGGTCTTCGGCTGGGATACGGCATCGCTTCCCCGGCGTTGATCTCGGCCTTCGAAAAAGTCCGCCAACCCTTCAACATCAACTCCATTGCCCAGGCGGGTGCCCTGGCAGCCCTCCAGGATGACGATCATCAGGCGCGGACCCGCGAGAACAACCGGGTGGGCGTCGAATACTTCCAGTCAGCCTTCAAGGCCATGGGGCTGCCTTACGTGCCGTCGCACGCCAATTTCGTCTTGGCGAAGACCGGTCGTGGCGGCGCCGTGTTTGCCGCGCTTCAGCAGCAGGGGATTATTACCCGGCCCATGGGCAGCTACGGATTGACGGACTGGTTGCGGATTTCCGTCGGCACTCCGGCTGAAAACGCTCGGTGTCTCATCGCCCTGCGGGAGGTGCTGGCGGCGATGCCTGCGGTCTGATGTTTTTTTCGAGCATTTATGAACACCCCGGTCTCTTTGCGCGTTGAAACCGTTCCCGCCCAGCAAGTGCCTTCGCGTGCCTTGCTCATCGTCCTGCATGGACTGGGTGATTCGTCGCAGGGTTGGGAGTGGTTGCCCGGCGAGTTGCGCCTGCCTTGGCTCGAGTACGCCTTGGTCAATGCACCCGATTCTTACTACGGCGGCTACTCATGGTATGATTTGCCTGGTGATGCCGGTCCGGGCGTGCGTCGCAGTCGGGAACTTCTCCGCCACCTGATCGAGGAACGGATTGCCGCTGGCCACCCTCCGGAGCGAATCGGGATCTTGGGTTTTTCACAGGGTTGTTTGATGACCTTTGACGTGGGGTGGCGGGTCACGCCGAGGCTGGGAGCGTTGGTGGGCATCAGTGGTTACATTCATGACCCAGAGGCGTTGCTGCGCGAGTTGGGGCCCGAGGCGCGACAAGTTCCGGCGTTGTTCACCCACGGCACTCAAGATCCGGTGGTGCCCATGGTGCCGGTCCGCGGACAGGCTCAGGCCTTGAAGGAGGCCGGACTGAATCTGGAATGGCGCGAGTTCGCCAAGGCCCACACCGTGGCCGGTGAGCCGGAAATCCAGTTGATCCGCGACTTCCTCACCCGACATTTGGGATCTTGATCCTGGGCTGGAGACGGTCTCTTCGCCGTTTTGAGTTACCCAGAGAGCCTATAGTGGGCCGCCGGATTGCGCCGCAGCACGATCGGCCGCAGGATCAGTCCAGTGAAGCTGACCTCATGGAACGTCAATGGCCTGCGCGCGGCGCTGGGCAAGGGATTGCTGGACTGGATTGCCCAAGAGGATGCCGATGTCATTTGCCTCCAAGAGGTGAAGGCGATGCCTGAGCAAGTGTCCGTCGAGTGGCCCAGCGGGTACTCGGTCCATTGGAACTCCGCCGAACGCAAGGGCTACAGCGGCACTCTGACCCTGAGCCGTCGGCCGGTTCTCTCCGTCGAGCGAGGCCTGGGTTCGTGGTTACCGGACAACGAAGGTCGGGTGTTGACGGTCGAACTCCAGGACCAGTTCGTCGTCAATTGCTACACACCCAACACCAAGAGGGATCTTTCTCGCCTGCCGTATCGGGAGTTGGAATGGGATCCGGCCTTCCGGTCCTATCTGAAGGCGTTGGAGGTCCGTAAACCGGTGGTTTTTTCCGGAGATCTCAATGTGGCCCACGAGGAGATCGATCTGGCCAATCCCAAAGCCAATGTTCGCAACCATGGTTTCACGGTCGAGGAACGAAGTGGGTTCACTCGGCTCATGGAGGCAGGGTTCGTGGACACCTTCCGCGACCAGCATCCGGGGAAGGGCGGGCATTATACCTGGTGGAGTCCGATGGCCGGCGCACGGTCCCGGAATGTCGGGTGGCGTATTGATTATGTTGGGATTTCGGGGGCGCTTCGACCGACGTTGAAAGAGGCCTTCATTCGCCCGTCTGTCCTGGGATCGGACCATTGTCCGGTGGGCTTAGTGTTGGGCTGAGGTCTTCAGTAGGTGCTCAAGACGTCGGGGCCTTGCTTAAGAGTTCCGCGGGTTGAGAGCTTCAACCTTGCCGTGCCCGCATCCTCGCCGACACTCCTCGCGTGGACGCTATGAAGATCACCGTCGAGACGCTCCGCGGATGGAAGGGTTGCCGCCCATTCGGTGCGTTGACGGCCTATGATTATCCCGGGGCTCGATTGCTCGATGAAGCGGGTGTACCGGTGCTGCTCGTGGGTGATTCGCTGGGCATGGTGGTGCTGGGATATCCAGACACCACTGCCGTGACCATGGACGACATCGTTCATCACCTTCGAGCCGTGGCCCGAGCCCGATGCCGGGCGTTGATCGGAGCGGATCTACCGTACAAAGCCTATGAAACGCCCGCCCAGGCGGTCCGTAATGCCCGGCGTCTCGTCGAGGCGGGTGCCGAATATGTGAAGGCCGAGGGAGGGCAGGAGATTTTGCCACAAGTTCAAGCGATCTTGGCCGAGGGGATTCCTTTCATGGGTCATCTCGGCATGCTGCCCCAGCATGTGGTGGAAGAGGGCGGCAAGTATCGTATTAAAGGTCGCGATGAGGCGGGCCGTCAGCGCTTGTTGGACGACGCCCGTGCCTTGGAAGAAGCCGGCGCCTTTGCCTGTGTTCTCGAGTTGGTGACCCCACCAGTCGCTACTGAAATCCGCAGTACCTGTTCCCGCATGCTCACCCTCGGAATTGGCAGCGGTCCGGACTGTGACGGTCAGATTTTGGTGACCCACGATTTGGTTGGGGCCTTCCCCTGGTTCACCCCCAAGTTTGTCGCACCCCGGGTCCGCACCGGGGAATCCATTCGATTGGCCGCTCAAGACTGGCTGGTCTCGCTGGTGAGTCGGTCCTGAAAGACCTCCCTCGGCTTTCAGAGAAACTGTCTACACAACGTATCTTGGGTTCCTGAACAGCCTAGGCTTCGAGCTCCAGAGGAGTTTCATGCCTTGTGGAGCATTTGAAGGTGACGCTCACCTTTGAAGCCGGAAAACCGAAGTGGTTGGTTCATTAATCACTAAAACTCTTGAAACCTCTATGGATCGATTCCACCTCAAAAATTGGGCTCTGGTGGGTTCTGCTTAGGATTAATACGGAGTGTATTTGTCACTGTGATCCATTGACGTTGCCCTTGCGTGGTGGCGTAGGGACGGGTCACTTTTACCCCACTTGCAACCCTCGATGCTTCAAGAATTGCGATCGCTGTGGGACAGCTTGCCCCACAAGGCAGCCTTTGGGCTGGTCGTTGCGGCGTGGTTCGCGCTCTTTCACTTCTTGGGCAACTCCACCCTGGGCTACATCCAGACCGATTCGATGTTCGGTTGGTTGCAGGCGGTTTATGAGGGGGGAGCTAAGCAGGGGCGCGATGATGAATTGGGCCTGATGATCCCCTGGTTGGTGGGAGCCATCGTCGTGATGCGTCGGACCGAATTGGCCGCCATTCCGAAGGAACCTTGGGCTCCGGCGCTGGCGCTGGTTCCCCTTGGACTGCTGCTGCACCTTTCGGGCTATGTGGTCCAGCAGACACGCCTCGGGGTGGTGGGTTTTCTGGTGGGGCTCTTCGGGATCATGGGGATGTACTGGGGTCGGGCTTGGATGCGCGCCTTCGCCTTTCCCTACTTGCTGTTCTTCTTCTGCGTGCCGATCTCCGTCTTCCTCGACACGCTCACCCACGGATTGCGGCTCCTGAGCACCGTCCTCTCGACGACGTTCTGTGAATGGGTTCTGAACATGAAGCTGGAGCGAGCGGGAACCATTGTTTTACAGAAGGCTTCGGCCACCGTGCAGGGCTTCCGCTTCGATGTCGCCCCGGCCTGCAGCGGCATTCGCAGCGCCACGGTGGTGCTGCTGTTAACCGTCACCTTCGCCTTCCTGAATTTTCGGTCGGCATGGCGTCGGGTTTTTCTCATCTTGCTCAGCCCAGGTTTAGCGGTGTTGGCCAATGTCATCCGGCTCATTGTGGTGTTCGCTGTGGCCGAGGCGGCGGGCCAGGCCGCGGGTGAAGCCATCGAGACCAAGTTCGGCTTCGCCACCTTTCTCATCGCCCTCGGCTGCGTGTTCCTGGTGGCCCGATGGCTGCGCGAACCCGAATCGCCCTCGGGCTCGTCCATCCGTGTCCCTGCTGAAGGAACCCACTCTGGCACCCCCCAGCCATGAACTTGCGCATTGCTGTTGTTACGATTGCTGCCCTGACCCTCATGGGCGCGGCCGCCGGTTCCTTGCGATGGCTCAAAGACCATGTGCGCATGGGTGAACCCGGTGTGCGGATTGTGGGTCTTCCTCTGCTGAGCGAGTCGGGTCGCTTGGCTACCTCCAATTCGGTGTCCCTTCCGGCTTCGTTGTCGGGTTACCGATCTCAGTTGGATGCCATTCCCGAACTCGAACTGAGCTTTCTGCCGCCGGACACGACCTTCGGGCGAAGGTCCTATCATGGTGGAGCCTCCATCCCCTCGATTTCGGCGAGCGTGGTGTTGATGGGCGCCGATCGGACCAGCATTCATCGGCCCGAGTACTGCATGACCGGCATCGGTTGGCAGATTCTCTCACAAACCGTCCGCAGCATCGAAGTTCCAGGATGGGCGCCCGGAAGCCTCGAAGTGCAGCGCTTTGATATGACCCGTTCGGTGGAGCGCGACGATGGCCGTCGAGTGACCATTAACGGGGTCTATGTGTTTTGGTTCGTGGCCGACGGGATCCGCACGGCCAGCCATTCGGCCCGCCAATGGCAAATGGTCCGCGACATCCTCTCTAAGGGGCGCAGTCCGCGCTGGGCCTACATTTCCTTCTTCTCGCTCAGCGAGCCGGGGGACGAAGACGTCACCTTTGAGCGCATGTCGCGGTTGATCGGAGCGGCGGTGCCGTCCATTGAGCGCGAACCGCAGACGGCCAGCCGCTGATCCCTCAGACGCACATGGAGGCGACCCCACCCCCTCTCAAAAACGCCGGTTCCAAAGAGGATTCCGATGGAGGGTTGGGGTGGCTGGAAGCCTTGCTCGGGGAGTGGCGCAGCCTCACCCGTCTAGGTGCCTTCATCCTCATCACGCTGGCGACAGCGGCTCGGCGTCATCGGGACAATTCCGAGGTCATGCGCCCGCAGGTGCTGGGGGAAATCCATCGATGTGGAGTGCGCCTCCTGCCCATCATTAGTTTTCTCGGAGTGATTCTGGGTGTGGTCTTCGTGGGGCAGACCGTCTCGCTGATGGAGCAATTTGGGGCCGGGAACTTCACTGGAACATTCATTGTCACGGTGTTCGTGCGGGAAATGGTCCCAATGATCGCTGGCCTCCTGGTACTGGCCCGAGTGGGCACGGCGTCGGTGGTTGAGCTGGGTACGGCCCGGGCACTGGGTGAGGTGGAGGCCCTCGAGGCCCTGGGCATCGACCCGATCCATTATTTGGTGGTGCCTCGGGTGATCGGATTCGCGGTGGCGGTGGTATCACTCAGCGCTTACCTCATCTTGATCTCGCTAGGGTCGGGCTATCTCTTTGCTTATGCCCGCGGATTGAAAGCGTCTCCGATCGAGTTCTTCACCCAGATTGCTGGCGCCATGAGTGCTCTCGATTTCCCACTCTGGATCCTCAAGACGTTACTGTTCGGGGCTCTCACCGGCTGGGTGATTTGCTATCAGGGACTGGCCCGCGCGATGACCTTGGAGGAAGTGGGCCCGGCGACGACGCGGACGGTGGCTGTCTGTGTGGTGGGATGCCTGATGATCGATGCCCTGTTTATCACCGTGTACTTGCTCCTGTGAGGACACCTCCATCCACCACTCTTGCGCTGGAGGCCCGATCTTTAGGGATCGCTAGTTCGACCCCAATGGATGGGATCTCGCTTCAGGCGGTGGACTGGTCGGTAGACACCGGAGAACTTTGGGTGGTGGCCGGCGCGCAAGGTGCCGGCAAGACCGCGCTTTTGGAGACCTTGGCCGGATTGATCCCGGCCGCGGCGGGCGAGGTGCGCGTGTTCGGCCGCCGCGTCGATGCCTCCGGAGACGACGCTCCGGGATTGCAGGAGACCCGTCGGCGCTTGGGTTTGGTCTTTGATGGGGGAGGGCGACTGTTCTCAGCCCTGAGCGTGGCGGAGAACATTCTCCTTCCGTGGTGCTATCACCAGAACCGCTCCTACGCCGAGGCCCTCAGCGAATTGGAACCGTTGATCCGTCACCTCCAGTTGGAATCGATCCTCTCTCGGAAACCAACCTCCTTAAGCCGCTCTTGGTCGCGCCGGGTCGCGTTGGCCCGGAGCCTGGTGTTGGAACCGGATCTTCTCCTGCTCGACAACCCACTGGCCGGTCTGGACGCCGTCCATTTGCGTTGGTGGCGCGGGTTCCTGGCGGAGGCTCTGGCCGGGCATCCCGTGCTTGGAGGCGAACCCTTGACCATCGTCGCAACGGCGGATGCGGTGCGCCCCTACATCGGTCTGGACCCGCGCTTCGCGCTGGTCGCCAGCGGCCATTGGCGCATCCTTACCGACAGCGAAGCCGTTCTTGCCGCTACTGGTGAAGAGGGTTTCGGCGATCTCACTGAACCTCGTCCCTGACCATGGCCTTGCAGGATCTCACTCCTCAACTTCGGACCCGCCTTCGAAGGGTGGAATGGGTGGTGGTTCTCTTTCTGGTGGGTGCGGTGATCGTGGGGCTCATCGGCTTGGGATTCTTCATCAAAACCACCGGTGACAAACGCGGTTGGTGGGTTCGTCAGGTGCCCTACTACACCTACCTTCGGGATGGCAGTTCGGTGAAAGTGGGCACTCCGGTGAAGATGCTGGGTTTCACTATTGGCGAGGTGGTCCAGATCGACACGGCACCCGATGATTCCTGGCATCGAAGCGAGGGTTTCAACGTATTTGTTCGGTTCCTCGTGCGGGAACCCTACCACGGGTACATCTTCACCGATTCCAAGCTCAAGGTGAGTGGCATGCCCATCGACATCGCTGGAGGAAACTTCCTGGAGGTGACACGAAGCCAGGGCCTTGGCATTGCCACAACGGCCCCATCCACCAACACCCCCGGCGTGGGAACCTTGGGTGTCCTGTGGGACAAGTACGCCTATAATCTCGGTCGACCGGATGCGACGAACTTCATCCGCTATGACCCTGTGGCCGAGGACGCCAAGGGATACTTTCTTCGAACGGAAGTCACCGGGGATCTCATCGGTGAACTCACTCTGCTGGTCCCGCGGATCCGAGAAGCCTTCACCAAACCGGGAGGCCTGGGCGACTTGTTGTTCCCGACCAACTTGTCGGCTCGCTTCGACCGACCCGGCGGACTTGGGGAGATCATGATCCCCAGCAATCTCAGTTCGGCGCTGACGGTGACCCTGACCAATATGAACGCTCAGATCGGGGGCATTGGTACCTTGGTCTCAAACCTCGACGCCACAGTTCCTCCGCTCCTGACTCATCTGAATAGCACGCTGCCTCCGCTGCTCACCGAATTGAGCCGCACGGTTCCGCCACTGGTCACGCAGGTGAACCAGCAGATCCAAGGGGTGGGGCCGTTGGTCTCCAATCTCAATGCGACCTTACCGGGCACGTTGGTCGAGGCTGAGCGGACCCTGGGAACGGTTCGCTCAAACACCCTGCCGGCGGTCGAGGGGGTCCTCACCAACTCCTCCGATTTTGTCGGTGGGCTCAAGCGCCATTGGCTCTTTCGTGGTGCCTTCAAGACCAACGTGTCCTCGAAGCGCTGAACGATTCAGTGGGCTTATTCCCCGGGGTGCGTCAGTGATTGGTTAGCAGCCCCAAGCCGGAGCGAAGGCAAATCTGGGAGAGACTTCGATCTGAAAATCGCTTTCGTTGATTCCACGGCTAGTCATTATAGGGAACAATTTCCATGAGCAAGCGAGCTATCCTCTCCTCCCTGTGTGCATCGGTGTTGCTGTTGGCTTCGGCGCCGATGAGCGCTGCAGAATCGGCCCCCAAGCCTGCAGAGAAGCCCGCGGCCACCAACGCACCGGTCTCCGTCTTTAAGGACAAGAAGCTCGAAGCCGCGGTGCGTCGGCAGGTCTTCGCCAAGCGCGAATCTCAGGATCCGTTGACGGCGGCCGATGTGGCCACGGTGTCCACCGTGTCCGCACCCTTCTCGGGCATCACTAGCTTGGCGGGTCTGGAGCATTGCGTCGCGTTGGCTTCGCTGGAGATCCCGGGCAACCAGATCATTGATCTCGTGCCCCTGGCCGGACTGAAGCAGCTCCAGTACCTCAACTTGGCTTCCAATCAGGTCTCGGTGATTACCCCTCTGGCCTCAGTGCCGGCCCTGCAATACATCGAGCTCTCTCACAATCATGTGAAGGACGTGAAGCCCTTGTCTGGTTTGACCAACCTGGCCTCGATTTACTTGTCGGCCAACCGTCTCGGCTCGGTGGCGCTGCTGACCAATTTGCCCCGTGTGGCGACTCTGTATATCGATCACAACAAGATCCGCTCCATCGAGGGTTTTGGAGCTTTCCGCAATTTGACACTTCTCTCGGCCTCCCATAACGGTATCAGTGATCTGGCGCCCTTGTCCGGCATCCGAGCGCCGTCTTTCTTGCAGTTGTCCCACAATCGCATCCGCGACCTGGCTCCCCTGAGCCGATGGATGACCCCCGATCTGGAGAAGACTCGGAACTTTGCCCCGTTCGTTCGGGTCTACCTCGATGGCAACCCGCTGTCTAAGCAGTCCAAGGCCCAGCTCGAAGAACTCAAGGCCAAGGGAGCGCGAATCAATCCGCCCGCCCGCTGATCTGAGGTCGACCGAATCGCCCTTCCCTCGAGGCGGTCGATTCAATCATCCAAACGGATTACTTCCGGACTTTCGGGAACTCGACTTTGCAGTCCCCGGCTGGAAGGGATTGGGTACCGATGCGGTGCGGCTTTTCTTGGGACGACTGACAAGTCCCCAGCCCAGGAAAAGCCCGTTGACCAGCAAGTGTATCACGACCACGGCAGCCAGAGCAGGCCAGGACAACCACCGCACCACATAACCGCCGAGTCCCAGATTGAGCACCAGCGACCCGCTCATGCTGGCCGCAGCGCTTAGGCGCCAGCACCCACCGAGGGTGATCTTTTTCTGCAACAGGAAGGCGACGATTCGCAGCGGCAGTGCCAGGGCGAGGGCCAATAAGCTCCAGATCACTATCATCGCCGTCGCTGCTATGACGATGAGAGCGGCCAGCACGGGCCGCCTCCAGGCCTCCCATGCAGCCTGTGCTTGAAGACGACCCAGCGGCAGGGTCGCCGTCGCGGGCCATGGCAAGTCCACGAATCCAGCGATTCCGGCCAGTCGCAGGGTTTCCGGAAGGAGTTCGAGTTGAAGATCTGCTGTGCGACCGAGTGGATCCGAGTTACTAGGGCGGACCGCCACACCTAGGTGGGGGGAATCGGCCAGCAACCGCGGTGAGGTCTCCGGCCAATTAAATCGACCTTGGACCAGGGATGGACCGTTTTCTGGAAACTCTCGCACGGCTTGGTCCGCCACGGGCCACCAGGTCGTGTGCAATGCCCAGCCCAGCACCAGGGCTGTAGTGAGAGCGAATCCTCCAAGGAATCCGAGGGCACGGCTGCCGCTCGCATCGGCAAAGCGGGACACCCCATTCCCTGTGAACGGTAGCCAAGCACCCCGCGACCTTCGGGAAACCGTCGGAGCGGCACAGGGCTGGGTGGTTGTCGTGTCGGACACGTTTTGATTTCAACGGGAAGCAGGGCTGTCGGCAATTCATCCCGTCGGTGAATTCCGGTTTGCCGAGCGGATGGGACCAGAGGCATGATCTTCACAGTTCCTAGACTGCGCCCTATGAAGACCCTTTGCTTTCCTATCGTCGTGGCCGCCGCGATCCTCGCTGGTTGTGCCTCCAATGCCGCTGATTCTGCCGCCTCCAAACCCAAGCCGGGCCAGATCGGCCACGTGGATTCCCAGGGCTTCACCCTGATCTCGGACGGCTCTTGGACCGGTTGGAAGGTCAACGAGACGCCCGCCTCCTGGAGCCTCGCTGACGGCGGCTTCAAGGCCCAGGGCGAGCGGTCCCACAATTTTTACACCGGCCCGCTTGCTCCATTCAAAGACTTTGAGTTGAAGGTGGATGTGAAGACGGCCCCCAACTCCAACGGTGGCATCTACATCCACACCAAGTACCAGGATTCTGGATGGCCTTGGGGTGGCTACGAGACCCAGGTTAATCAGACTCAGGGCGACTGGCGTAAATCGGGCAGCATCTATTCGGTGCAGGACGTCAAAGCGGACAAGATCGAGGGAGTGGTCCGCGACAACGAGTGGTACACGCATCACGTCATTGTGAAGGGCAACCGCGTCCAGATCTTCCTCAACGGCAAGCTGGTCAATGATTTTACAGAGGAGCCGAATCGCAAGGCAGGCAAGGATTTTGAGCGCAAGCTCAATGAGGGGACCATTGCTTTCCAGGCCCATGATCCTAAGTCGATCGTGGAATACCGAAACGTGCGGGTCAAAAAGAACTGATCTTTCGGGGCCTGTCTGGAGACGGGCTGTTGAATGAAAGGGCTGAGGCTGGCGGTTCGGTTATCCAAACCGTACGACCGAACCGCGCCTTGCCCAGTTCCAGTCCACGTTTAACTTGGCTCTCTCGTGCCGTTGCCGTTTTCCGATCGGGGATTGTTTGCTGCCGCGGTAGTGCTGTATGCGCTGGCTGCGGGCTTTGCTGTGATCATTTGGCGTCGGCAGTTTCAGCGGGACAGCGTCGCGCTGTATGGGCTCATGGCGGTCGGTTGGGTGCTCCACACCGGAGCCATGTTTCGCCGCGGATTTTCCCTCGAACGGTGTCCCATTAACAACCTGTTCGAGGCGACTATGTTCGTGACTTGGACCATTTCCACGGTCTACTTGTTGATTGGAGGATTCAGTCGCATGCGATTCTTGGGGGCTTTTGCGGCACCGGTCCTCACGTTACTGGGCGTCTTCGCGCTCATGCCCGCCCTGGACCCGCCCGCCGGCCAGCGCCCCGATTTCTCTAGCGGCTGGGGTCCGATCCATGCGGCCTTAGTGCTATTGGCCTACGGATCCTTTGGTTTGGGTTCTTTAGCCTCCGGCATGTACTTGCAGCAAGAGCACAGTCTGCGTTTTGACAAAGCCCGCGCGTTGCGGGCGCTCTTGCCGCCCATCACTCGCTTGGAGTCGGCGACGACGGGCCTGCTCTGGGTCGGTTGGGGGCTGTTGTCGGCAGGTCTGGCTTCGGGCTCCCTCTACTTGCGACAGGCCAGAGGGGCGTGGTTTGTCGCGGATCCCTTCGTAATCTACTCCTGCGTCACCTGGATGCTCTATGGCGCACTCTTGCTCGCCGCCTGGCAGTTTCGTCAGCGGGGTCGTCGGCTGGCTTGGGGTTCGGTTCTAGGTTTCGCCGTGCTCATGCTTACCTTCTGGGGCATGTACCTTCTTTCCGAGATGCATAACCGGGTTCCACGCCTCAACTCTTGATGCCTCTCGTTGCCGTAGGTCTCAGTCACAAGACCGCTCCAATCGAAGTTCGGGAGCGGATGGCATTTACTGAGGCCGACCTCGCGTCTGCGGCGGCCCGCATTCGATCTTTGGGTCTGGCCACCGAGGCTTTGGTGATCTCTACGTGCAACCGGGTCGAATTGTATGCGGCCAGCCCGTCGGGCGATCCGGCAGCATTGGTCCAGCAATTGCGCGGTTTTCTGGCTCGCGACCGGGGCCAATCCGGTGACCTGTCGGGTATCGTGTACACCCACCAGGGAGCCGCAGCCTTGGAGCACCTGTTCCGCGTGGTTTCTGGGCTGGATTCGTTGGTGCTGGGCGAGACGGAGATCTTGGGTCAAATCAAGCGGTTCTACTCGGTCGCCTTGGCTTCAGGGAGCACAGGGAGCATCCTGAACCGATCGTTTCAAAGGGCGTTCTCCTTGGCCAAGCGCGTCCGCACCGAGACCCAGATTCAACGGGGTAACACCTCGGTGGCTGCCGTCGCCGTCGCACTGGCCGAGAGGATTTTCGACGACCTGGATCGGCGCCAGGTGATGGTGATAGGGGCTGGCGACACCAGCGAAAAGACCGCCCGGGCGCTTCGGGGTCGTGGTGCCAAGGGTATCCTGGTCTCCAATCGTTCCTTCGACCGTGCCGCAGCCTTGGCTGAAGAACTGGAGGGTCGGGCCATCGGTTTCCAGGACTGGGAGCGTGAATTCGCCGCTGTGGATATCGTGGTTAGCGCCACGGGTTCGCCGTATCCGATTCTCGACCGAGATCGGCTGGAAAGGCTGATGGCCGGGCGCAGGCCCCGTCCTATCTTGCTCATCGATTTGGCCGTGCCGCGGGACATCGATCCTGCCGTGACCCTGTTGCCGGAAGTGTTCCTAGCCAATGTCGATGACCTTCAATCGGTGGCCGATACGGCGACTCGCCAACGCCGGGAAGAGGTGGCGCGTTGCGAGACTATGATCCGCGAGGCCGCTGTCGAGTTTGACGGTGGGCGTCGCTTCGGTCCCTTTGCCCTGCGCTCACCGGCCGCCTAATTTCCATGTCTCTGAATCGCCCCATCCTCATCGCGACCCGCGGTAGCGCCCTGGCATTGGCCCAGTCCCGTCAGGTCCAATACCACCTTCAGGCGGCATTCCCGGCCGAGCGCTTTGAACTGGAAGTGATCCGAACCACGGGTGATGCCCTCCAGACTTCGGCGCTGGCCGACACCGCGATGCCACTACCGAAGGGATTGTTCACCAAGGAACTAGAACTGGCCCTCTTGGAAGGTCGGGCTGACTTGGCAGTCCACAGCCTCAAGGATCTGCCCACCGAATTGCCGGAAGGGCTAATATTGGGAGCCATTTGTCAACGCGCCGATGTTCGGGAGGTAATGCTGTATCGCGATGTGGTGCGGGTTGTTGCGGAGAAGAATCCGGTAGCCGACTGGACCCCAGGGAGCAAGGAGCGTTCGGGTTTTGGTCCGGGCCTCTCACTAGAAGACCTGCCTGAAGGCTCGGTGGTAGCCACGAGCAGCACTCGGCGATCGGCCCTAGTGAAGGCGCTGCGGCCCGATATGACCGTGGTGCCGATCCGGGGCAATGTGGGGACCCGGCTGGCCAAGTTGCTTCAGGACGATGGAATCGATGCCACTTTGCTCGCCGCGGCTGGGTTGACCCGTTTGGGCTTCGACCTCAGTCCCAAAGGGGCACTGCGTGCCGATTATCGGCTGAGCCTGGCTCAACGGTTGATGTTTGATCCGCCGCCCGAGGGCATTCTCGGGACGATCCTGGAGCCGGAAGAATTCTTGCCGGCCGTGGGTCAAGGTGCTGTCGCTCTTGAAATCCGTGCTGGGGATTTGGAGATTGGCTCTCGGGTCAAGATCCTGAATCACTTTAACACCCAACAGGCGGTTCTGGCCGAGCGGTCATTCCTGCGCGGTATGGGTGGCGGATGTCAGAGTCCCATCGCTGGCTATGCCCGGGTGGTGGGACACCAGTTACAGCTGCGGGTAGCGGTCTTCCGCGACGGCGTTGGCCGTTACGACGAAGATAGGGCGCCGGTCCGGGATGCCGAGCGCTTGGGTGCTCGGTTGGCCGAGCGGCTCTTGGCTATGGCCCATTCCTGAGCCGATTTCGTAACGGGTCTTCGGTTTCCAAACACGGGCAATTCTGCTTTTATCCGCCGTCTTCATGAATCACGAGCCCTTTGTTGCCTTTGTGCGGGAACTCGCCGAGGCCAGCGCCCAGGTAATCTTGCCTTACTTCGGATCCCGGGACATGGGTTTAGAACTCAAGAGCGATGCCTCTCCGGTGACCCTGGCTGACCGCGGGGCCGAGAAGGTAATGCGGGAGATGATTGCCCGTCGCTTTCCTGAGCATGGTATTATCGGCGAGGAATTTGGCACTGAACGGGGCGATGCTGAATATGTTTGGGTGCTCGATCCGGTCGACGGGACCAAAAGTTTCATCTTGGGGGTCCCCCTCTTTGGGACGCTCATCGGGTTGCTCCATCGCGGTCAGCCGATTGTGGGATGCATTCACCAACCCGTGATGCGTCAGTTGATGATTGGAGATGGAATCACCACTACGCTCAATGATCGACCGGTTCGGGTCCGACCCTGCGCTCGCCTCTCCGAGGCCTCCTTGCTGACGACCGATCCCCTTTATCCTGCCAAGTACCATAATGGAGCTCGGTTCGATGCTCTGACCGATTCGGTTCGGCTCTACCGGGGCTTCGGCGACTGTTACGGCTACTTGCTGCTGTGCTCTGGGTGGGTGGATGTGATGGTCGATCCGATCATGAATCCTTGGGATCTCCTGCCGCTGGTGCCCCTGTTGGAAGGGGCCGGTGCACGTTTCTCCGACTGGCAGGGTCAGCCGGCCAATCACGCCGGCGCGACTTCTATGGTGGCTTGCGCACCGGAACTGCACGACGAAGTGATCAGATTATTGAAGCCCTGAAGAACTGGCTTAGATTGGGCGTTGAAAGTTCCAATAAAACCGATCAGACGGTTTCCGTGGCGAATTCGTCGATAAATTCGACGACTAAAAAGGCCGGTATTCGATTTTTGGCTACCCTCAGGTCGCTCTGCGAATACCGGTCGTTTTTAGATCTTCTGGCTGCTTATTTGGACGAGCAATATCGTCAAAAAGAGGCTAAAAAGAGGTCCAAAGACCTAATCGTTTACTTGAGGAAGACGAGCTTGCTCTTGCGATCGCCTTCAGTGCGGATGGTGTCCTGATTGTCTTTCAGGAAGTTGATCACGCTGGCGTAGGAAACCCCGGTCTGTTTGGCAATGTCGATCTGAGAAAGGCCTTGTGGGGTCGCCTTCAGGACTTCAGTGATTTTGGCGCGAATGACATCGCCACCCATACGGGTCCGTCTCTCAGCGCGGGCCGGGGAGGAAGCACCCGCCATGGAAATACCCAGAAGCTTGCAGGTGTTGGCAATCTTAGCTTCGATGTCAGCTAATTCGGTTTCCAGCGCGGCTTTTTTGGTGACCAGCTCTTGGAGGTTGTTGTCGCTCAACAGGGCCAGCTTCTTCTGGAGTTCTTGAGTCTGACGTTCGATCTCTTTGGTAATGTCCATGATGGATACGTTTTAATTTTATCTGAACCCGACCATCCTGAGCTGAAAAACCAGCATAGGACGACGTGTCATGGGATCAATCTAACGATTGAAAAAAAAGAGGCAAGAATAAATATCTAAACAAGCATCAGGCAATGAGGCGGGATCAACTCGGAAAATGCCGGTTAGGACGATGGTTTTCTGTTATTTGAAACAACGAAAGCAGAAGAGATAGATCGTAAAAAGCCTTAAAAATTGAAGTTTATCAGCATTATTTCTATTTGAACAAATTCTATCCGATATGGTAAATATAGCGGATCATGACCGGTTAATAACCTTCCTAAAACTGTCGCTTTGAAGCCTATCTTTGGATGGGTTTTAAAAGACTAACAGGGGGCCCGCGCTGCCTACTGGTTTTTGGAGCTTATCTGAACATTCAGAGAGACGCTCCGCTGAGGGTATCTCAGCGGGTACGAGATAAGCGGGCACGGAAGCCGGGGCGCAGCGCTGTGTGGCTGCCAGGAGCCTGGCGAAGGTCCCCAATAGACCTATCGACCGGGGGAGGTCCTCGCAAAAGGCCGACTGCCGACTGGGTTCGTAGCTTGTCGGTTGCAGTTTTTTGGGGTTAGTCTCACGGTTCGGATGGGATGTGTCCGGTCTTTCAATAGATTCGTTTCGCCATAGCGGTGAAAGGATCGGAGCCAATGACTCTCGGTGTTGGCCTGTTGGCTGCGGGCGGGATCGGTTTTGGCTTGTTCCGGTTAAGAGTGTTCCTCGGGAAGGGGATGGCGCCCGTTCAATAATGTTTGTAATATTCATCGAATGAGGTCGCAGATCTCCTGCAGTAAGGCGTTCACCTTGGTGGAGTTGCTGGTGGTGATCGCTGTGATCGCTATTCTGGCGGCGATGTTGTTGCCCGCATTGTCCTCGGCCAAGGCCAAGGCAGGGTCGGTACGCTGTCAGGGCAATTTACGGCAGGTAGGATTGGCCACTCAACTTTATGCGCAGGACCATCGGGGTGCGGTCCGTCTTCAATCGCCCTTGATGGTCACCAATACGTGGGCCCAGTCGGTGGCGGCCCATCAGAACCTGCCTGCTTCCATTTTTCTGTGTCCCACCTACCCACCTTTTTCTTGGACTAATTGGCTGATGACTTTCGGTGTCTGGGTGGACCCTCCGGAGGTCCTACGGACTGGGCCGCTTCAAGAAATTCTCCAGAGTGAGCGCATAGAACAACCCGCCTCGTACCTTCACTTGGCTGATACCACTAGTCGGGGTCGTTTGGGCATTACCGCCCGACAGTTTCATGTTTTTCGGATCGATGAAGATTATGAGATACACGGCCGTCATTCCAACCGCGCCAATGGCTGGTTTTTTGATGGGCATGTCGAATCGATGAACCAACCGCGATTGAGTGGTCTGGGTTTTATCGGACTTTTTGACCAGGACCGTTTTCCAGGCTATTTCTAAAGCCGGGAACCAGTTCTGCCAGGTGGGTTCTTGTTCCAGCCAGCAGCCGTGTTGCGTGCCTGTAAAACAAACGGTTCCTCGCTATTTTCAGCAGTTGTCACATCGTCACCGACAGTTGGTTTTTTGGCACCTCCGGAAGCCGCCCGAGGACCTCCTAGGTAGGGACCGATCTCCGAGCGGTCCGGTCTGCGGCGGTCCGATCTCTGCGGCGATCCATGTCTGCGGACGCGGCGCTTTCGGAGAAATCGCCCTACCTCGGAGGTGCTTGGGTGAGGTGGGAAACCCGGGTATT
>CAINWP010000291.1 GCA_903854475.1 uncultured Verrucomicrobiota bacterium
TCACAAGGGACAGGCTCCTCACAAGGGACAGGCTCCTCACAAGGGACAGGCTCCTCACAAGGGACAGGCTCCTCACAAGGGCACCGTGCGAATCGGTTGGCGCTGCGAAATGGGTGTCAGATGAAGATTGGTGTTATTTCTCCCTCAAAGATGAAAGGAATTCAGGCGATGGCGCGAATCTTTGGATAGCTGCTATGAGCGCCTCAATTCCCAGAATCCTGTCTCCTTCCAAGGCTTTCACCTTACTCGAACTGCTGGTCGTTGTGAGTGTGATCGGAATCCTTACATTGCTATTGCTGCCAGCCTTGGCCCGCACTCGGGACACCGCACGCACCAGCTCCTGCCTCTCCAACCTCAAGCAGTGGGGCATCGCCACGCATTTGTACGAGATGGATTCTAACGGTTGGTTGCCCCCCGATGGAGCGCCCAACGGTATTTCCACCCACAACGCTTGGTACGCCAACTTGCCTCCGATGATAGGAGTCCCTAGCTACCACGACGAGGGACCTTGGCGGACTAATGCGCTCGCACCGCTGGGCAACCGACTCTGGTTCTGTCCGTCCAACCCTCGACGTAGCAATGGTCATCTGCTCTTCCACTTTGCCCTGAACCGCCTCATCAACGGCAGCGGACGGGAATCCCGCAGAATGCGCCTGGAATCCGTTCCCACTCCATCCCGCACTGTCTGGCTCTTTGACAATGGCCAACGAGCGGCTGTGGCCGGACCTGGGAACCTCCACCGCACACTCCATCGGGGTGCGGCCAATATCCTTTTCCTCGATGGCGGTGTTCGCCGAATCCAGCCAGGCCCGGCAGGGTCGCTCGCGACTCAAAATCAACCTCTTTGGAACCCATGAAGAAAGGACTTCGTCAAAGATCCGGCTTCCGAGGTGTCGCTTCGGTTCCAAAGATCCCACCACCGACCCGCGCCGCAAACCTCCGTCGAGGCCTAGACCGAGAATTCAATGGCCCCCCGCTACGGAAGTCCCGAAAGTGCCTACCAATGGAAGTCACACCGACGGCATTCGGCACCTGGAATGGGGGCCGATTCATGAATTACGGACAGCCTCTGGATGATGCTCAATGGATCGCACTGGTGCGCCACGCTTGGAACCGAGGCATCCGAACCTTCCTGACTGCCGACGTGTATGGTTCAGGCCAAGCAGACAGCCTCCTAGGACAGGCGTTGTCCGGGGTGCCGCGCGAGAGTTACTGCCTCGTGGGTTGCATCGGACATGATTTTTACTCGGCTCGGCGCGATGGCGCGAAGGGGTTTCCGCGCTTCACTCAATCTGGGCTGCGGGTGCCGGCCGACTACGCCTCCTATCTTCGGATGGCCACCGAGAAGTCGCTGGAGCGGTGCCAAGCCGACCAGTTCGACCTGGTCCTCCTGCACAACCCCGACCACAGCGGCTACACGAGCGACCGAGTCTGGAACGGAATGCAGGCCCTGCGTGAGGCCGGTCTAACACGTTCCCTCGGAATTGCGCCAGGCCCGGCCAATGGATTCACTCTGGACCTCATCCAGTGTTTCGAACGCTTCGGACCTCTCATCGACTGGGCGATGATCATTCTTGGTCCACTGGAGCCATGGCCCGGCAAACTAGTTCTCCCTGCGGCCTTACGTCATCACGTCCAACTCATCACTCGTGTGGTGGATTACGGCGGCATCTTCCATGACGATGTCCGTTCCGGACACCGCTTCGGCCCGTCCGACCACCGATCGTTTCGACCTGCTGGTTGGGTCGAGGCCGCCGTCGAAAAACTCGAATCCTTGCGGCCCATCGCTCAACGCCATGGCATCACTCCGTTGCAGTTGGCCTGCACCTGGAACCTACACCAGCCGTCCGTGCAGAGTGTGATTCCGACCCTCATCCAAGAGCTGGGGAAAGAAGCCCGCCCGATTGCTTCCAAGGTCGATGAACTGGCTGCTTTGAAGGCGATCCGACTCACGCCGGACGAGTTGTCTAAAATCGCCCAGATCGGCGACAATACCGGCTGCATGGTATTAAAAGGTTCCAGTCGCCGCCATGTGGGCTCCGCACTGCCCGATCAATGGGAGCTGGACAGCGAACTTGAATCCGTGGCCGCGCGCTGGCAGATCGATCCGGACATCGACCTCGCTCTGACCCATTCTCATTAATTTTCAAACCGAACCATTTCTCTAACCTCATTCCAACCGACTCACCTATGGCTGAAAAACTCCCGGAAAAGAAAACCCCAACCACCGAAACTAAACTCGCCGAAACCAAACCTGCCGCCGTTGCCGAGGTGCCCAAGATCTCCGCAGCCAAACAGCGGGAACTCGATTCCGCCATTGCCTCCATCACCAAGGCTTACGGGGAGGGGGCGATCATGCGCCTCGGATCCCAAGTCTCCCGACCCATCGAAGTCATCCCCACCGGGGCACTGGCCATTGATTTGGCGCTGGGTGTGGGCGGCGTGCCCCGTGGCCGTGTCATTGAGATCTATGGTCCAGAATCCTCCGGAAAGACCACTTTGATGCTCCATCTCATCGCCAACGCCCAGAAGGCCGGTGGCGTGGCTGCCTTCATCGATGCTGAACACGCTCTGGACCCTTCCTACGCCAAGAAACTCGGCGTGAATGTCGACGAACTTCTCGTCTCCCAACCCGACTCCGGCGAAGAGGCACTGACCATCTGCGAGACACTAGCCCGTTCTGGAGCCCTCGATATCATCGTGATCGATTCGGTGGCCGCGCTGGTGCCCAAGGCCGAACTGGAGGGCGAAATGGGTATGGCCACCATGGGCATGCAGGCCCGCCTCATGAGCCAAGCGTTGCGCAAGCTCACCGCAATCCTCAGCAAGGCCAAGACCACCTGCCTTTTCACCAACCAATTGCGCGAGAAGGTGGGCGTGATGTTCGGCAGTCCCGAGACCACCCCAGGCGGTAAAGCCCTGAAGTTCTACGCCAGCGTCCGCATCGACATCCGACGCAAAGAGGCGATCAAAGACGGCTCAGGCGCAACGATCGGCAACCATGTGAAGGTGAAGATCGTGAAGAACAAGGTTGCCCCCCCGTTTGCCGAGGCGGAGTTCGATATTCTCTTCAATCACGGCATCGACAAGGAGGGCTCGCTCCTCGATGTGGCTCTCAGCGTGGGCACTGTTGATAAGAAGGGTGCCTGGATTCAGTTTCAGGGTGAACTCATCGGTCAGGGCAAGGATGCTGCCCGCAAGACGCTGGCTGAGAAGCCCGAATTGGCGAAGAAAATCCAGGAGGCAACCCTGGCCAAGCGCCTCGCCGAACTCACGGCCGCTGCCGCTTCCAATGGTCCTGCAGCCCCTGCGGCAGGTCGATGAGTCCAAGCTCACCAAAAACCCGGAAAGCCTGATCGCAGAGCCAACCCGACGACCATTGGTTGCTCGCTGAAGGCTCTGATTTCGACCCAAGACCCGCCCGGATACTTCGGGCGGGTTTTCACGCCTTTGGATGGATGAATAGGGCTTAAGAGCCCTCAGGAGTGGGTGTCGCGGGGGAGGCCTTAAGTTTCTGGAGGGCCAAAAAAGCCGCGTTGCTTTCCGCCGCCTTTTTGCTGCGACCCACACCTCGAGCCAACTCGATGCCGCCGTGCAACACGGCGCACCGGAAGGTCCGGTCATGATCTGGCCCCTCGGTATCGAGCAATTCGTAACGGGGGGCTTCAGGCGACCTGGCCTGCATTTGCTCCTGAAGGTCACCCTTAGGATTGTCGAGGTTGGGCAATTCCACCATCTCGGTTCCTCCAGCGCGGATGAGGTCCATCAGCCTCTGGCGAGCCGCCTCGAACCCGGCGTCCACATACACCGCTCCGATAATCGCCTCGAAGGCATCGGCCAAGGTCGAGCTGCGGGCTCGCCCACCGCTCGAATCTTCGCCGCGGCTGAGGATGACATGCTTTCCCAACTCGAGACGCCGAGCCTGCCCAGCCAGCGATGTTCGATTAACTAACTGAGCCCGCGCTTGCGTGAGAGCCCCCTCACCCAATCCAGGAAACCGGTGATATAACTCCGAAGTGACGGCCAACTGAATCACCGCATCCCCCAAAAACTCCAAACGCTGATTGTGGTTCTGCCCTCCACCCTCCTCGTGCGCCACGGACGGATGAGTCAAAGCCAGGGAAAGGAGTGACAGATCGCGAAAACGGTACCCCAGTGCGACTTGGAGATCTTCGAGAGCAGACATGGGAATCGTTGGATGGGCTGCAGGCGGAACCTTAAACGTGCTGTCGGCCAGGATCAGACCGCAGCCAGTGAAGGGATCTCACTCGGCGCGTTGAAGGGTTCTTCAGTGGGCTCCGCAGGCAAGGATGCCAGAGCCAGAACCTCGTCCGGCAGCCCGTGCTCTAAAAGATGAGCCACATCACTCTGCACGGCCGCCAATTGGTTCAATTGGAGATCGGGGTCGACAATGGTAAACAGATCGCCCGACTTCGGATGTTCATACACAAAGATCCGCCGACCATTGTCCCGCGACTGACCCTTGACCCGCAGGATGCGCTTGCGCTCCAGCATCACCGCCAAGATGTAGGCTACGGCCGAATGCCGCTCCTCACGCCGTTCGAGAAGCTTCCTCAGTAGCGACTCGGCGTCATCCTTGCGGATAGCATCCGGAGGCACCGGAGGCGGGGCCTCATACACACCCTTCCAATGGGAGACTAAGTTGACCTTGGCGAGCAGTTCCGCAGCGGACTCCTTGAAGGCATCCACACAGAGGTCCATCCGTTCAAAGCCCGCTTTCGTATCGAGAAGCAGGGTGTGATAGGTCTCGCCGTCATGAAACTGCCGCCCGGATAGCCTACAGGCGTGGGCCCGCGACTGGATATGCCATTCAATCATCGAATCAAGTGCCTAAGTATCGGGGGTCCCCTCTACGGTGCAACAGGCTTTTGCACCCGGTGCCCAAGGTCCAAACGAGGCTCTGTCCGAAGCCGGCTTTGTACGAAGGAAATAACCTCAAAAGATCGGTGGGCACCCAGATCTCTAAAATAACTCCCGCTGCCCACCGCAAGCCAAGGAGGACTCTCAAAGGCGCGCGACCAACAATTGCTCCTGAAAGACCATTTCCTTGGGAAGGTGGGTGTAGAGCTTCATGAACAACTCATCCGTCGACAGCAAATCCCGGCGCCATTCCTCAGGGTCCATGCGCTGCAACTGAGCAAATCGCTCCCGGGTGAACCCCTCGAGGCCTTCCGTGTCCAAATCTTCATAGCGCGGGACCCATCCCAGCGCGGTCTCCACCGCTCCGGTCGTGCCGGCGCAGCGATCCAAGATCCACTTCAGAACGCGCATGTTCTCTCCGAAACCCGGCCAAAGAAATTGCCCCGCCTCATCCTTGCGAAACCAGTTCACGTGAAAAATTCGGGGCGGCTCGGTCAGTTTCTTGCGCATGTCTAGCCAATGCCGGAAGTACCGCCCCATGTTGTAGCCGCAGAAAGGCAGCATGGCCATTGGGTCGCGTCGCACCTGCCCGACGGTGCCGGCCGCCGCCGCGGTCATCTCACTGCCCATCGTGGCCCCCAGAAAAACCCCGTGGCTCCAGTTGAACGCCTCGAAAACCAGAGGCACGACGCTCGCTCGACGCCCTCCGAAGATGATGGCGGAAATCGGCACTCCCTGGGGATCGAGTGCTTCAGGAGCCATGGCTGGATTGTTAATGGCCGGCGCGGTGAATCGTGAATTGGGGTGGGCTGCTTTCTCTTTGGAGGCCGGCGTCCAAAGATGACCCTTCCAGTCCAAACACTCGGCCGGAGGCGGATCATCGTGCCCTTCCCACCACACCGTGCCGTCCGGCTTAAGCGCCACGTTGGTGTAGATCGTGTCGCGTGCAATGGTCACCATCGCATTCGGATTAGTCTTGGCATTGGTGCCCGGCGCCACCCCGAAGTAGCCCGCCTCGGGATTAATGGCCCACAGACGTCCGTCCGGACCCGGCCGCATCCACGCGATATCATCGCCCACGGTCCCAATCTTCCAACCCTGAAACCGCTCCGGCGGAATCATCATCGCGAAGTTGGTCTTACCGCAGGCGCTCGGGAAGGCGGCCGCGACATAGCGCCGTTCACCCTCGGGAGACTCCACTGCCAGAATGAGCATGTGCTCCGCCAACCACCCCTGCCGCCGCCCCAGGTAAGACCCAATGCGCAAGGCTAAGCATTTTTTGCCCAGCAACACATTGCCCCCGTAGCCCGAGCCCACAGAGATGATCTCATTGGTCTCGGGAAAGTGGCAAATGAAACGCCGATCCGGATGACCGTCGAGGAGGCAATGGAGCCCTCGATTAAAATAGTTAGACTGCCTCAGGTGCTCGACGGCGATTTGCCCCATCCGAGTCATGATCCTCATGTTGAGCACCACGTAGAGGGAATCCGTCAACTCGATACCGACCTGAGCCAATGGGGATCCTGGCGGGCCCATCAGGTAGGGCACCACATAGAGCGTGCGACCCTTCATACCGCCGCGAGCCAATCCCAAGAGCTTCTCACGCATGGACGCGGGCTCGGCCCAGTTGTTGGTTGGCCCAGCATCCTCGGCCAACTCGGTGCAAATGAAGGTGCAGTGCTCCACCCGTGCCACATCGTTGGAGTTGGACCGGTGGTAGTAGCAACCCGGCAACTTGTCCTGATTGAGAGGGACCAACACTCCCTGGCGCACTGCCTCGGCATAGAGGAAATCTTTTTCACCCTCGGACCCGTCACACCAGAACACCGAGTCGGGTTGAGTGAGAGCCACTGTGGCGGCGACCCAGTCCTGCAAGGCTGGATGGGCGATGGGCTGAGTGCCGTGGGTCGGCGTTGGGGTGCTGCTCACTCGACCGAGCCTACGCCGGTCCTTGCCCGAGGCACTCCGAATCTTGTCGCCCGAAGGGCTCATCTTGGCCGCCCCTGCCTCGATCACGCAGCAGCAACTAGCGCCGCGAGAAGTGGCGATGAAGCACCTCCAGTGACCGCCGTCAGTCCTCGCTGGATCTCAGCACAACGTAGCACTGGAACGATCGATCACCTGGGCGCAACGGAACGCTGGAAGTCAGGCGGAAGACGCAATTCGGCATCGCCAAAAATCGCGTCCGCAAAGCCCAAGACCCCGGTAAATAATAGTATTAGCAGAATCGCCACCGCCGATCGGCAAACGCTCAGAAACGGTCGGCAAAACTCATCGGTCGGAGGAGAGTGTTGATCTCCCCCTCATTGTGGAGAGGAACTTTCCGACCCGGAAATCGGGTGTATCTTCTTACCCACCAACCTCACCACTCTGAGCCATCCACGAACTGTGGGTGAACCCGAATATACCATGCCGCAACCCGAAATCCGATTTCTCGAAGGACCCCGTTCCCGGTGGGACAATTTAAAGTTCGTCGTCGACATCGCCTGGGAATTTATTCAGGGCTTCAGGGCCCTCCACTTCTCGGGGCCATGCGTGGCCGTGTTCGGCTCAGCTCGGTTCACCGAGTCCAGCCCCTATTATGGATTGACGCGACAACTGTCCGCTGAGATCGCCAAACTCGGCTTCACCATCATGACGGGAGGCGGGCCTGGTCTTATGGAAGCTGCGAATCGCGGCGCCAAGGATGTCGGGGGCCGCTCGGTGGGCTGCAATATCGTGCTCCCGATGGAGCAACAGCCCAACCCCTACTTAGATAAATGGGTCAATATCCGCTACTTCTTCGTCCGGAAGACGCTGCTCATTAAATACTCCTACGCCTTCGTCATCGTCCCTGGAGGATTCGGTACGCTCGATGAGCTCTTCGAGGCCGTGACTCTCATCCAGACCGGGAAAATCAAGAACTTTCCGGTCATCATCTTTGGCCGTGAGTTTCATCAGGAACTCGTGGCGCACATCGAGAAAATGCGTCAGCTCAAGACCATCTCAGAAACCGACCTCCAACTGTTCTTGGTGACCGATTCCATCGATGAAGCCGTGGAATTGCTTCGCAAGGCCATCAAGAAGTTCGGGCTCACACAGGCTAAACACACTCCGAGTCGACTCTTGGGTGAGCGCTGGTAGGCGTTGTACGGATCGACCTTGGAGCCTGCCTCGAGCAGGCGCCCCAAGCGGTACAAAAACTACCTCTGCCTCGCCGTGTCCATAAGGTCCATGGGCGTAGACTCTTCTACGGAGGAACGCCGCGGACCCTGTCGCTAACGAAAAGAGGGGCCGAAGCGAACTTCGACCCCTCCATGACTGAACCCGCGTACGATTACTTGCGGATGCGCGCGAACTGGGCGGCCTGGTTGGCCGGCACCGTCAGAGGGCTTACTGCACCCGCCACATCGGTCCAAGGACCGCTGAGCGAGTTGGCCGACTGGAGGACGCCAGCGCCCGTCCAGGTGATGGTGACCGTGCCGTCGGCGTTGGCCTTGATGCCAGTGAAGCGAGGACCATCACCGCCGCCCGAAGCCGTACCCAGCAGGGCGATTTCGGCGACCTGCATCGAGTTAGCCTTCGCAGCGTTCACGACGGTCGGGAAGACCACCTTGTAGCTGGTGTAGGACTTGGTGTTGGAGAACGCCAGCGTGGTGGTGTTGAACCGCGTCGGGTTTGCGTCCAGCGATCCCGAGGCGATGGCCTCGAAGTCGGTGCCGTTGTTGGATCCGAGGATCTGCCAAGTGGCCGGATCGCGCTCAGGAGCGTCGTTCGCGGTCGTGATGGTGATCGCGGAGATGACCGAGGCGCCCGCCTTCGGGGTCACCGTGAAGCCGGTGTTCAGCTTGTCGAAGTTCAGGTACTTCGTGGAGCTGAGACCGTCGAGGACCTTGGAAGCGGGTTCGCCGCCCGGGTGGTTGCTGGAGCTCGGAACGATGGTGTCGTCCTTGCTCAGCACGTTGCCCGGAAGGGCCGGAGTGAACAGCAAGAAGTCGAAGTCACCGTTCGAGGTGTTGAAACGCACCGTCTGCTGACCGGTGAGCTTGATGGAGACCAAGGTGCCGTTGGTGTCGCGCATCGGCACAAGGGCGTTATTGCCCCAACCGCCGGTGTACGGCGACTCGAAGCTACCCACCACCGTGGGGTTGCCGCTGGCGACCGTTGCGAACTGGCCCCTGATGCGGTTGGTGTTGTCAATGGCTGCACCGTCGCCGTGGGACAGACCCGCGTAGACGTTGTAGTCGCCCGCCGGGAAGGTGCGGGTGTACTGGTACCACTGGCCTTCGCCGATCCAACCCATCTTGAAGTTGACATCGAGTTCACCCACGCCGCGGTCGCGGTCGCCGGTGCGGTTCATCGGAACCTGAGGGTCTTCACCGATACGGTAGATGGGCGAAGCGCCTTCATTGCCGCGGGTGTAGTCCTTGTTGTTGCTGGCCGACTGGCCCGCGAGGGCGCCGCCACGGTAGGGCATCACGCTGGTCGCGGCCGGGGCCACGCCGTTGTTGTCGAAGTCTTCCGCCTCGATCGCGAAGACCGGGGTGCGCATGTTGGCCACACCGAAGGTCCAGGACACGGTGCGGTCGATGACGGTCAGGTCGACCGTATGGGTCGAACCGCCCGACCAGCCACCGGCCGGAGCGGGGACCGTGACGGTGGCGATACCGTCCACCGTGTTCACGGTCGCGGTCGCAGCAGCGCCGTCCACCTTGACGGAGACGTTGGCGGTGCTGAGGGCCGGGCCAGTGCCTTGAGACACCAACGCGGTGATGGCCGCATCGGTACCGGCACGGAACGGAGCGGCGCTCGAAGCGCGACCGGTGCGGGCCGGAGCGAAGGACTTCACGAACGGAACACCCTTGCTGCTCAGCGGGTACTGATAGGCCTTGATGCCGCCATCGGCGTTGATGAGGTTGCCGCTCAACAAGTCACCCGTGACCGGGTCGAACTGGCGGGCGCTGAACTCGACGTTCGCGCCACCGCCGCCCTCGTACCAAACGAGGCGAGCCGGATACAGACCGTCCTTCTCCACGTTGAAGAAGAAGGTGGTGCCAGAGCCGATGCCGCCGCCATTGCCGCGGCCGCCGGAGTACTCACCAACCACCAGCGGGAAGGTGAAGGCCTCACCCGGGTTGCCGATATCGAAACGGAAGCCGTCGTCGCTGTTCACGTTGAAGGCGTAGAAGCCGGCCCTCAGGTCGAGGACCGTGAGGACCTCTTGCACGAAGTTGTCGGTGCTGCCGGTGGTGCCGGGGATGCCCGGAACGCCCGGATCATCGGGGAAGTAACCGCTGGAGGCGGCGTCCTGGTTGTAGTTGATGACACCGGTCTCAACGTAGTAGCCGTTGGCGCCGAAGAGGCTCAGGTCGGCCACGTTCCCAGTGCCGATCAGGCCGGCGATGTGCGTCATAGCCCGATAGGAATCGTTGTCCATGCTCTCGCCGTTCGCCTGCTGGATGGTCTTCACGAGGAAGCCCTTGTTGCCGGTGTTCACGGCAGAAGCAGGCAGAGCGAGGCTGCCCGGGACGCTGGCGGTGCTCAAGGTGGTGAAGGTATTCGTCGCGTCATACTTCTGCGCACCCGCGGTGAAGCGGACGATCACCGTGTTGGTTGAGCCCGAGGCGAAGTTCGTCGCCGGCTTGTAGGTGTAGGTAGTCACGCCAGCGGCGGAAGCCTTGGTCGGGGTCACCGCAGCGCCGTTCACGAGGAGGGCGAAGGAGGCCTGGTCGACCGCGGTGCTGCCGTCAGCCACAGACACCACGACCGGAACGGTCGGGATGTAGCTGTTGCCCGATCCGCGGAACGGATGGATGAAGGAAACGGCCGCCGGGGTGGCGCCGCTGGCGGCACGGAACGCCTTCACGGCATCCGCAGCAGCGTCATTGATGAGGAATCGAGCCGAGGGATTCGGGGCCACGCGCTGAGCGGACCACTCGAGGTTGGCCCCGCCGCCGCCTTCGAACCACACCGTGCGGAACGGATAGGCACCGGCCGTCGGAACGAACACGGTCGCATTGACGTCGCTGGCGCCCTTACCGAAGTCGGCCTCGCTCACCAGGATCGAGTTGAGCACTTCCTTGTTGTTGCCGCCCACGGTGGTGCGGAAGCCGTCATCGCTGTTGAAAGTCAGCGTGTACACGCCGGCCGTCGGGAACTGCAAGTAGGTGGTGATTTCCGCAGCAATGTTGTCGGTGTACAAGTCGCCGTTGGACTGAAACTCGGTGGCGCTGGGCACACCCGGGATCGCGTTGTCGGCGATCTGGCGTTCCACGGCACCGACGGAGGAGGAGAAGGCACCATTCTGACCCGGGGTCGCATCCGAACCGGAAACCGGCTGGCTGTAGTTGATGACACCGGTCTCGGCGAACACGCCGCCAGTGAAACCAGTCAGGTCGGCCACGTTGTCACCACGGAGACCGAGGAGTTGCTGCTCGGCGCGGGCGATGGTGCCGGCCTGGTCGCGACGGGCGGTCTGATGGGTGCGCACGTTGAAACCCTTCTTGGAGGTGTCCACGCTGCTGACAGCGAAGCTCGGCGGGAGGGTCACGTAGGAACCCACCACGAACTCGCGGGTGGCGCTCACGGTGCGGCCCAGGGTGTCCTTGACGCTGATTTCGACCTTGTTGGTCGAACCAGAAGCCAAGGGGGCGGTGGCGTTACCGTAAGCGATGGTGGAGGTGATGCCATCCTTGGCGACGGACACCTTTGAGGAGATGTCGGTGCCGTTCAGCTTGACGGACAAGCCCGTGGTGACAGCGATCGCCGTTCCGGAGTCCACCGTGCTGATGGAGAAGCCGATCGGGCTGCCCACAGCGCCACCGATGATGACATCATTGGCCGGAACGGTCTCCAAGCGGATGTTATCAACATGGTGCACTTCCCAAGCGCCGCCGGTACGACCACCGAAGACGAGGCGTCCGGGAGTCGGGGTAAAGGAGCTGGCCAGACCGCCGGCCGGGGTCAATTCGACACCCTTCCAGAAAATCTTAACCTTACCTTCTTCAGTCAGCTGAGCTTTGAACTTCTCCCACTTCAGGTTCTTCACCCACAGACCCCAGCTCGGGTCATCGAAAGTCACCTGACCTACACCGGAGTCATTGCCGGCCGTGCCGTCGGCGTTGAGATCGTCGGTGGTGTTCAGAGCACCGGTTTGCATCGAGGACGCATAGTTGGAATCAGTGGTCGCGAGGTTCCGGAACGGAGCCTCGTCGTAAGTACCACCGGGCCAGACGTTGCCGGGGCGCAGGGGCACCGGGAGCTGGGTGAGCAACTCACCTTCGACGCGGATGCTAATACCCACGACGTCACGAATGCCGCCCGGATGGTCACCGGACTGCCAGGTGTCGAAGCCGATGCCCAGACCGGTCAAGGAACCTTCTTCGGGGAGGTTGGTCTCACCGGCGGTGCCGGCGAACGGGGAACCATCGGTCGCAACCGGATCACTGGCACGAACGTAGTTCAGCGAGAAACCGTCGGCGGGCTGTGCAGTACCGCCACCAATGCGCAAATCGCACTCGAAGGTGAAGGCCTTGACGACGAGACCCTTGTCGAGGTCGTCGAACACCACAGTGGCGCGCTGGCCGCTCTTGGCGTCGGTGATGGAGAGGTAACCATCGGTGGCGCCGCCGGTGGCACCGCCGCTGGAACGATATTCTGCAGCGGCCGCGCCCACTTCTTTGAAGGGCAGCTCCGTTGCAGTGTTGAAGTTAACCACGTTGGTGGCGGCATACGCCGAGCTACAGACCAGCCCGGCTGCCGTCATCCATCGCAGCAGATTTTTATGTTTTTGACTCATAGGACTCGTGTTTCCCAACGACACTCAGCGACGGTCAAGAGTTCCGAAACTTTTACAATTTCGAGACATTTGCCGAAGACAAAGCGCGGTCGAGTTTGGGTGACAGTCAAAAAATACAATTGTTTGCAAAAAATTCAATTTTTTTTTGAACCGCAAGTTCGTAACAAAAACCGCTTTCCTCCTTCAGTTAAAAATACCCCGCAAAGTTGATAATTTTTGAAAGGTCGGACGATCTTCCGGCGAAGAAGAGGGGAGACCATGATATCGAACACTTCTTCCTCCCTCAGGCTCGCCGCCAAAACCCAGATCCTCGGGCTGCTCTGTTTCGCCCAAAGTCTGTCCGGGCAAATCCTCATATCCCATTGGGATTTTAATTCTGGATCGCTGCTCCCGCAGTCCGGGTTGGGAGAGGCTCGTTTGGTCGGAGGAACCGCTTCAACCTTTGCAGCCGGTTATGAGGGCGAACCGGCCGGAGCGTGGAATATTAAGGGTTTCCCAGGCCAGGGAACCCTCCCGGTGACCGCAGGGGTTCAATTCAACCTGTCTACCGCCGGGTATTCTTCTGTCGGGCTGTCGTTCCAAATTCGACACAGCAACACCTCAGCCAACTCCGAACGCGTACTCTGGTCCATCGATGGCCAACAGTTCACCGAGGCCACTCGATTCAACCTCGCCCCAGCCAGCACAGGGACCGGTGAAACCTGGTATCAACGGTCGGTGGATTTGCCCTTAGCGGCGGCCAATCAGGCCAACTTGTCGGTACGCATCGTCTCCGATTTCGATCTGGGGACCGAGGGGCGCTATTTGGCTTCCCGACTGGGTTCCAGCTATTCCACCAGCGGTACTTGGCGATTCGATAACGTTAACTTCTCTGCGGTCCCAGAACCTGAGGAGTACGCAGCACTGAGTGCGCTGACGTTGGTAGGATTTGGGTTGTGGCGGCGGCGGTTTGCAGCACACCGAGGCCCCTTGGCTACCACAGAAACGAGTGAGTTTCGGTAACCGGATGCGTGTTATCTAACAATACGGCTTTCCATGCTGTCACAGTTCCCAACCGCGCCAACTGTTTGGAGTCGAGGATCACCCGAGACCACCGACGGCCTAGAAACCCCCGTTTCACCTCCATCTCCACTGTTTCCAGAGATCCCGACTCGGTGCCCCGAAGTTCCATCCGGAGGCGCAACGGACCGGAAAATGGACCAGAAACCTTCCAAAGCACCTCAAACTGCATCCCAGCCCGCTTTTCAGGATGATTCCGAAGCAACTCCTGGTAGGCGTCCCGCTCGTACAAGCTGGGAGAAAGGGTGTGACGGCCTTGAAAATCGACAAAATGCGGCAGCACCTTGATCACCTTACCCTCGGCACCCAACAGCACGCTGGCCGATAACCCCAGTGCAAACAACAGCAGTTTCATTCAGAAAGGACCACGTTGAGGGAAAGAAAGGACCGCCGGACGCGGCGTAAAGCTCGGCACAGATCGAAGTGCCGAAGACGCATCAGAGGCCGGTGCGGTGAAGAGCGAACGCGCCGAACTCTCGAAACTGCGGGATCCACCCGCATTGCCAAAGGATCCAAACCCGCCATCGCTGACGGAGGGCGACGCACCTCCACCCGATTTCGAGAAGATCCCGGCATCGGGTGTGGAGAGGGGAGAACCCGGCGCAACGGTCGGATCAAACCGGCGACCGGGATCGCCATCAATTCCACCGGCCGGAGACACGGGGTTGGCCAGCGGGTTGGCCGCCGACGGGTTACCAAAACCCGAACCCGTACCTGTACCAGGGCCTGTCGAGCCGGCGAAGCCGTCTGCCCCGGATCCACCGATCCCCGCCCCAGACCGGGCCGACGGAGAATTGAACGAAAAAGTCCCACCTGAAGAAGATTCGGACTTTGATCCGCTGAACCAGGTCCGGTGATCGGCTTCAGGCGCAAGAATATCCGAAATGGATCGGGACGGCGCCGCATCGGTCAACGTCCCGTCACCCCGAAGCGATTCTGAATTAGCATTCCTGACCGAACTCCCTACAGAGCGATCGGCATCGTCCGCAAGCGTTGACGCCTTCCGAGGTTTGGATGGTTCGTCGGACCCACCATCATCGAAGTCGGTCCTCTGGGACGCGTCGTTGCGGGAACGGCGGGAACGGCCGCGTTCACGACTGAAATTGGGGATTTCATCGGTCTCGGCTTTTTTGCCCGAGTCGATTTGATCGGCCTTTTCGACCTCCCGGGGCTTCACCGAGCCCGGTTCGGCCAACCAGTTCTTCTTGCGATCGTATTCATCCATCAAGCGCTGCTGCGCCTTGGGATCCAGATTGGGAATAGCCGTAGATGGAGTGGGCAAGGACACGTCAATGGCCCCCCCTAACGAATTGCCGGCACGAAACACGTCGAACTGACGGTTGCGCAAGAGCTTGTTCATGGTGCCCACACGCTCCGCCTCGGACTGAAGTCGGTATCCAGGACCTTCTTCAGGCCGTAAGGCTCCGGAGGTTTGCGCCTTGTCGCCCGCCAAGATCGGCAACATTGCCAACCCTACGACGCCGAGCATAATCGATACTCTGCCGCGGTTCATGAACAATAGATAAAGCCGAAACCCGGGATGCGTCAAAGGCCATTGCTGACCTATCCCCGGGCGACTGCGGAACCTATCGCCGGACCTAATCCCCCTCCCGATCGGGCACTCAAATACGCCTCGCAGAACTGAGAAGCACGAACGCGAAACCAATCCCAATTGCCGGCGGCCACCTGACGGGAGTCGAACAAGGGGCTTCCGACCCCGAAGGCATCGGCTCCGGCGTGGCAAAAGGCGGCTAGAGTCTCGACCGTGACCCCACCGGTGGGCATCAGCGGAATTTCCGGGAATGGAGCCTTCACGGCTCGGAGGTGATTCGGGCCCAGTTGGTCTGCCGGGAACACCTTCACCATCGTAGCCCCGAGGCTCCAGGCAGTGAAAATTTCCGTGGGAGTCATCGCTCCCGGAAAAACCGGAACACCCAAATCGACACAAGCACGGAGGACCTCCGGCAACACCACGGGGGTAACAATGAAACTCGCCCCCGCGTCCAGAGCCAGCTTGAGACCCTCCATCGAAGTGACCGTCCCAGCCCCGACATTGCCACGGTCACCCAACAAATCGCGGGTAAGGCGGATGAGGTCGGCCGCCCCGGGACTGTTCAATGTGACCTCTAGGTTAACCAGGCCTCCGGCCATCACCGCAGGAACCAACTGCTCGACTTGAGCTCGGGGAAAGAAACGGAGGATGCCAACAATGGGCATCGAACGGAACAACGTGTCATTGAAGGGCGTGCTCATTGAAAACGCGGAAGACTCTTTTTTTGGGAGGCGCTTCACTGACCGGGGGCCAATCGGCGCCAGACCCGACGCTGCCCCATTTCGGCCAACCCGTCGACTTCGATGGCATTCCAGCGCGGGCTCAAACCGCATTCGGTAGCGGCCATCGTGTAGGCCTCTCGCAACGCCTCTCCCGCTGCCAAAATGATGGGTGACTCCCCTGCCTCAAGGGAACGCAACTCCGCCCCGATCAATAATCCGCTGAGGAAGGAGCGGTTGGAGGCCCCGGAGCAACCTCGGAGTACCTGACGGGTTCTCACCTGAAACAAGTTCGCGGCAAGCTCGGCACGAGCCGACGCCGCCACACCCTCCCTGAAGCCATCCCAGTCCATCGATCCCTCTGGCTCGCCGACCGCTGCAAGATCCATAGAATGCCGAAGCATACTTTGCGTGCGCAGCATCTCGAAAAGTTCCCCGGTCATGAAGGTAGTGATCGCAGTGAGAGCACCCGATTCGAGACGGAGATGTTTTGAATGAGTTCCCGGCAACACCAGCGTGGCCCGAAGCGGAAGAATGTCGCAGACGAGTTCGGCCCAACCCAGTGCCTGGGTCTCTTCGCCGCGCATCATGTCGTTCTCACCGCGAACTCCTGAAATCAAATACACTCCTGGCTCAACCCACTGACCCACCAGGCTCGAGCCCTCCAGAGAAAACGGCAGGCGGGCATACGGCAACTCGCGCCAGCCAATGCTCGAACTGGCCATTCCAGAAACCATCACCGGCAGCCCCACCGGTGCACCTAAGCGCAACAGTGCAGTCTCAAGCGCCTCGCGAAACGCCAAAGCCCGATCTCCGCCACGAGCTGCCAAACGCGCGGCACCGTCTTCCGAAGCAACCTCACGAAGCCCCTCCGGGCCATGCCACCGAAGGCGCAGTCGCGAAGTTCCCCAGTCACAGGCGATAAAATTCATTGTGCTGACTTCCATCGGCGCCATTCCAGACCCGGGCGATCGACCCGAAAGCTCACCAGTCGTTTCTCGTGAGCCTCGGTCACATAGACGGTGCAACCGTCGGCACCCCCGAAGCAGAGATTGCTCGGATTGGGCCCAAGAACGTCGATTTCCCGCAGAATTTCAGCGGTAGGAGAGAGTTTCACAACGGTGCCCTTCCCGTGGCGGGTCGCATAAAGGTTGCCATCAACATCACACCGCATGCCGTCGAATCCATGGTCCGGAAACTCCTTGAAGAGACGCCGATGTTCCAGCGAACCGTCGCCACGGATATTAAAGACCCAGATGCGCCGCTGGATGCTTTCGTTGACGTACAACCGCTTTCCGTCCGGGCTGACCTCGATGCCATTGGTCGTGCCCATTCCTTCAGCCTCCCGATGGGCCTTTCCATCCGTATCAATCCGCCACAACTGGCCGGTGCTGTCCTTCCAGTTCGGATCGCTGGCGTACAAGGTTCCGTTGGCGGCGATGGCTAGATCGTTGGGCTGGTTCATCCGACCCTCGTGAACCACTTGCACCACTTCCCGAGTGACTGGGTTGATCCGATGAATCTTGTGAGCGGTATAGTCGGCGACATACATCCGACCGGAACGATCGAAGCGAATACCATTGCCGGCACTTCCCTCCGGCAAGGCAACGAAGTGCTCAGCGTGTCCGTCTGAAGTCACCCGTGCGATATTCCTCGGATCTCCGTATCCGACACAAAACACCGAACCATCGCGGTCACAGGCGGGGCCTTCGATGCCGCGGGTGAAACCTTCCGAAGAAAAGGGTTTGGCCAACCACAGCGTCTCGGCAGAGGTCGAGAGGACCCACTGCATGGCGATCACTCCAAGCGCACAAAACCTACGGGAAATCATGACGCTACGATGGCTGAGTGTTTTTCAAAATACCAGCAACCGCGTGAAAGGAGGGATGCTGAGAACCGTGTCCCGACAAAAAGGGGGATGGATTGCTCCACCCCCCTTTCCTGCGAACTAAACCCTTCTTCAGCGCTTAATGGCGCGGAGGAATTGGGCGGAATCGGTACCTAGAGGCACTGTGATCGGAGTGTTTACTCCCGACTGCAACACCCACGGACCGTTCAGGCTCGGAGCGACCTCGAGCACGAATCCGGCCGGCAGCGGTTGCGGATTGGAGGTGATCGTGAGCTGACCATTAACCAAGGCCACCGAGATGCGCGGAGCCGTGGTGACCGGACCGCCCACCGGCGGGGTCGGATCATCTTTCGGAGCCGGGTGCGAGATGACGGTGTAGAAGTTTACTTCCTTGGGGGAATTGGCTCCTTGATCCGGCTTGTTCTGCAAGTTGATCTCACCCTTAGCAGCCACGAGGATTTGCTGAGTTGTCATGGCGACACTCATGCCGACCGAGCGGATGCCACCCACCGGCGAGGTGTTGACGAAGGGCAGGAAGCTCGGCGTGAGCGGCTTGACCGTCTTGGTGGCCGCCTCGAATTCAAACACACGGGCAGCCACCTGCTGGGCTTCATAACCGTCGGGCTTGGAAACCCAGGCAACCGTGAAACGACCCAGACCGTCAGCGGCAACCACCGCGCGATCGGCATCGGCTCGGAAACCGCCCTCGCTCACATCGGCCAAGGCCGCGAGCGTGCGAGTGGTTCCGTCCCAAATGGCCACGCGGATGGCCGAAGAGCCCACAACCCGACCCACGAGGAACACCCACGGTTGGTTGATGTGGCCACCCAGGCGGGTGCCATCTCCGCGACCCGCGTCGAAGTTCTCACCCGAGATGGCCTGTGCCACCGGTTCGCCCTGAAGTGCGCCAGCATTGTTGTAGAAATAAAACTTGCCCGCGACACGCACGGCAAAACCACCTTTGAAAGCGGCCACGTTGCCCCACAGATCTCCGTCGGCGACCTTGAAGGCTTCCTTCACCACCTTGCCATCGGCCGAGAAAATGGTCGCCGTGGCGCAATTGCCGTCGGGACGCAATTGGTTCGAACGGTCTTCGACCACGGAGGCGAAGTTACCGTCACTGAGACACACCACATCGCCACCGAAGCGGGAGATTTGGTTGCCCGGAGCCGTGCCGGATGCGCGCCGGCCATTGGCCGAATCCTGTGCCTTGCTCAGAGCGGTTTGTGTGAGCGTGGTCGGATCGAGCTTGAAGGTCTGCACCGTGCCATAGCGACCATCACCCAGGCGATCGAAGCCACCGGTGAAGCGATTGTCGCTGTTGAACCCTTCCACCACGTGCGGGGAGGCCTCGATACCCGTAATGAAGTTCACGGCACCCGGACGAGCATCACCCGCAACACGGCCCGGATTACCATTTTGCCGAGAAGCATTGATTGCCCCCTTGAACGGAACACCCGCGTCGTTGAAGGACGCTTCACCCAGCTTCATGGCACCGCCGTTGGCTGGCTGCATCGCCACCACATAACGCTGCTCGGTGGTGCTGCCATCGGCAAAAGTATTGCCCTCAATGAGGAACGTGGAGGTGCCCACCACGGAAGCAAACGGCTCCCAGTTGCCCAGCGCATCGGCCGCCGGAACGATCATCGCAGTGTCGGAGACGATGCGCTTGAGACCGGCCGACTCGATGCTGCCCGGACGCACCGGAATGACGAATTGGCGCAGCGCCACGACCCGCTTTTCAGGCTCGCCACTGTTGCGGCTCTCCCAAACCACGGCAATGGAATCGTTGCGGAAGGCCACACGCGCATTCTTAGATTCCAAGGTCTCCGGAGCCGGAAGCTCCTTCTCGCTGACATAGAAGGTCTTGCCCAAGGCCTTGCCTGTGGCGTCAAACACACGACCCAAGATGATCCGACCATTGCCGACCGCACCCGCCGTGTCGTCGAAAACCACCGCAACGCGGCCGAGGGAATCCATGCCCACATCGCAGCGTCCCGGAGCCAAGAGCTCCATGTCATCGGCCACCGTCTTGCTCCAACGCAGTGTGCCGTTGGCATTGAGGACCGTGAGCCAGACGTGGTTTTTACCGGCGTCATCCTTACCAATGGCCACCGAAGCGTAGGCATCATTGCCGTTGCCGTGGAAACCCACGCCGTCACCGCGTCCGCCATTGCCGGCGATCGGATTGCCCGAAACCGCGGCGAGATCGATGTTGGTTGAAACCGCTGTGCCCGCGTTGTCAAACAACCGGACGCGACCTGCGCCGTTGTCCGAAAAGCGCACCGCAAATCCGCTCTTGGTGACACCGGAGCCGTGCCACATTTCAGCCTTGGTGGCAGTGGCGCTGGCCAACTGGGTGGCCTTGATCTCCTTACCGGTCTTGTCCACCACGCGAACGGTCACGTGATTGGCTGCAGCCTCGCCCTTGTACAGGGTGACCAAATCATCGCCCTGACGGCTTTCACCAATCACGACCACATTGCCTGTGGAGAGAAACTCCCAATCGCCGATGCGAATATTCCCAGTGCGGGCGCCGTATTCGACAGGGACACCATTCACGATGCCCACCGGAATGCCCGCGTCGGTCAACAACTGCACCGCGGGCCAATCGCCGCCAGCCTGATAGCCCGCGAACTCCACCACCTCGAGGCCGAGGTCGAAGGCCGTCGAGCCCATACCCAAACCATCACCGAAGAGGTTAGACTTGATCTTGGGTCCCCAACCCGTGCGGCCAGAAATCGCGCTCCCGTCCTTACGGAAGTAGGAAAGAAAACGCGACGTGAGCGTTTGTCCGACAAAAGCGAGATCCACCGAAGTGATGGTCGTCTCCGCAGTAACCGGCTTGCTGTCGCGGTCAAACAAAGTCCAAACCGCTTCCAAATCAGCCAGGTCGGAACCGTCATCCTCCCACCCGACCATCACGTTGCCATTCCGGCCAATGGCCACACCGAGGCTTTCGGTGCTGCCATTGTTGAGAATGTCGGAGGTGTTGACATACACGGTCTCGCCCACGGGGCTGACACCGTTGTCCTCTGGCTTAGTTGGAAGCGCTTGGCCGTAGACCTGACTCGCCAGTAGCGCAGCAGTCAGGAATGGCAGTGATTTGGAGGGTTTCATTAGCAGATGACGTAGTGCGTTGATGACACCCCTGGCACGAGACCAGCACCCAGCAGAACCTTAGAGCGAGTGCGCCAAAGGGGGATGGGTTGTCTGGAGCCCTCCGGGGGGATTGGAACGATTGCTACGCCCGCCTCGGATTGCTCGCAACTGTTTTCAGGATTTATCCAAATAAAGCGTCAAAACCCAATAAATCATGCAGTTTTAGCCTGGTCTAAAGCAACCCAGTCCAGACTCCGACCATCTAGGTCTAGGCCTCGGAGACGCAATCCACTGCTCCAACACCGGGGCCTACTTGGCAGTAGACCGACCTACCCGCTTCATGATCACCACGTAGAAGACCGGCGTCAGGAAGAGCCCGAAGACCGTAACTCCGATCATGCCTGAGAATACCGCAACCCCCATGGCCTGCCGCATCTCAGCGCCCGCTCCGGAGGAAATCACCAAGGGATAAACCCCCGCGATGAAGGCGATGGACGTCATCAAGATCGGGCGCAGGCGCAGCTTGCACGCCTCGAGCGCGGCCGAGACGGGGTCTTGTCCCTCACGCTGTTTCTCCCGGGCGAACTCCACGATGAGGATGGCGTTTTTGCAGGCCAACCCGACCAGTACGATCAGGCCAATCTGGGTGAAGATGTTGTTGTCGGAACCCTTGAGCAAGACGCCCACCATGGCACTGAGCAAGGTCATGGGCACAATGAGGAGGATGACCAACGGCAAACTGAGGCTTTCGTACTGGGCCGCCAGCACCAGAAAAACCAGCAGGATGCACAGCGGGAAGATGTACATGGCGGTGTTGCCGGCGATGCGCTGCTGGTAGGTCAACTCGGTCCACTCATAGGCCATGCCCGGCGGCAGGGTCTGCTTCACCAACCCCTCGATAAAGGCCTCAGCCTGGCCCGAGCTGTAGCCCGGAGCCGGCGCGCCATTGATTTCTGCAGCCGGATAGCCGTTGTAGCGCATCACGCGGTCGGGACCGAAGGCCTCACGCACCGTCACCAAGGTGCCCATCGGCACCATCTGACCGCGCTCGTTGCGGACCTTGAGACGGCGGATGTCGTCGGCCCCATCGCGGAACTTCGAATCGGCCTGGGCCACCACCTGATAAGTGCGACCGAACTGGTTGAAGTCATTCACGTAGAGCGAGCCCAGGTAGACTTGCAAGGTCTCGTACAAACTGCTCAGCGAAACACCCAGCGACTTGGCCTTCACGCGGTCCACGTCGAGGTCGATCTGAGGCACATTGATTTGATACGTCGAATAGACCCCTTGCAGCACATTGGTGGCGTAGGCCGCGCCAATGGTTCCCCACGTCGCACCGTAGAGCGCCTCGGGGCCGAGGTTGGCCCGATCCTCGACGTACATCTTGAAGCCGCCGCCCGTGCTCAAGCCATTCACTGCTGGGGCGTTGATGACAATCATTCGCGCCTCCTGGATCTCGCCAAAAGCCTGGTACAGCTTGCCGATGATGGCGTTGGCCGAGAGATCCGGGCTCCGCCGCTTTTCGAAGTCTTCCAGCGTGATGAAGGCGATGCCCGAGTTGGGACTGGCCGTGAACCCATTGGGCGAAAGACCCGGGAACGCCACCGAGGCCGCCACGCCGGGCACCTTCATCGCCAAATCACTCATGCGTCGAATCACCGCGTCGGTGCGATCCAGAGAGGCA
>CAINWP010000292.1 GCA_903854475.1 uncultured Verrucomicrobiota bacterium
CCCGAAACTTCTCCTCGCCCAGACACCAACCGCGCCGAATCGGCTTGAACTCCTCGCCTTCCTCCGCCCCGCGCCGTTCCTTTACATATCAATATCAAGAACTGACCCCTTTAGACTCCTTTACGCCAATGACCCTGTTCTCAGGAAATGGATCAAATTGCTCGGTCAGCGTTCAGGGTGTCCTGCCCGGGGTTCGCGGAACGGCCATCCGGAGGCCCTAATGTATTCGGGGACAGCGACTGAAGAGTAAGTCTGCGGGATCGTTTGGCCGCAGGTGCGCCCAGGTGCAAAGTCGCCGCGAACGGCATTAGATCTTGAGCTTCCTCAAATGAGTGGGCGCTGAGTCATTCATCGCGCGGACAAGTCGGTCCACCTCCGTGGACGGATTGCCCGGGGGCGGAGTCGCGACGGCGACGTGATGTTCCCGGACACGTTCGCCATGGGCGACCGCCGAGGGCCAGGCTGCAAGAAATGAGGCAATGGCGGTGCGCGTCACCTCTTCATTGCTCCCATACTCACCGCAAATGGCGGTTTTCATTGCGGCCTTGGCGGCTGCACCATCGGGTAGATCACTCCGGGTTGTGAAACCAAAGTGCAGCAGCAGCCAGAACTCAAAGCAGGGTGTCGAATGGGCAAGCGTCACTTTACGGGCAACGGCCAGTTGCTGAACGTCGTTCCAGATGCCGTTTCTGACCGCCACGTCCGTATCAATTACAGCCCACACGTGGTCAAACTTCGACGGCTCGTCGATGCCCAGTTGGCCTTTCTTTGCGCGACGCACTTGATCCTTCGCCTCGCGGTCAGCCGAACGAATAACGTACCGAGGATCCGAAGCATCTCCGGAGACCACCTTTACCCGTACCACGGGTAGTTGCAGGTCGGTCCTCAGCAACTCGAAATAGACCGGCTCCGTCACCGTTCCTTCGGTCACGATCAAGAAAGCGTCGCCCGGCTTGGCTGTGCCGACCTTTGTGGGCAAGGCAGCTCGGCGGGCGAGGCTCATCGCCTTCGCCTCTTGCCACCAATTTGGGTTCCTGGCCGCCGAGTCACTCATGCTCCTCAACCTCCCGTTCGGCGATCACCTCATGGGACGGAAAGGAGCCCATCAAGCCAGTGGGGACAAACGGCACCGCCCCATATCGGCCGGACAGGTAGCCGCGAATCAGGGATTCGCCTTTCCGTGGAGCGTAATCCGTCAGCGGGTAGACGTGACTTTCCCCAACCTCGTTCTTGTCCGTGAACCACACTTGGTCACGCCGCATGAGCGTGGCATCCAGCAAGAGTGGATTATGGGTCGTGAAAAGGATTTGCGCACCGCCGGAATTCTCCTTCGAGCTGAACATCAGTCGCAACAGCTCCCGAACCATGATCGGGTGCATCGACGTCTCCAGTTCATCGACACACACCACGCTGCCTTGGGCGATGATGTCGAGCCAAGGCCCCGCAATGGCGAAGAATCGGTGCGTCCCCGCCGACTCGGACTCCCAGGGCAAGGTCACTTGGGCCGATCCAGTCCCGCGGTGGGTTAGCTCGGGTTTCACCCAGCGTTGCCTGCGAAATCCATCCTGCAATTCCGCTGGCAAGGATGCAGCGATTCCATCGATCTCCTCCTGCGGCGGGCGCCGCTCCACCGACCGAGCGTCGGTCACCCCAAGGTCGGCGTGGCGAAGCAGATCGACGATTTTCGAGTGTAGCTCGGTTCGGTCCTCGACTTGCTTGAGGGTGAACCCACTTCCAAATTGGTTTCGTGCGCTCAGGTCCAGAAACTTCAACCGATCCTTGAACCAGCGGAACACCGGATCCAAATCCGTGCGGTTGCTCGCCACAGCTTTGGAGAGAAAGAGCATGTTGGGCAGCGTGTAGCCTTCGAGCTGAAGATCCCGGTGAAATCCCTTGGGGCGCTCTGGCGTCCACTCGTAAACGCCCTGTTCGGGATTCCAGTTCCGGTTGAACCAAGTCTGCTCGCGTTTCTCCGGGAATGCCCTCAGCGACTCGTGCCAGATGCGCTCCTGTGTTGCCGCCACGCGATATTCGTAGCGGATGCCGTCGGCGATGAACGCGATGGCAAATGCCGTGGGCGACTCCGGTTCGCCCGGCGCCAACGCGAACGGTTCAATCTGAGAAATTCGCTCCTTGGGATCGGTTGTCTTGGCCGAGGTCTTAACCATGGCGGCAAGAGCGCCCATGGCCTTGATCAGCGTCGACTTGCCGCTGGCGTTGGCCCCGTAAATGGCAACGCCCTTGAGCCACCGCTTGCCCTGCAATCCGCTCAATTCCCGAACAATGCAATTGTCGGCCAGCGACTTGTCCTGAGTGCTCGCCGCCAAATTCAGAGTCTGCAACTTGCGAAAGCATCCGAAATTTGACACGGAGAATTGCAGCAACATGGCGAAAAAATAACAAAATAGATCACTCAGACCACTTTAATTGCAGAAAATATGCGGCTGTATACCTCCCCTAAGATTTCAAGGAGCAAAGGCCAGAACTCTTCTGAAAAGGGGTCAGTTCTTGATATTGTCTACTCCCCGCCCAGCCTCCTCCGGCAATACAAGAGATGGTTCAGATAACCGCGCGTGCCCATCGCCAGACGTTCGGCGATCCACCCCACCGTCATCGTCGTCTCCGCCCGCAAGCGCGCCGCCAAAGCCACCTTCACTGAATCCC
>CAINWP010000293.1 GCA_903854475.1 uncultured Verrucomicrobiota bacterium
ACACGGACCACCACAGAGGCAGACCGCTCGGAGATCGGTCCCTACCTCGGAGCAGGAGCGGACTCGGATGCTCATCGGGCTACATCACGGGGTCCTGCTGCAAACTCGGCCTCACCCGAACACTTCCGAGGTAGGGCGATTTCTCCGAAAGCGCCGCGTCCACAGAGACGGACCACCGCAGGGACGGACCGCTCGGAGATCGGTCCCTACCTAGGAGATCCTTCGGCGACATCCGGGGGGGGGCAAAAACCAACAGTCAGTGACGGTGTAAAAACCGATGAAACCTGCCTGTTTAAAAACCACTGAGCCCAGAAACTCAACGGATCATCGATCCGGCCTCAGCGTGTCGGTCGCTCGATGGAATTCTTATCAAGTCTGGTGGGCCCCAGACGCATTCGGCCTCATCTGGAAGAAGGAAGAACCGCTGGCGCTTATCCTAGAAAAAAAGAGACCGAGGATCCGGCAAAATCGCGGATTTCAAACCGGCAACTTTCAGTGGATTCCAGAACGTTGCTGAGAGTCGATAAAGCCAATCCTTATGGACGACGGACTATTGGAGTTAAAAATCTCAACCCGCACCGTCTGGTTGGCCTACCGTCGAGGCGTCTGAAACTCATTCTTTTGCATAAAACAAGTCCGCCAGACGCTGCCTCTCCATTTCAATAGAATCGTTCCGGCTTAGCCCCAAGCCTCGTATTTGGAAAACACTCCCCGACACCGGCTGCAGAATCCGGAGTCTTTTAAACGGCATCCGAGCAAGGGCTTTTCTGCGGGAGTAATTGGATAAGCCTCCGATTTGCCTGTCCGGAATTTTCGAGAGACCCTGATGCGTGTCGCGTCTCCACCCCCATCCCCAACTTGAGAAACTCCGGGAGGCTTTGCTGGAACTTCATAAGACCCTCGTGGATTCCGAACGGGTCGGCTACGAAGCGGCCCTAGGGCCAATACCCTCGCCAAATCACTTCCTGCGGCTGCTCTCGAGTGACCCTTGGTTTGCTTGGTTGCTGCCGCTCTCTGGCCTGATCGTCACCATCGACGAGGGTTTAGATCGGCGCATCCCCCTCTCACCCAACGAAGCTCAAGGCTTGCTCACAAAAACCCGCCGACTGCTGGTCGCCTCGGAGGAAGGTCATGGCTTTCCTCGCAGCTACTTCGAGGCCCTGCAACGCGATCCCGACGTGATCTTCGCCCACTCGAGGGTGGTCCTCCTGCTGCGCTGAGCTCAATCGATGGCGTTGGAAGGAACGCGAGGGCGTCATGAATTTTTCCGCGAAGCGAAGTGAGAGCCGGGCGCAGGCCCGTTGGCGGCCCGTAACGAGCCAACAACCAAGCCCTTGCGGAAGACGATGCCGGCGGCGCGGCCGATCCCATTAAAATTGTTCCAGCGGAGCGGAGGGTGCAGAACTGCAGAAGGAATCGAGGGGACTTTCAGAAACCCCTCCTCGCCTCCTTCCAGGCAACAATTCTCACACTCCTTCAACGCGCTTCGTTCAATCGAGTCCGCACCAATTCCGGAAGATACTTGGTTGGCACCGAGCCATGCGAAATCACCGCCTCATGGTAACGCCCCAGTTCAAACCGATCGCCCAACTCCCGCTCAATGTCCTGCCTGAGCCGATAATGAGCCATCCGGCCCACGAAATAGGTACTGAGCTGAGTGCTGGTCTGCTTGGCGCGAATCAGTTTAAGACGGGCCTCGCCCTCCGACTGAAAGGCACCCTCTACCATCAACTTCATCGCGGCCTCATCGGTCATGCCACTGCAATGGAGCCGGTGGTCCAGGATCGCATTGACCACGGCTCGCAGGTAGAATTTCAGCTGCATCAACCGCACCCGCAGGTCCCCGTCGGCATAGCCTTGATCGAGCATCATTTGCTCGGTGTACACCGCCCAACCCTCGACAAAGGCGCCCGATTGCAGCACGCGACGAATGGGTGAGGTGGATCGATTGGCATACTCCAACTGCACATAATGCCCCGGGTAGGCCTCGTGGATCGTCAGGATTTGGAGCATGTGCTCGTTGTATTCCTCCAAGAAACTCCGCACCCGATCGGGTCCCCAGTCGGCCAGCGGAGGGCTGACCGCATAAAAACTCACGGCCGCCGGATCCAACGGAGGGGCCGACTCCATGTAGGCCAATGAATTGCCGCGCTTGAACTCAGGCATTTCGATGACCTGGCAGCGGTCCGGATCCGGCAATCGCAAGATGTCCCTCTCGCGAATGAACGTCTTGATGCGATCCACCGAGGAACGCGCATCGGAGACCAAGGTCTCGGCGGCCCCATGTTCCTGGCTCACGGCCTGGATCACACGGGCCACCAGCAGTCGGCGTCCTTCGGTGTCATCCGGCGGCAACGCCTGCTTGGGGTAATAACGGCTCCACAACTGACGCGAGATCACCCGCAACTCGCCGTTCACGCGGGAGAACTCCGATTCGGCATCGGCCAGCACCTGATCGGCCCCGACACCGGCATCGAGCACCCATTCGAGTTTCTGCGCGAAG
>CAINWP010000294.1 GCA_903854475.1 uncultured Verrucomicrobiota bacterium
CGTGGTTGGAGAGTCTGACGCGGACGATGTGGTCACCCACCCATTCCCGGCCGAGGTGGAGGGCACCAAGGTGTACTCGGGCAAAAAGGTGACCATTCTAGACTTCGATGCGCTGCCGCAAATCCAGAGCGACAACTACCGGCAGGCCTTTTCGCAAATCCCCGGACTCATGGTTAGCGAGCTGCCCAATGCCAGTTTGCTCAGCTTGGGGTACCGGGGCATTGGCGATCCACACGAGTCGCAGAACTTGCTGGTGCTCAAGGATGGCATGCCCTTCGTGGTGGATCTCTACGGGTACCCCACCGTGTACTTCGCGCCGCCCTTCGAATCGGTGGACCGGCTGGAGTTCATCCGTGGCGGCGCATCGCTCATGTACGGCCCGCAGCCCTCGGGCGCACTCAACTACGTGACGCACCAACCGCGCCGGGATCGCCCGTTTGCCTTGCGCACCCAGCACGTGCTGGGTAGCTACGGGCTTTACACCACCCACACCCTCATCGATGGCACCGATGGCAAGCTGGGGTATCTGGTGTCGTTCGATCACCGCCAGGGCAACAGCTTCCGCCGGCAGAATGGCGACTTTGAAATTAATAGCGGATCCATCCGCCTGGTGTACGACGCCTCGGACGAGACGCGCTGGACCTTCGACATGGATGCCACGGCCTCGGACAGCGGTGAGCCCGGCGGCCTCACCCTCAAGACGGGGGTGGGCCTGCTCAATTACTGGAACGACCGTCGGGCGACCCAAAACCTCCACGACCGGCTGCGCATCGAGCGCTACATTCCCAGTGTCGGTCTGGAGCATCGGTGGAGCGATTCTACGCTAATGACCGCGCGGGCCTGGGGGGGCACCTATGAACGTCAATCGCTGCGTCAGCGCAATTCGGGTGGTAGCGCCTTTGGCAACACGGCCAACCTCATTGACTCCAACACGATCAACACCCACCGCTATGCCACCTTCGGGGCTGAGGCCCGGATCCGTCACGATTGGCAGGCTTGGAATAACGACCACACGCTGGTTGGCGGCGTATCCACGTATACTTCGGATGCTCCCTACGAGGTTGATCGCGGAACCAGCGCCACCGCCGAGACCGGCACGCCCCGGCAGCGTTCGCAGCGCGAGACGGCCGCCGGGAGTGTTTTCGCCGAGAACATTTTCCGTTTCGGTCGCCTGAGTATTACTCCGGGGTTCCGGGTGGAGAATATCCACCAATCCATCCGTGAGACGCTAAACCTCGACAAGACCACTTCGCCCCTGCTGCGGGACAGCGGTCTCGACACGGTGCCGTTGGGTGCCGTGGGCCTGTCGTACACCCTCAGCCCGGTCGCCGAGCTCTATGCGAATCTCAGCCAAGGCTACAAGGCCAAGACCTATGGAGATGCCCTTCCGCTGGGCAACAACACCGCTGTGAGCAGTACCCTGCAGCCGGGTCACACGTGGACGGCCGAGGCGGGTGTGCGGGGGCGTCCGGGCGATTTCTGGAACTATGACTTGAGTGTCTTCCGCATCGATTACGACGACCGCTTCGGTGCCGTGACCACGGCGGGGATTACGCGCTATGAAAACGTGGGTCGCTCGGTGAATCAGGGCGTCGACGCCGCCACCGAGTTGGATCTCATCGGCGTGTCCGACCGCTTGCATGGCACCGATTTAGGTCAGAATTGGGGTGCTTTGAGCCTGTACGGCAACGTGTCGTGGTTGGATGCCGAATTTGTCTCTGGTCCGCTTCAGGGACTGACTCCGCAATATGCCCCGGACTACATCCTGCGCACCGGCCTGATTTACCGCCTGGGACGCCGGGTGAAGGTGGCGTGGTTGGGCACCTTCGTGGACAACCACTTCGCCAACGACAACAACTCGGCCGACTTCCGCATCCCGGGCTACACCGTGTGGGACCTCACCGCCGAGTGGGAATTCTGGCCCGATCGGGCCCGCCTGTTCGGGGGGCTCAACAACGCCTTCGACCGCCACTATTGGTCGCGTGTCCGGGCCAACGGCATCGATCCTGCCGTGGGTCGCAACGTCTACGCCGGCCTGTCGTTGCAGTTCTGACCCCCCGGTAGGGACGGTGTCCCACCGTCCGCTCCCCGAACGCCTCGCTCACACCGAGCACGGACCGTAAGAACATCAACAGAATCCTCCCCGTGCCAACAGTGAGGCCGAGTTTGTAGCGGGAACCCAGGATGTAGCCCAATGACCTCCGAGGTAGGGACCGATCTCCGAGCGGTCCGCGTGTGCCGATCTTGCTCTGAGGTAGGGACCGATCTCCGAGCGGTCCGGCCCTGTGGAGCTCGCCGTCTATAGTGCTAGCCAAGGAGACTGGCGCTTCAATGCCATGTTCGCCGGAGCGGCGCTTTCGGAGAAATCGCCCTACCTCGGAGGTGTCCGGGTGAGGCCGAGTTTGTAGCGGGAACCCAGGACGAAGC
>CAINWP010000295.1 GCA_903854475.1 uncultured Verrucomicrobiota bacterium
CAGAGCCTACTCAGCGAGCGGAGGCCTGACACCGCGGAGCCCACCAAAACCGCAGCGGAGCGGTGTCGGGCCGGAGCGAGCCTTGGAGGCGAACACCCAAAAAAACCCTCGCGCACAGCGCGAAAGCTCATCCTCCCCAGAGCCTACTCAGCGAGCGGAGGCCTGACACCGCGGAGCCCCACCCACCGGAAATCCCAACCACTAGATCTCCTCTCCTTATCCCTTGCCGCGCCTTCATATAAAAAGCCAGAACCAACGCGGATCATCGGCCTGCAGGAGAACACTCCGCCTTTTCGGTCACCGGCTTTACAACGCATCAACGGATTTGAGAGTATACTGCCCACATGTCGAAACCGCTGCTCATCGCCGGTCGTTCTTTTGACTCTCGTCTGTTCCTCGGAACCGGAAAGTTCCCGTCCCCAGAGTCCATGCGCAGCGCTTTGGAGGCCAGCGGCACACAAATAGTCACCGTCGCCCTGCGCCGCGTCGACCTCAGCGGCCAGAAAGACCCCTTCGCCAACATCCTTGAATTCATCGATCCCAAGCGCTACCTCATCCTTCCCAATACCAGCGGAGCGATGAACGCAGCGGAAGCAGTCCGACTCGCCCGGTTGGCCGCGGCCGCCGGCTTGCCCAAGTGGATCAAACTCGAAATCCACCCCGACCCCCGCTACCTGCTGCCCGATCCCATAGAAACCTTCGAAGCCGCCAAGCAACTCGTGGCCGAAGGCTTCGTCGTGCTTCCCTACATTAACGCCGACCCGGTCTTGGCCAAACGCCTCCAAGAAATCGGCACAGCCACCGTCATGCCCCTGGGCTCCCCCATCGGTTCCCACCGAGGGCTCCAGACCCGTGACCAAATTCGCATCATCATTGAACAGGCCACCGTGCCCATTATTGTGGACGCAGGCATTGGGGCCCCCAGCCACGCCGCCGAAGCCATGGAACTGGGCGCCGATGCCGTGCTCGTCAACACCGCCATCGCGGTGGCCTCCGATCCGTCCCGCATGGCCATCGCCTTCCGCGACGCCGTCACCGCAGGCCGCACCGCCTATGAACTCGGCCTCGGTGAAACCATCGATCACGCCAGCCCGACCAGCCCGCTAACGGCCTTCCTCAACTGAATCCGGCCATGGCCGCACCGACCGACCCGCTGCCGCCGACCCTTCGCTTGGCGCACTGGTCCGCACGACTCGCGGCCCTGAACGATCCGCAGACGCGCCTAGCCCACCTCGTGGAAGCCGCCCGTCTAAAACCTCCGCTGCCGGCAACCGATCGTCAGGAAGTTCACCGGGTGGCGGGCTGCCTGGTGCGCACCTGGTGGATCGCTCAGTGGCAAGACGGACGATGCTGGTTCCAGACCGATTCGGACGCCATGACCCTCAAGAGCCTCGCCGGAGCCATCGCCGAACTGGCCTCCGGAGGAACTCCCGACGAGATTGCCGCCCTCGATTTTAGCGCCTTCGACTCGTTGGGACTCCTGAAACAGCTTGCGGAGAATCGCCAGAAGACGATCCGCAATTTAATAACCGCCACCAAAACCTTCGCCCGCCAATCGGCCTCGCCCCAACACTGAAGATCACTCCGGTCATGCCCCGACCCAGTCCATCCCTCCAACCACCGCAAATCCGCCCCATGGCGGCGGTGTGGCGCATCGTGGGCTTTTTAGGCAAACGACCGGGTTGGACCGCCCTCTCCATCGGACTCCTGCTCCTCAACATCAGTATCGAGCTGTCGTTGCCGCAGTTCTTAGGATTCACCATCACAGCCCTCGGTGGCACGGCGGCGGACGGGTCGCTCGGCAAAACGATCGGTCTCTTCCTTGGATTAGTGGTGCTCCGAGCCGGAGTCGGACTCGTGCTGGGACCCATTCGCAACCGGACTGCACAGACAGCCCTGGGAGACGTCCGGGCCGCCGTGTACGACTCGCTCCAACGGCGCTCGTTCGCCTGGCATGACAACGCCCGAACCGGTGAATTAATCTCCCGGGCTGGAACCGATGTCGGCCGCCTGCAGGACCTTCTCTTCGTCTGCCTGCTCTTCGGCGTGGATGTCGCTGCCGGTTTAATCGGAACCCTGTCCCTCATTTTCATCACCAGCCCACGGCTCGGCCTGATGACCTTGCTGGCCCTCGTTCCCACCGTGGCCAGCATGGCCTGGTTTGCCGCCCAACTGCAGCCCCGATGGCGGCGCGTCCATGAGCGGCACGGAGCCATGAGCACGGTCATCCAGGAGAACATCGCCGGAGTCCGCGTAGTGAAGGCCTTTGCTCGGGAATCGGCCGAAATCACCAAATTCCGGTTGCGACGAACTGATTTCCTCAAGGAACTGGCCGAGGCCGTCAACTACTGGGCGGCTCGAGTTCCCTTCGCCCAATTCCTCTTTGGTCTGGCCGTGCCATTGACCCTGTGGATCGGCGGCAGCGAGGTGCTCCACGGCTCGATCTCACTGGGCGACCTAGCGAAGGTGCTGGTCTATCAAATGGCCCTCGGCGGACGAATCGGCGTCATTGGTCAAATCACCAACATCCTCCAGAACTCCAGTTCCGCCGCCCAGCGGATCAGCGAATTACTCGATCCGCCGTCCGTTCCAGGCCCCCAACGCCCGCCCGGACGAAACAGCCCTATCCAAGGTGCCATTGCTTTCGAAGACATCGCCTTTCAGTACGTCTCCGAGCCCTCCCTCCGAGTGCTCGATGAATCCAAGCCGCAGCCCGCAGAGAATCGCCACGCAGCAACGACACCCTCTCGCACCCAGGCCCTCGAAGGGCTGTCCTTCACGATCCCTGCAGGCAGCAGAGTCGCCATCGTCGGCCCGACCGGCTCCGGCAAATCCACCCTGCTAGCCCTCATCGCCCGATTCTACGAACCGACCCACGGCCGCATCTTGCTCGATAACACCGACCTCCGAGACTGGGATCGCGACACCCTCCGCCAGAGCATTGGCATCGTCTTCCAAGAGACCTTCCTCTTCAGCGCGACCCTCGCAGAGAACATCGCCCTCGGACGCCCCCTGGCTTCACGGGAAGAGATCGAAGCAGCAGCCCGCACCGCCCGAGCCGACGGATTCATCCGCGAACTGCCCCTGGGCTACGACACCGTCATCGGCGAGCGCGGCATTTCCCTCAGCGGAGGCCAACGCCAGCGCATCGCTATTGCCCGCGCCCTGCTCATCCAACCCCAGATCGTACTCCTCGATGACGCGACCAGCGCCGTAGATCCCTCCACCGAAGAAGAAATCCGGGAAGCGATGCGGGAACTGTGCCGCGGTCGCACGACATTCTTGGTGGCGCACCGGGCTGCCACCATCCGCAGCGCCGATCAGATTCTTGTCATGCAAGAAGGCAAACTCGTGGCCCAAGGCCAGCACACATCGCTCCTGACCGATTGCTCGCTGTACCGGGAATTGTTCGCCAACCCGGAATCGCAACCCCCCGCGCACTAATGGCCACCCACGACGACATCGCCCTCGACGAGGAGTTCGCCCAGAGCAGCTTGCGAGGTTCACTGCTCAAACGGCTCTTTGCCTACACCCACCCCTATCGCCGAGCCCTGTACACCAACCTCGCCCTCACTCTCCTGGCCACCGCGTCCGCACTCGTCGGACCACGGCTCATCCAACACAGCATCGACCACGCATTAAGCCCCGTCCTCGCAGCTGGCGGGGCCTCCACGGCGCTCAGCGAATCCGCGGCCGCCCACGAAATCCTCATCTTGAGCGGACTCTACCTAGCCAACCTGCTGCTGGGATGGGGGCTGACCGTCATTCAAGTCCGCACCTCCATCGAGACGGGCCAGGGAGCCATGAACGACTTGCGTCTGGCCGTCTTCGAGCACATCCAACGCCTCTCGCTCAACTATTTCGACCGAACCCACCAAGGCCGGATTATCGCCCGGGCCGACTCCGACGTCGATTCGTTGGACCGAGTCCTCACCTGGGGTGCCGGTCAAGCCCTCTCCAGCCTCGTCACCCTGGTGGGCGTCATCGTGCTCATGGTGCAATACGACCTGCGCCTGAGCTTGGCCGTGTGCTCGGTCCTCCCCCTTTTGGCCTGGATCACCCACTGGTTTCACCGCCGCGGACGCGAGGCCTACCGCAGTCTCAGAGGCACCCAATCCCGCCTCATCGCCGCCATGGCTGAGAACATCTCTGGCGTCCGCGTGATCCAAGCCTTCGTCCGCGAAGCTGAAAACCTCCGCAGATTCCAAAGCCTACAAACCGATTTCACAGAGCGATGGGTCGCCTCGGCGCGGGTCTTCCACACCTACATGCCGGCTGTTGGACTCTTGTCCGGCCTCGCCACGGCCATCGTCCTCGGCTACGGCGGATGGCGTGTCCAGCAAGGCGGAATGACTGTCGGCGGACTCGCCGCCTTCGTCCTTTATCTGGGCATGTTCTTCGGCCCCATCCAAACGATGGGAGACCTTTACAACGCCGTCCTATCCGCCGCCGCCAGCGCCGAACGCATCTTCGCCCTCTTGGACACCGAGCCCCAAGTCAAAGACTCCGCGGCCGCCACCGACCTGCCTTTGGTGCGCGGGGACGTTTCCTTCGAAGACGTCTCCTTCCGCTACGACACCACGCCCGCCGACCGGTGGATTCTCGAGGACATTCATTTCTCCGTTCCCGCCGGCTCGACCGTCGCCCTCGTGGGCCAGACCGGCTCTGGAAAAACCAGCATCATCAGCCTCCTGGCCCGTTTCTACGAACCCCAGGCAGGTCGAATTTGCGTCGATGGCCTCCCCATCATCGACCACACACTCAGCTCATTGCACCGACAACTGGGCATGGTCACCCAGGAGAATTTTCTCTTCACCGGCACGGTCATGGAGAACCTCAAGTTCGGACGCCCCGAATCCACCGACGAAGAAGTCGTCATCGCCGCCAAAGCACTGGGAACCCATTCCGTCATCGAACGTCTCCCCGCCGGCTACGCCACCGAAGTCCGCGAACGCGGCGGAAACTTCAGTGCTGGCGAGCGACAACTCATCACCATCACCCGGGCCATGGTTGCCGCCCCCCGGATCCTCATCTTCGACGAAGCGACCAGCGCCGTAGACCCACAGACCGAGCGACTCATCCAGGGAGCCCTTCGCACCTTATTCCAGCGCCGCACCAGCCTCGTCATCGCCCACCGACTCAGCACCGTCCGCGGCGCCGACCTAATTCTCGTCCTCGACCACGGTCGCATCGTCGAACGCGGCAGCCACGAAAGCCTCATCGCCCAAGGAGGCATTTACGCCCGCATGCACGCCCAATTCATCCGCGGCTAATCCACTCCTAGAAACCTGCCCCCAATTTCCACTACCCGGGGTTTCACCCCGGGCTGGTATGCGGTGCCCCGTTGGGGCACTCCGAACACCCTTCCTCCCCCGAGCCTCCTCTGCGCGCGCAGGCCTGGTCCCGCGCCAGCCCACTCGCCAACACACCCAACCTCCTCCCGTTACAAAGTGTTCACACACACCGATTTGGAGCCTGTCCCTAATCACTAAAAATAAGCGAGAGTGTCCCCTTTTGTGTAAATAGGTGGGACCGACCCCGCAGCGTACAACCTCCTCTTTTCGGAGAGCGTCCCCTCCTCCCATTGCAGCCTGTCCCCAATCCCCCTCCTCCCCGCGGAAGCCCATTGCAGCCTGTCCACACACACCGATTTGGAGCCTGTCCCCAAAGCCTTGTCCCCAAGCCTCACAATTGCGCCCTTGAATCCTCGGGTTTTGAGCCGAAACTCCGCCCCTCTTACTTATGGCACACGTGAAGTTGCACATTCCTGGACCCGTTGAGGTGAGCGCCAAGACCTTTCAAGCCATGACCCAGCCCATGATCGGGCACCGCGGTCAGGGCTTCAAAGACCTCTACGGCCGCATCCAACCGCAGCTTCAGTCCATGCTGTCCACCCAACAGCGGATTTACCTCTCCACCTCCAGCGCCTGGGGCGTCATGGAAGGAGCACTGACCAACCTCTGCACCAAAAAGGTCCTCAACTGCATGTGCGGAGCCTTCTCCGACAAGTGGTTCGACGTATCCAAGAAACTCGGCAAAGACGCCGAAGCCCTCCAAGTCCCCTGGGGCTCCCCCATCCGCGCCGAACAAATCGACGCCCGCCTCGCCACCGGCCACTTCGACGCCCTCACCCTCATTCATAACGAAACCAGCACCGGCACCATGAGCCCGCTGGATGAGATCGCCGCGCTCAAGCGGAAGTATCCCGACGTGATGTTCATCATCGACGCCGTCAGCTCCCTGACCGCCTTGCCCCACCGCTTCGACGACCTCGGCATCGACCTCCTCCTCGCCGGCACCCAGAAAGCCTTCGCCCTGCCCCCCGGACTCGCCGTCTTCGTCGCCTCCCCCGCCGCGCTGGCCAAGGCTGCCACCATTAAGACCCGCGGCTACTACTTCGACCTCCTCGAGTTCGAGAAGAACGCGCTCGAGAACATGACCCCCAGCACCCCAGCCATTTCGCTCATCTACGCGCTGGAGTCCAAACTGGGAGAATTCTTCGCCGAAGGGCTCGAAGCACGCTACGCCCGGCACACCCAGACTAACCAAATGCTCAAAGACTGGGCCTCCCGCCAAGGATTCACCCTGTTCCCGGAAACCGGGTTCGAATCCAAGACCCTGGTTTGCGTCAACAACGGCGCCAAACCCGGCGGTCGCGTCATCGACGTCGCCACCTTCCAAAAGCGCATCAAAGACCACGGCATCCTCATCGACGGCGGCTACGGGAAAATCAAGGGCACCACCTTCCGCATCTCCAACATGGGCGACGAAACTCCGGAGACCATCGGCGCCTTGATCGAGATCCTCGACACCGCCATCGCCGGACTCTAACCCCACCGACCCCACCGACCCCACGTCCTGCCCCGCCGGCATGTCAGCGCAACCGCACGACAATCCAGGGCAAGCCTCCGACAATCGACCTCCTTGCCGCTCCCCGGAGGGCACGGTAATTTTGGACTCGATGACCGAGGCTTGCCCCGTCCCCGACTGCGCACCCGATCGGTGCGCAGCCCCGGCGGTGTGCCCACTGAATCGAGTGCTGGCCGGCACCACGGTGGTGGTCAAGCAACTGACGGCCTCCCCAGACATGAATCGACGGCTGCGGGAAATGGGATTTGGCGAAGAGCAACGCGTCAAAGTACTCAGCCTCGCCAACAACCTACTGTGTCAGGTTTGCAATTCCCGACTCGGACTCAGTGATCGTCTGGCAGAAACCATTCTCGTTCAGCCCCTCAGCCCCTCGGGTCCGGTCCGTTTGGCAGCCTGAATCACGAGACTCGATCGGTGGGTTCTCACGGGATCGGTCTCAAACAGAAGTCCTCATCCAAAGCCCCATCCGGTTCAAAACCGGTCCGAAATCGCAATCCACCGACAATCGGCGACAAGTTCCCGACAACCGCCCTCCTTGCCCTCAGGAAGGTTCCATCCATAGCCTCCTTCTCACGATGCGCCCCCTGTCCACATTGATTCCCGGCGAACGGGCGGTGGTCGCCCGGATCGACATCCCGCCAGAACAGCGCGGCCGCCTGATGGAGATGGGATTGCTTCCCGGCACTCCAGTGGAACTGGTACGCTTTGCTCCACTCGGGGACCCGGTAGAAATCAAGCTGCGCAACTACCACCTCTCCTTGCGCAAGCTCGAGGCCGACAAAATCCAGGTCCACTGACACGATGAAACCCTTCACCGTCGTCCTCACCGGCAACCCGAACTGCGGCAAGACCACACTGTTCAATGCCCTGACCGGCCTCCGCGGCCGCGTCGGCAATTATGCTGGGGTCACGGTGGAGCGAAAAGAAGGCTCCCTCACCGGGGCTGACGCCCGCTTTCCGGTCACCATCCTCGACCTTCCGGGCACCTATTCACTGAGCCCGCAGTCGCCCGACGAACAAATCGCGCGAGACATCCTCTTCCAGCGCGTCGCCGACGTGCCGACCCCGGATCTAGTGGTGGTGGTGGTCGACGCGTCCAACCTCCAGCGCAACCTCTACTTCGCGACCCAAGTCATCGAATTGGGTCACCCCACCCTGTTGACGCTCAACATGGTGGACGTCGCCCGAGATCGAGGTCACGACATCGATACCGATGCTCTGTCTAAGGCGTTGGGCGTGCCGGTCATCCCCATGGTGGCCAGTCAGGGCGAGGGCTTGGAACCCCTTCGCCAGTCCATTCGATCCCAAGCCAGCAGCCCGGGCACTCGCCATGTTATTCCCCGCGAGTTCAACGAACTACCCGAAGCCTTCGGCCGCGAGGCTCAAGCCATCGAGACCGCCCTCGAACGCCATTTCCCCCATCGCTCCCGTCTGGCTGCCGCCGAAGCCCTGCTGCTCCTGAGCGACGAGCGGGCCTTGCCCACTGACAAAACCAACACCGACGGAAATACCAACGGAAACACAGCCAACACCCGCTATCCCGAAGCGCTTATCGAGCAGGTTTTATCTGCTCGACGACGTCTCGAAGCAGCCGGCGTGGACTGGCGCAGCACCGCCATCGAAGCCCGCTACGCCCGGCTCTTCGCTATCGAGCAGCACGTCACCCGCGAGACCCCGCCCCCGGACGAACTGCTCTCCGACCAAATCGACCGCGTGGTGACCCACCGCGTCTGGGGCCCCCTCATTTTCGTGACGGTAATGGCGTTGATGTTCCAGTCCATCTTCTGGCTAGCGCAGTATCCCATGAGCGGCATCGAGGCGGCTGTCGATGCCCTGGCCCAATGGGTCGGCTCGAGCATGCCCCCAGGCGATCTCAACGACCTGATCACCCGAGGCGCTATCGCCGGTGTCGGGTCGGTGGTGATTTTCCTCCCTCAAATCTGCCTGCTCTTCCTCTTCATCGGCCTGCTGGAAGACACCGGCTACATGTCTAGGGCAGCCTTCTTGATGGACCGCCTGATGAGCCGGGTTGGCCTGCACGGCAAGAGCTTCATCCCGATGCTGTCGTCCTTTGCGTGCGCCATCCCAGGCATCATGGCCACCCGGACCATTGAGACCCGACAGGATCGCTTGGCCACGATCTTAGTGGCGCCTCTGATGAGTTGTTCGGCCCGTCTGCCGGTGTACACGGTGCTCATCGCCGCCTGCATCCCGCAGCGCAATGGTTGGCCCGGACTGACCTTGCTGATGATGTACCTCCTCGGCATCGGCGGAGCACTGGGCATGGCCTGGATCTTCAAGAAGACCCTCCTCCGCGGCGAACCGCCGATGCTCATCCTCGAATTGCCGCCCTACAAACGGCCCATGCTGGGCGCGGTGCTTCGGCAAATGTGGGATCGTTCCAAGCTCTTCCTGAAACGGGCGGGCACGGTGATCTTGGGAATAAACATCCTGCTCTGGTTCCTCGCCACCTACCCCCGCTCGAGCGAGCTCCAACAAGAGTTCGACCAGCGACACGCCCAGTGGAAACAAGCGGCCTCGAACCCGCCCACATCCGCAGAGAGCGAAACCCTGAAGCGGCTCGACCAAGAAGAAGCCGGCGAGAAACTACGGCAATCCTTTGCCGGGCGACTGGGCCGGGCCATCGAACCCGCACTGAAGCCGCTGGGCTTCGATTGGAAGATCGGCATCGGTATCGTCACCTCCTTCGCCGCCCGGGAGGTCTTCGTGAGCACCTTGTCCGTGGTCTACAATGTGGGGGGTGACAGCGAAAACACGGCCAGCCTCGCCGAGGTAATGAAGTCCGAACGCCGCGATGACGGCCGCAAGACCTACACACCCCTGACGGGCCTCACCCTCATGGTGTTCTACGTCTTCGCCATGCAATGCGTGAGCACCGTGGCCGTGGTGCGCCGCGAGACCAACTCCTGGAAGTGGCCGCTCTTCCAAACCGTGTACATGACCTCGCTGGCCTGGATCTTGGCCTTCTTGACTTACCAAGTCGGAACACGACTGGGGTTCTGATCCCACCAAACACTCAGGGCCGCCAACGCCCGAGCCCGGTGACTCAGCTGGTTCTTCACTTCGGACCCCAGCTCGGCGAACGGACGATCCCATCCCAGAGGCACGAAGAGCGGATCGTACCCAAAGCCACCGGCTCCCGAAGCCTGGTCGAGCAATCGACCTTCACACACACCATCAAAGTCCCGCGTGGCCGCCGCCATGGCTGCCGCGTCTGATCCGGCCAACACCGGAGTCAGGGCCAACGCACACCGGAACCGGGCCGTCCGGCGCGCCGGGGCTACCTTGGCCAGCAGGCGCAAGAGCTTAGCATTGTTTTCGGAGTCGGGTGAGTTGCCCGGTCGCCCCGTGTCCACCGCAGCAAAACGGGCCGAGTGAACTCCGGGCGCGCCCTCCAAGGCATCGACTTCGAGGCCTGAATCATCTGCCAACACCCACTGCGCGCCGAGATGGCAGACCTCCATCGCCAAGAAGGTCGCCCACGTCAGAGACTTGATGCGCGCGTTTTCCCGGAAGGTACTCCCGGTCTCCTCCGGCTCGAGCCGAACTGAAGCGTCTTGCTGCGACAAGAACACCCGCCCGGATCCACCCAACACGGACCGAATTTCTTCCACCTTATGGGCGTTGCCCGTAGCGATGAACACCGTCGTCATGCCGGTCATTGAAGCGGGACACCGCCCACAGGTCTCGCCCGAACTCCGCGATTCGACGAAAACCAATCACCGCCCGATAGTTGGCGGCCGCGTTGCACTCAACCCCGGGGAACCTCCCAGACCACCATCCTTCCGAGATTCCCGAACCAACAAGCCGTGAGCTTCGGCGGCCGTCATCAATTCTTGCAGCGAGTAATTCTGAACCAATCCCAACAGCGTGGAGAGCTGCTGGTGATCGGCCCAAGTGTCCAAGCAAAACCGCCACTGGGAATGATCCACCGCCTGCACCACATCGACCCTGCGGCAATGACTCAAATCGCCCCGCCGCAGCAGGCGCGTGGGATCCTTGAAATCAGACCACTGGTTGGCCGCCAGGTAGGCTTCGCTCAGTAACTCCACTCGGGTGATCTCGACCTCCATGCCCTCGGGGTAAGTCCGCTTCAGTCGATTACTAACATACTGGTTTACTTCACCGCCTCTGAGATATTTAGTTATAACTTCTACCATTAACACGGGATCGATGAGGGGACTGTCTGAACGGAGGATCATCACACTACGAAAGCCCTGCCGCTGGGCAGCCCGAATGCAATTGCGCAAGGCGTCGTCCCGATCGCCCACGTAAAAGGGCACTCCCAGATCCTGACAGAGAGCGACGATCGAACGGTCTTCGGCCAACTCAGTGGTCACCACCACACAATCGGCACGACCAACGGCGACCAGCACCCGATTGAGCTGGTGTTGCAGGTAGGATTTTCCGCCGACCGACTGCGCCACAAGGCCAGGTACCGTGCCCGAGACCATGCTGGCCTGGATTAAAACTCCAACCGGTTCCAATTGGAACCGACTCAGAACTTTTTCCCAAACCCTTCGCAGGATATGATTCAACCTTCTAATCACAGCAAATTATTCGGTTCCTCTGGGGCGAAATCACCCAATGGGTAAATCGTATTTTTTAAATAACACCCTGAAAACATGTGTCAACCCGCCCGTTACATAGAATACCGTCTATTCGGTTAGCACAATTTAAAAAACACCCTCACAAGCCCTGTTACCCCAATCGTTTTGAATACTTAAACATCATTTCAACGCTTTAATTTTAATACAGCATACATGATCTAATCGTTTTAATGCTCATATCGCATACACGGGAACCTCCACCGTTACATTTTGAAAACGCGTTCGGTCTCTGCGTCGTGCCCAAGGTCTGACTCAGGAACAGTTGGCGGAGGTGGCGGACCTCAACCCAAGGACCGTGCAAAAGATCGAGGCGGGCCAAATCAACATCCCGCTGCCCCTCTTCGCTCGAATTCAATCGGCCCTGAACTGCACGGCTAGGGAGCTCTTCGATAAGGAGCGGCTACCTGTCCGACAGAATTTACCCCCACCTCTCAGGGCTGAACCCGAACCATGGTTGCAGACCGAAAAATCAGATTTTCGTTGAAATCGCCGAAAGTGAGTTCTCCGGTGGCAGCTTCCAGAGCGCATTCGTCATGCAGTGTGGCTTGCCCCTGGACCGAGAATTGTGCCATCCATCCCTGCAATGAATTCTGGAGTGCCCGCCTTGAATGCGGCCGTGCAGGAGGCCAGCGCCTTCCTGCCGACCTTGATGACGGAAATCAACCGCTGTGTCGTCGGCCAGAAGTACCTCGTTGAGCGCCTGGTCATTGGACTCTTGGCCAACGGCCATGTCCTCCTCGAAGGCGTGCCGGGTCTGGCCAAGACCCTCTCGGTCAAGACGCTGGCCACGGCCATGCACGTGAAGTTTTCACGACTTCAGTTCACGCCGGACATGCTGCCAGCGGACGTGGTCGGCACACAAATTTACAACCCGGCTGGAGGCTTCACCACGCGCAAAGGTCCGGTCTTCGCCAACCTAGTGCTTGCCGACGAAATTAATCGCGCGCCGGCCAAGGTGCAGTCAGCCCTGCTGGAGGCCATGCAAGAACGCCAGGTCACCATCGGTGACCAAACATACAAACTGCCCGACCCGTTCTTGGTGCTGGCCACTCAAAATCCCATCGAACAAGAAGGCACTTACGCGCTGCCCGAAGCGCAAGTCGACCGCTTCATGCTCAAGCTGAAGGTCGGCTATCCCTCCCGTGAGGAGGAGCGCATGATCCTTGATCTCATGGCGCGCACCTCGGGGCATCCCACCGTAGAACCCGTGGTCCAGCCCGAGACCCTTCTCAAGGCCCGGCAGGTCATCAACGAGCTCTACATCGACGATAAAGTGAAGGACTACATCGTGGATGTGGTTTGCGCGACCCGCGATCCCGAGGCCTACAAACTCAAGTTCAAAGACCTCATCCAAATGGGCGCCAGCCCCCGGGCCACCATTGCGCTGACATTGGCCGCCAAGGCTCACGCCTTCCTCCGTGGCCGCGGCTATGTGACGCCGCAAGACGTGAAGAGCATCGGCATGGATGTGCTGCGTCACCGGATCACGCTGACCTACGAAGCCGAAGCCGAAGAAAAGACCCCCGAAGACATCGTCCAGCGCCTCTTCGACGAACTGCCCGTTCCCTGAAGTCCGGAGTGCCCGTCACCCCAGCTCGGCCCATGCCCTTGCCCCTGTGCGTCGTGGACGCATTCACTCGGGAAGCCTTTCGAGGCAATCCGGCGGCCGTGTGCCTGCCCGGCCTTGAGCCTACCTCGTCTTGGATGCAATCAGTGGCCGCCGAACTGAACCTGTCCGAGACAGCCTTTGCGATACCCTTAGGGCCCGGCCGTTGGCGGCTCCGCTGGTTCACGCCCAAGGCCGAAGTGGACTTGTGCGGCCACGCCACCCTCGCCACGGCGCACACCTTGTGGGAAGCGGGAGATGCGCCCGCCTCACAGGCCCTCTGTTTTGAAACCCGAAGCGGCCCACTCCAGTGCTGCCGGGAAGACGGTCTATCCGGGAACGCTCGCATCGCCATGGATTTCCCAGCCCAACCCGCTCGGGCAATACCCGTTCCTTCCGGGCTGGAGGAGGCTCTGGGAGTTCCCGCTGTCTGGACGGGCCGCAGTCGGGAAGATCTCTTAGTCGAAGTGGCCTCGGCCGAAGTGGTTCGCCGCCTGAAACCCGACTTCAGCGCACTGGCCGCATTCCCCGTGCGTGGGATTATTGTCACGGCCCGCTCCGACCGTGACGGCACCGATTTTGTCAGCCGCTTCTTCGCACCGGCCTTGGGGATCGACGAAGACCCTGTCACCGGCTCCGCCCATTGCACCCTGGCCTGCCACTGGTCCGATCGGCTGGGACGCACCGCCCTCAGCGGTTTTCAGGCCAGCGCCCGAGGCGGCACCGTGGGGGTTGAGCTCCGGGGCGATCGCGTTCGCCTGCTAGGGCACGCGATCACCGCTTGGCGCGGCCAATGGCGCGGCCCGGTCGGTTGAGCCAGAGGGGGTTCAAAATTCAATTCAGCGCGGTCGAAATGGGCCCTCGCTCTCTCCGTCTTCGATGCGCCTTCACGGCCCCTTGCGACTCTGGATCCAGTGGAGACTGCCGTCGGCCTCGCTGACCACTAAATCACTGACGCCATCGCCGTTCCAATCTTCAGCCACCACATCGCGCGGTTCTCCCAACAGGCGGAACCCCAGCGATCCGGAAGGCACCGAGTCCCACGTCCCATCGCCTCGCCCCATTAAGAACACGGCCTCGCCGGCATCATCCCTCGGCCCGCGAAAGCCGTGACCTGCAAAGCCCATGGCCACGAAGAGGTCGCGCCGGCCGTCGCCATTGAAATCACCCGCGGCCACGGCCCGGATGGGCCCCAATTGAGCGGCATCGGGCAGAGGGCGCGCCTCAAATCCCTCACCGCGGCGCAGCAGCACGAGCGAGGTCAACCAGCGCGCTGAAACCTTGGCCGAGGGCAGACCCTCAAGAAGGGCATCGACGGTGGCCAGTGCGTAGGCCCGATGGGTGGTGAAGCGGGCGGCGATGGCGGGAAACAATGGCCCGATTTCCTGCAACCCTCGCATGGGGAGGATGCGTCCGTCAGGAGCCGTGTAGGCCTCCAGGCATCCGGTGGTCCCATCCTGGTTCCAGTCACCATGGAAGAGATGCACCTCTCGGACCGGACCGGCGGGCGAACGCGGAGGCCCCGTCATCAAAGACTGCCACCCATTGAGCCCCCAGTTCCCGAGGATCAAATCCTCCCGTCCATCGCCGTCCACGTCACAAAGCTCCAGACACTGCCATTGGCCTGTCCATTGGCTCAGCGGCACGGCCGCTTCGCCCGGCGCAGACACAATCGGATCCATCGCCTCCCAGGTGTCTCCGCGACGACGGAACATCCGGGGAGACCCCCAGTCGGACACGCACACCAACTCGATCGCAAGACCCGACGGCCCGTTGATAAACCGCGCGCCCGAAACTAAGCCCAACGGGGCCGCCAAGACCGAACGGTATCCGTCGCCCACGCGGCGATACCATTGACTGGGGGCCGCGCTGGGAAATTGCCCTGGCAACGCAGCACCACCGAGAAAGATCTCGGAGGGCATTCCGTGCGATTCGCCCGAAACCGCAGCCACCGAAACGTTTCCCGTGGCCACGATTTGACGCTGACCGTCGGCCTTCGAGACCCAATCCACGCGGCCCGTCGAGCTGGTCGCAGATCCGCTCGCAGAACTGCCTGAAATCTTACCCGCAGGAGTGACCACCAAAACACCACCCACTCCCGACGCCAGCGACACCTCCGCAGTGGCAGGTCCCACCTCGCGAACGGGGGCCTCGGTCGACGGCACCCGGTATTGCAGTCCGTGAGCACCGCTCCCTCCGACCCAAAGCCCCCGTTGAGAAGCCTCACCGCGATCCACCGCCAAGGCCGGACCCAATCGCCGCCAACGCCGCGGGAGCGAGGGCTGTTGAGCAAACGTCTCCGCGCTCGCACTGCCAACAGACGCCGGAGAACGCTCCGCCAAGGGCCGGGACTCGAAGCGCCACCGAGTGGCAGACTTCGGGATCTCCAACTTCCCCAGCCGCGTTGGCTCTGGAACGGGCGAGGGTGTTAACGTGGTTGGAGCGGTCGAAGGCGAGGCAGGCTCTTGAATCCGAAGAGTCGGGCCACCGGAAGAAACCCCCTCCTGCACCGTGACCCGACCGGAAGGCCAACGCACCTCCAGTCGACCCGTGCCCGTGCCCGGCGCTGCGAACGTCTTGCCGGGGGCGTCCCCCGAGAGGTATCTCCCCCCAGCCGTGACCTGCGCCATTTGCACGGGCACCGCGTTGGATCCACCACTCCATGCGAAGCGGAGCACCGCCCCGAGGGCCTGGGTGTTGGGAGCCTGTCCCTGCAAGAGCACCGACACCCTCCCGCCCTGAGCCTCGTTGCGATACATCCCGGCCGGTGCATTGAAGTGATTCACCACCACATCAAGGTCGCCGTCATTGTCGAGGTCGCCCAAGGCCATGCCGTGGCTGACTCCATTGAAATCAAACCCCCAGGCAGCACTCAAATCCTCCATCACCGGCAGGCGATCCATGCCGAAAGCGCCGCGATGGCGAAAAGCCCGCAAGGGCACCGGCAACCTCGGGAACCGCTGACGCTCCCGGAACAATTGGGCATCGGTGCGTAGCCCGGTCCGCCGGTAGGCCTTCAGTTGCTCCGCAATATCGAGGTCTCGCGAACCGCGTTCTTGACCGGTGGTCACCAGCAAGTCGGGGAAACCATCCAAGTCCACATCGAGGAACGCGGGGGTCCATGACCAGTCCGTCGCCGAGAGGCCCGCAAAGGCAGCCATCTCCGCAAAGGATCCGTCCGGTCGCTGCACGAACAGCGTGTTGGCGTCGTGCTGGGTTTGCGCCAGCGGATCGGCCGGGTCGATGGCCACCGTGGGAGACCCGTCGAGCAAGGTCAGCCGCCGCACCGGGTCGGGGCTGAGCATGTCGAGCACGGTGAAGTCCCAGCGCCCATCTTGGTTGAGGTCGGCGAAATCGACCCCCATCGAAAACAAACTCGTATGCCGCACCATCGCCGGCGGCGCGGCCCGGAAGCGCACGTGGCCGCCACCGCCCTCGTTGAGCCAAATCCGATCGGGCGACTGGAAATCGTTGCAGACGTACAAGTCGGGTTTCCCATCGCCATTGAGATCACAAAATTGCGCCGCCAACCCCCATTCAAACGGCGGATGCGCCAAGGCCTTGCCGGCGGCATCGAGGAACGCGCCCTCAGTCCAGGGCACCACCACCCATCCGTTGCCCCGGTCATTCCGGTAGAGGACATCGGGTTCACCGAGTTCTTCGATGCCGCCCAAGGCGTTAACCTCGAAGCGGTGGGTCAGGTCGGGGTTTGAGGTGGGGCGACCATCAATGGTGGCCACCACCGTCCGTTCCCCCTCGCGCCGGAACGTGGCCCGCGCATTGGGCATGTCCATCAGGGCCTTTTGGCGGTAGTTGCAGACATACACGTCAATCCACCCATCGCCATCCACGTCGGCCAACGCCAGCGAATGCCCCCCGCGAGCGGACACCTGTGGGAAGGGGCGCACTCGGAATGTTCCCTGCCCGTCATTAATTAAGATGCGAACCCCGGCGGCATGGGTGTTCACCACCAAATCAGGCCGACCGTCTCCGTTGAGATCGGCGGCCGCCACGCCCGTCACATCGCCGCCCAAAGATTCTATCCGCTGCGGAAACGCCTTCTCGGTGATGTCCTCAAAGTGCCACTCGCCCCGATTGCGCCACAGCGAGGAACGGCCACCGGCGGCCCCGAAGAGCACATCCAACAGTCCGTCCCCATCCACGTCGGCCAACGTGACCCCAGACCCGTCGAGCAGGAGTTGGTTGGTGAGATGTCGTGCAGCGGGAACGGTGTTGGAGAAGGTAACACCCGTCCGGGTGGCTTCGAGGCGCAAGAAACCCACCCGACGCGATGGTTCCTCCGCAGCGAGCGCCGCAGTCACCCAGCCGAAAATCAGCCAAACGACCCAAACGCCCCACGGATTCAGGACGGAAGCACGGTTGAGCACGGGCCAGGGATTCATGCCTTCGAGGAACGGGGATGTGCGAAGAACATAGTCACCGCCCACACACCGAGCCAAGCCCGCGGTTCAACGCACCGGTCGGTCTCTCATGAATCTCAGGGTTGGGTTCCGGAGAATCCGCGGGTACCGTAAGTCACCACGTACATGAGCACCCTTGGAATCGGCATCATCGGCTGCGGAGGAATTACCCTGCAGAACCACCTCCCCGGCCTGGCCCTCTGCCCCGACGTCCGCGTCGCCGCCCTGTGCGACAGTGACCCAGGCACCCTGCAACGGGCCAGCGCGGCCACCGGTTGCACCGTCACCACCACCGACTACAACCAGTTACTGGCCAGGGAGGACGTGCACGCGATCATCATCGCCACCCCCAATCTTCTGCACTTCCCCATCGCCATGGCGGCCATCGCGGCCGGCAAGCACATCCTCTGCGAGAAGCCCATCGCCATGGCGGCCGAAGAAGCCCGCACCATGGCCCGGGCTGCCGATACGGCGGGCTTGCGCCACATGACGGCCTTCACCTACCGCTTCGTGCCGGCCATGCGCTACTTGCGCCACCTCATCGACCAGGGTGATCTCGGCGAGCCTCGTCATTATCGCTCCTGCCGACTTCAAGACTGGGGCACCCGCAACCTGGGTTGGCGTATGGTCAAGAAACTCGCGGGCACCGGAGAGTTGGGCGACATGCTCAGCCACCGCATCAATTTCGCTCATCACCTCATCGGCCCCATGAAGCGCATGGTGGCCCACGTCAAGAACCTGACCCCGATTCGCGACGGCAAGCCCAACGACACCGATGACTGGGTCGGCATCTTGGCCGACTTCCACAATGGTGCGACCGGCGTGCTGGAAAGCTC
>CAINWP010000296.1 GCA_903854475.1 uncultured Verrucomicrobiota bacterium
AATATCAAGAACTGACCCCTTTACTGACCCCTTTATGACCCCTTTACTGGGTAGGACATTCCGGACGCGGACCGAGCAAATCCATCCATTTCCGGCCGATCGGATGGCCTCCCTGAATCCCTTCTATCGGCTGGCTTTCAGTCGTATAAAAATGGAATCCCCCTCGGGCCGGCCGCAGATCGAGTCGACCCGGTTGCTAAAGACCCGGTTGGTGGCGATGGGCAAAACACTCCACTCGCCCTGATAAAGGTTGGTAGCGAATTCGGCCTGCAGCTTCCAGTCGGGAATTAGGGTCGAGCTCAAAACCACGTCCTTGCCCAACTCGAGGCTCAGGATCCGGACTTCAGGTGGCGGAATCGTGAAGATGTCGCCGAACATCCATGGATGGATGGGGCAGACGTAAATGTACGAGGCGTTGTTGGTCGGAACGGTATAGGTTAACCGGCCGGTGTTGATCTCGTTGTTCACCACCCCGGGGCTCTGGATCTGGAACGGATGCTGGGACGAAGTGTCGACATCGAAGGTGTATGTCTGACCTCGGACCAATGTCAGGGTCCCGGCGTTGGTTCCGTTGAACAGGAAGTTGTGCTGCCCTCCGGGCGTCTCAACGCGGATATCCGCGGATCGCAACCCAACCATCAGCACCAGTCCACCGAACGTCGGAAACAGCGTCCACCGATGCATTGCTCTAGGTCTTGAGCCGGGCCTATTGATGGGAATTTGCTTTTTGACGCTCCGCGATCGGCGCAGTTGTGCCTTGCTGCCTGAGGTCTTGTGAAAGTCGATATACATGTCGTGCGACTTGGATAGGGTCTTTTGGGGGTGGTGTTCGCTGCCAATGGGCTGCTCCGGTGCCTGCTTGGTCTCTGGGCAATCAGTCAAAGAAGTTTGCCTTTGAACTTCCGCAGTCAAGAGGTGGCGGTCTGGCGGGTTAGTGCTTACATAAAACGTAAAGCACAGCTCAACCCTCGCCCGTCAACCGCCCCGAAAACGGGGTCAGGAAACGGGGTCATGGAACAATTTTTAAATCGTGGACTCAGGCGGGTGTCCGTCTCTGTCGCTCACAGCCTCGGCAAGAGCCCAATTAGGTTGCGGAGTCCTTTGCCGAGTTCTGGGCCAACCGAATCGGTGCATCTAAAATTAAAAATCGTTCCCTGACCCCGATCTCGCCAGCTCGCCGAACGCTACGCCACCCCGCTGCCGCAGCTCACCGACGAAGTGGCCGCGTTCGCCGCCCGCGTGGATGGCCAATTGAAGAGGATGGGACGCGCTGCAACCAATTAAAGAAAATCGGCTATTTTTTAATAGCCTGTCCGCTTATTAAAGATTCGCACCATGAACCGCACCGCCACCGGCACCTACCACACCACGGCCAAAGGGGGCGAGCAGGTGCGTGCTTTTGTGCCGTCGCCACTGCCGCCCGTGCCAGCCTTGGAAATCACCGGTGCCCGGCAGTTGCTTCTGGAGCGCGCCACACTCGCCGTTGGAAGGCTGGACAGCATCAGCACCCTGCTACCGGACCCGCATCTTTTTCTCTACTCTTACGTCCGGCGCGAGGCCGTGCTCTCCTCGCAAATCGAGGGCACGCAGTCGTCCCTCTCTGACCTCCTGCTCTTTGAGCTGACCGAGGCTCCAGGTATGCCGCTCGACGACGTGGTGGAAGTCTCCAATTACATCGCCGCCCTGGAGCACGGCATGGCGCGCATCCGTGAAGGCTTCCCGCTCTCAAACCGTCTCCTCCGCGAAATGCACGCCGCCCTCATGGCGAAGGGCCGCGGCAATGAAAAACAGCCCGGCGAGTTCCGCCGCAGCCAGAACTGGATCGGCGGCACCCGCCCCGGCAATGCCCACTTCGTCCCGCCTCCGCCCGAGGAGGTTGAGGCGTGCATGGGCGCGTTGGAAAAGTTCCTGCATGACGACGCCAGCGGCCTGCCTCTCCTGCTGAAGGCCGCGCTCGCCCACGTCCAGTTCGAGACCATCCACCCCTTCCTCGATGGCAATGGCCGTCTCGGCCGCCTCCTCATCGCGCTCCTGCTCCACCATGGCGGGCTGCTCTCCGAGCCGCTCCTCTACCTCTCGCTCTACCTGAAGGAACACCGCGCCGCGTATTACGAACTCCTCGACCGCGTCCGCGCCACGGGCGACTGGGAGGCGTGGGTGGATTTTTTTCTGGAAGGCGTGGAGCACACCGCGCGCAACGCCGTGCAGACTGCGCGCCGGCTCGTGGATCTCTTCGGGGCGGACACCCTCCGCATTCAGCTGACCGGCCGGGCCGCGGCCAATGCCCTGCGCGTCCTCACCGCCCTGCGCCAGCGCCCTGTGCTTACCTTGCAGCACCTCTGCAAAGAGCACGCCATGACCTTCCCTACCGCCTCGAAGGCGATGCACGCGCTCGTCACCGCCGGCATCGCCCGCGAACTCACCGGCCAGCGGCGCAACCGCGTCTTCACCTACGACGCCTACCTCGCCATCCTCAATGAAGGAGGCCGGCCGCTGTGAGACAGGCGACCCAATCAAGCGCTGTGCAGGGCGAGCTGGACCGCGTCTCGCAAACCCTCACCGGCCACATCCGCCAGCTCGCCGAACGCTACGCCACCCCGCTGCCGCAGCTCACCGACGAAGTGGCCGCGTTCGCCGCCCGCGTGGACGCACACCTCAAAAAGATAGGAGCCCAGCCATGAGCAAGCCGAAGAAAACTAAGCACACCCCCCGCGAGCTCACCGCCCGCCGCATCCAACCCTCCTCACAGCCCAAGCCATGAGTGTTGAACTCGCCCTCTGCCGCGATCTTCTCGCCGACATCAAAGCCCGCATCCGCGCCGCCCAGCACAGCGCCGCACTCTCGGCCAACGCCGAGATGGCTCTCCTCTATTGGAACATCGTTCCCTGACTCCGAGCCCTGACCCCGATCCCCGAGTCGCTTTCGCCGACGAGACACAAGGTCTTGCCGGCTTCCAGCGAGAGGGAGACGCCATCCACCGCGCGGACGGCGCGGGCGTCAGAGCCGAATTCGACCTAGAGGTTTTTGATTTCGAGGAGAGGCATGCCGTTACTCATCAGTATGCTGGGCGTCCGTGGTTCAGCGGATGTCCGGGGCACTTGACGGCGTTTACATTGTAAACGAAAGTGCCGTTGTGCCGACCATCGTGCAGTCCTGCCGAATCGAAGAAAACCATGCGGCGTTGCTAGCCCGCCAGGCCAAGCGCCGTCATCTCGAAGTCTCCACCTTGAGCAGCCTTTATCTGAAGGAGAAGGCACTGGAGGAGGAATATCCCGGCATTGGCTTTCGGGATGGTGCGGGCGGCCGTGAAGCGTATGTCCAGGGGCATCGCGTCGCCGTGTGGGAAGTGGCGGACGTGCTTCACGAAGTGAAGACTGTCGCCAAGGCGGCTGACCATTTTCGCTGGCCACCCGCGCTGGTCCGTTGCGCGATGGCGTTCGCCAAGGCGTTTCGCAGCGACATCGAGCAGCAACGCAAGGCTGAGGTCAGCACGTGAAGCCACGCCTGCTCGCCGACGAAAACACTTCGCATCGGCTCGTGGCAGCTTGCCAGCAGATCGAAGGCGGGTTTCCTATCATCCACATCTCCGAGTGGGAAAACGGCGCTTACCTGTCCGTTAAGGACCCGGCCCTGCTGATGACGTTGCGTGAGCACGAAATGATTTTGGTGGGGTTTGATCGTGCGAGCATGCCGCTGCACGCCGGCACCCTGACTCGCGAAGGCTTGGGCCATGCCGGGGTCATGCTCTTTCGCCGGTCGGTGCTGACCACGGCTTATGGCAAACAGGCACGATTACTGGTGAACCTGTGGGAAGAAGCGAAGGATTGGGATTGGGCCGACCGTATTGAGTATTTACCGAGGCCGTGAGGCGCGGGGAGCGTCGGGAGTCCCAAGGGGCCTCAAGTCCTTAAATGGCGGCGTTACTGCGATTATCTGCAACCCGCAGACCTCGGTCGACACAGCGACCGAAACGGACGTGGCACTTTCGGAGAAATCGCCCTACCACGGAGGTGCTTGGGTGAGGTTGGGTTTTCGGCTACCCGGTGGTCGCCCGAGGATCTTCTACCCCCCCGAATGTGGCCCAAGGACTTCCGAGGTAGGGACCGATCTCCGAGCGGTCCGGCGCCGTATTCACCCCTCCCGGCGGCCGCTATTCGCACGGTGAAATGACGGTCGACTTTCCTTGAGGCTTCCGGCCGATGGTGTGTGATCGGGGCATGCCCCAGTCTGCACAGTCCTGTGCGACCGATTTCAGACATCCCGCCCCCTGGAGTCGCCCGAGTGCTGCTCTGCGCTGGGGCGCCGTTGTTGTCTTGGGGTGCCTGGGGCTTTTGGTTCAGACGGCGGGCGCGGCCAAGGCCCCCTCGGAGGTCAGCGGGTATCCGGTACGATTGGAATGCGGCGAGGGCTCGGTGACCTTCAAGCTTCGTTCCAAGCCCGTGGTGACCTACCACGGTGGGCATGGAGTTTTGCCGGCTGGGGTTCGCGAAGAGTACCGGCGAGCGGGCTATTTGCATCCGTTGGTGAGCCCGTTGGGTCGAGTGGTTACGAGCGATTATCCGAAGAACCATTTGCACCATCACGGTGTCTGGGCTTCGTGGACCCGGACCGAGATCGATGGCCGCAAGCCGGACTTCTGGAACATGGGTGAAAAGAAGGGGCGGGTGGAGATGATCCAGTGGCTCGGGGCGCGCGAGTCGCCCGATGGAGCCGAGATCGAGACGCTGCACCGCTATGTGGATCTGACTGCGAAGGTGCCCACTCCCATTTTGCTCGAAGGGTGGAAGGTGCGAGTTCCGGTGACGCCCGCGGGTAAGCCCTACCGCATCGATCTGACGGTGCGACAAACCAATGTCACTGAACACTCGCTGGCCTTGCCCGCATATCGCTATGGCGGACTGGGATTCCGTGGGCTCGACGCTTGGGATGGTGCGCTGAACTGCCGCTTCCTCTCTTCCGAGGGTGTGACGAATCGGGTGACGGGCAACGAGTCGCACGCACGCTGGTGCTGGATCGGCGGGGCGGCTCAGTCTGTCGAGGGTGGGGATGGGATTGCTGGGGTGGTCCTCTTGGCTCATCCCTCTAATTTTCGTTTTCCGGAGCCGATGCGCATCCACCCGACTGAGCCGTTCTTTTGCTGGTCTCCGCAGCAAGCGGGCGACTTCATTTTGCCGCCGCGGGGCGTGCATGCGATGCGCTATCGGATCCTTGTGGCCGATGGCACACCCGACCCGAATGCAATTGAGCAGCAGTGGCTCGAGTGGTCGCGCGAACCCTAAATTTTCTTATACCTCGTCGCATGACCTTTGCCCAATTCGTCCCCCGATCTCGCGCCGCACGCGTTGCCATCAGGATTCACCCTTGGAGGGATTTCTGGAGTCGCTGGGTTGCTCTGGTTGTTCTAGTAATTTTTGCGCTCGGTCGTGCCGTTGCGGATCCCACACCGCCCCTTCGCGAGTACGATGTCTTGCGATCTTTGCCAGCGGGATGGTTGGAGTGGCTCAGTCAGAATGATTTGCCCGACGATCAGGGGCTCGCCGGCGGGAACCGAGGTCAGGGACGCTGGATCGAGGCAGGGTCGCAGCGGGGCAGTTGCCGGGCCGTGATTGCGGCGGTGGTGGCCGGCGACCTCGCTCGCGCCGACCGGGCTTGGAAGGGCGTCGAGGTGACCTTCGAGCATCAGCGCGACGACGGTGGATTCGCAGCGACCGAGCGGCCCAGCGGAGGGAGTTCGGCCTCCGGTGGTGCCGCCGTTGAGACGGCGTATTTCTTCCTGCAGGAACTGGGGCGGGCGATTCTGGTGATCCGCCAATCGCCGCATGAGGCCCACTTCCACGACCGCATCCGTGCCATCGAACCGAAGCTCCGACACGCCTGCGATTTTCTGGCGGCGGGCGAGTCGACGATCTTGCCCAAGAGCCGGAAAGCGGTGAATCGGGTGTTCATCGCCGCCAAGGCCTTCGGGACCTGCGGGCGGGTTTTGAACGACGAGTCGCTGGTGGCGACCTCGAGGCGTCTGGTGACCGAGGCGCTGCGCCAGCGGGATGAAGAGGGGGTCTTTTTGGAACACGGGGGGCGCGATTCGAGCTACAACGCGGTGACGCTGCTGTTCGCCCAGGTGCTCGCATTGCATGTCCCGATGCCCGAGCTCGACGAGGCCCTGAAGAAGGCCGCCCGCTGGCAAATCTCGCGCATCCTTGACTCGGGCGAGGTGGACACCCGGGGTAACACGCGCACGGGCGTGGGCAAGGAGCCCGGTTACAACGGGCAACCTAAGGGGATCAACCACAACGAGGTGATCCTCGCCTTGGCGTTGCATGGGATCGTGCATCGCAATTCGCAAGCCCTCGACGCCGCGGGCCGGGTGATGGCATGGACTCGACGCGATCCCTCCGGCCAAACGGTTCCAGCGGTCCAGACTGCTCCGGCCGTGTTCTGCCAAACGGCTCCCGCACTGCGGTTGCTCCCCGGCTCCAAGAACTTCCATTTTTCGATTTATGGAGGCCCGTCGGAGCCCCGCGAGCTCGAGTCGTTCTTGAAGGTGCTTGAGACGCTGGGGCTCGCCAATTCGCTGGATCCGGGTCCGTCGGCGACGGCCGGTTCTCGAGGGGCCTTTGAGGTGCTCGCGCGGCGGCGTTGGCCGGTGATTCTTTACCCGCCCGACGGCGGTCGCATGCAGTTGGAGGGGAGCACGAGCGTGCTCTCGGCCGACGACGAAGCCGCGGTTCGCATCCTCGATGACGCGGGCGTCTTCAATGCCATCCAATTGGGTGAATGGGGCTACCATTACCACCGGCTTCGAACGGATCCGAACTGGATGCGCGACGTGCTGGGCAAGGATTTCGAAGCTCAGCAAAATCGATTCCTTCGGCCTCCGGAGACCCAAGGGTACGAGCCCATTCCGAAGACCCGCCGCGAGGCCTATGACCAGTTGCGTCAGTATTTTCTGTGGCATCGCCAGGCCAAGGGCGGACGCCTGATTAGCGTGACGGGCCATTCTCACTACGAGTCCTACGCGGCGGAGTGGGGAACGAGCGTGGTGGGCATCGAGGTGGGTGAGAACATTGGGTTCACCCAGTCCAAGTTCGCGTTCTCACGTGGGGCGGCTCGGCAATGGAATTTGCCTTGGTCGGTTCAGATGAGTCCGTGGTTCGGCAACGCCGTCACGACGCGGGGCCCGCTCGACACCAATGGACCCACGGCCACCGGGTTGGATGCGGGGCATTCGCTGAGCCTGTGCCAGCGGATGTGGCAGCACGCCTGGTTTGCTGGTGCGGCGTTGGTTACCCCGGAGAACAGTTTCAACAGCTTCTTCGAGACCGGGAAGGAACCGTGGGCTCTGACCCCGCACGGTCGGGCCGCAGCCAACGCGTTCGCCTTCATGCGGGCCCATGATCGGGGCAATCCGCACACGCCGCTGCTGGTGGTCCTGGATCACCTCGCTGGATACAACGGCTACATCGGCAAGACCTGGGGTTTCTTCCCGAGGACTGCCGCCGATCAGGAGGTGGCCGACCTCTTGGAGACCCAGTTGTTCGGAGGAATGGCGCGGCCGCCGGTGCCGGGCAACCTGCCCAACCCCGAGGCGAATTATTTGCAGCCCACGCGCCACGGTGAGTTGTGCGATGTGGTGCTGTCGACGGTGACGGGCGCGTTCATGGGCCGCTATCCAGTCATCCTGCTGGCGGGCGAGGTAGAATTTAGCCCCGGATTTGTCCGCGAGCTGGAGACGGCTGTGACCGGGGGCAGTCGCTTGTTGCTGCAGGAACGCCATGTGAAGTCCCTGGGTCCGGAGGCCTGGCTGCGGCTTCAACAGGCCGGGGCGACGGAGGTGCTGGCCGAGGGAGTCCACCCGGCCACCCGACGCCCGTCGGCGATTTCCGAGGAACGCCTTCAGCGCATTGCGAATGAGAACCTACCTGTCGCGGTGGAGGGCGATCCGATCCAGTTTCAAATCAACCGGAATCGCCGCGGCTGGGTGGTGGAGTTGGTTCATAACGACGGTGTGATTAAGGCGGGCCGGACCCCGGCGCGCGTCTTTCCTGAAAGTGTTGCCAAGGTCCGTCTAACGCCCCGATTCAGCATGGCCAAGGCGCGTGATTGGCAGACGGGTCAAACTTGGGATCCCGCTGAGCGCATCGAGATCGAGATGTCGCCAGGAGAAAGTCGGTATGTGGAGTTTGAAGCACCCTAAGTACCGACCTTGCCGTCCGAGTCCTGGATCTCCAGTGGACCACCTCAGGTCGTCAGCATTGGAGGGGGCTCCTCTAGGCTGGCGCACGTCGTTGGCGTGTGGGCAGAGTTCTGCATGACCCCGTCTCCCTTTAAGCCTGAGGTGTCTCGGCCTGTGCGTTTTCTTAATCGCCGGAGTTTCCTGGCATCCACCGCCGCCGCAATCCCGTTGGGGCTCCTAGGCCAGTCCCCGTCGTCCGCGACCTCCGAGACTCTTGCATCCCAGTTGCACGGATCCCTCGACGAGGCCCAGCAACGGGTGATCTGCCGCGAGTTCAACGACCCACTGCGGCAGAAGGTCGACAATAACTGGATGATCACTGGCCGATCGATTCAGGATGTCTTGCGTCCGGACCAGCAGGACCTAGTGCGTCAGATTTTTCGCAAGCTGCATCACCCAGATCATGCCGAGGCCATGATGCGCCAGATGGTCGAAGACTCCGAGGGCAAGGGCTTCGAGCGCGGCACCTCTGTGGCGCTGTTCGGCCGTCCTGGGAGCGGGGCCTTCGAGTTGGTGCTCACGGGTCGCCACTGCACGCGTCGCTGCGATGGCGACTCGGTGGCCGGGACGGCCTTTGGCGGGCCCATCTTCTACGGCCATCAGTCGGGTCCGAACGACGAGGAAGCGGCCGACCATCCGGGCAATGTGTTTTGGTACCAGGCCAAACGGGCCAATGAATTGTTCCAAGCCCTCGATGGTCGACAACGGACTCACGCCCTCGTCGAGGGGCGTAGCCGGCCAGAGCGAGCAACCGAAACGGTCCGCTTGAGTGGCCGTCGTGAGGGCCTCATCGGCCTCCCTGGCTCGGAGTTGAGCCCGGACCAGCGGGGTCTGATGCGTAACGTACTGAGGGATTTGCTGGCTCCCTTCCGCCGTGTGGATGCCGACGAATCGCTGCGATTGGTGGATTCGCAGGGGCTCGAAAACTTGCACCT
>CAINWP010000297.1 GCA_903854475.1 uncultured Verrucomicrobiota bacterium
ATTTTCCCCGACATTTTCCCCGACATTTTCCCCGACATTTTCCCCGACATTTTCCCCGAAGGTTTCACTCCGACGGAGCTGTCCTTGGTGCGCCAAAGCGTTAGGGTGAAGCCGTCCACCATCTCGAATTTAGGCTCCTGCAAGCCAGCCTCCCGGCACCGGCGGATCATGTCGCCCGTGCCGGTGCCCATACGCTCGATGTATTGAGTAAGGTAGAGCGGCTCCGCCAGCAGCGGATTGTGCGGCACCGAGCCGTGCGGCTTGCGCAGTCGTGCGAGCGTCAGCGAAGAGGGGAGCCGGCCGGGATTCCATACTTCCAGCCGGTCCGCGAAAAGCATCACCTGCACGCTGCCCCGGCTGGCGTAGTCGCGATGCGCGACCGCGTTGACGATGCCCTCGGCCACCACCTCGCGCGGAATCTCATAGGCGACGGGGGCCTGCGTGCTTTTTGCCCGTGTGCCGACGCTGAGCGCCAGTTTTGACATCACAAAATCCACCGCCTGATCGACCAGAGCAAAGACCGTGCCCTTGTAAACCTGGTAGGACGGGATCGGCTTCGCCACCTCCGTGCCGTGGAAGTGGGCGCACTTGAGTTCTGAGGCCGGCAGGAACCGCTGCGGTTCCCGGCCGAAGAGCAGCACCGCCGCGTGCGAGGGATGTCCCGCATCCAGCAGATTCAGGTGCGTCAGCAGCTCCCGGCCCGTGGCCGATTCCTTCAATGGAAACCCCCGCGAGGCCCGCGCGTCGCGGATGAAGGCTTTCATGCCGGTCTCATCCAAATTCTTCAGCGTGGCGCCGCGGCAGGGCGCACCATCGAAGGGGCCGTTGAGGATGAGATTGTGATCCTCCAAGTGCGCGACGAGCGAAGCATACACCGCCGAGAGCAGGCTTGCCGCGTCGGTGAAGCGACGACGGATCAGCTCGCTGCCCACCTTCCGGATGAGCGCGCGCATCTTTGGGTCCTTCGCCTTGTCGTCGGCACCCTTCACGTAGATCAGTCGCGTCTTACCCAGCTCCGTTGCGTGGCGAAACTCGCGCTCGGTGGGCGACATGCCGCCCGCATCTGCGGAGCCATACTCGTCGCCGAACAAGCCCACGTAGAGGTCGCAGTCGCCCACCGCGTCCAGATAAGCTTGGTCCACCCTACGGTCCGCCGCCGGAAGTTCCTCAAACAAGAAGGCCTCAAAAAACCGCCGCATCAACGCATCCCCGCGCAGGTAATCCCGCAGCGCCGCCCGCTCGACGGCGAACTCCTTTTGCACGCTGCTGATAAAGATACGGAGCGGTTTCATGTGTGATTGGGTACCCAAATCCAACCTTCACTACTCGGGACCGTTCCATCCGGATTTTCAAGCGCCCCGCGCTGCGTGGCGAACACGTGCGCGACCACGGCGCACACTCGCGCATCGTCGTAGTCGTCGTGGCCCAGCGGTGGGCTGCCTTGCAGAAGTTTTTCCACCGGCGTGTTTTGGCAGGCCGTGGGGTAAGTTTCGATTGCGCGGAAACCGTGGCCGTTCGTCCACACGCCACAGCTCTCGATTTGCGGGGCGAATTTCGCGAGGACGTGCATGCCCTTGGTAGCCTGACTGCCAATCATATCCTTGACGGCCGACAACGGCTTTAACCCCCGATCGAACAAGTGGCGTTCGGTATGACGAAAGAGATAGCGGTTCAACCCGGAGGTCTCGTTGGGTTCCACACCGCCGTGCCTCGTGATCAAGGCGACAAATTCGTCGGAGAAACCCAGCGGCGTATCTATGGCCATCGTCACCGCCACCGATTCCACCGGGAGTTCAGCTTGGCACTTCGCAAACAGGGCTCTGAGCCAGTCGGTCGTCGTCGTCGCGGCGGCGATGCACTCCCGCAGATTGCCGCGCCAAGGTTGGCCGACCATGGCCAGCGTAGCGTCCAAAATGACGAGGGCGTCGCGGCTCTTGCCGTTCTTGTCGCAATTCCAGCCACCGACATCCCAGCCGATGGAGAATGAACATGCTGCGGCGCTGGGTCTCATACCAGCCGCGTCCTGCCGGAGAGGAGTGAGTGCATCATGGCCTGCTTGAGGGCGCGGTTGTTCTCGTGCTTGTGCCACTCGCCGAGGTAGCGGTAGCCGAGGCAATCGGGCCGGGCCGTGTCCGTGAACAGGGTGGTGACCCGGTTCTGCGTTTTGCGTTCGGAGCGGGGTTGTTCAGGCATGGTCTCCCTTTCTGTTCACTGAAGAATTTCCCAATGCCCGCCCTTGGCTGGGCCAGTGCGTTTCAAAACTCCTTTGGCTTTCAGGCGTTTGATTGTTTTCTCGACGGCGGTGGTGCTGATTTTCAACTGGCGGGCAAGTTCCGTGATGCTGCTCGCTGGCCTGGCTCGGATGATCCGAAGAAGCCGGCTCTGGGCATCATCACCCAACCCATCACCCAACCCATCACCGCGGGGCACCGGAGACGTGACGACCGCCAAATAGGCCGGAGAAAACGGAAACTCGATCCACAGGTCTCCGGGTTCATACTGGATTTTAGGTGGGGGCGTTCCCGCCTCGCGGCAGGCGTCGTAGATGCGCTGAATGCCCCGCCCCCATGCCTCGATCTCCCCGGCACGGAAAAAGGCATTCGCCACATTCGGATTGTATGGACGTGACGAGTGCGGTCCCACCCGGTCATTCCGTCCGATGTGCAGCACGCCACCCTCAGCATTGGCGAAGCCGGAGATCCATTTCAGGAACTCGTCCCGCCACGTTTCCTTCCACTCGATCTGCTGGCTCTCTTTCATACGAGGCGCGTCTGGCCGGTGAGGAGTTCCTGCATCATGGCCTGCTTGAGGGCGCGGGTCTTTTCCCGCCGCTGCTCCAGCACCGCCAGCTCCCCGTCCATCTCCGTCAGCACCTCGGCGATAGCGGTTTGTTCGGGGAGGGGTGGCGTGGAAAACTCAAGCGACTCAATGCTGCTGGGTCTAAGGTTGTTGATGCTCGAACCGGCAAGCAGGTTGTTGATGTAGTCGCGGTATCGGGCAGTGAGGAAAAGATAGAAGACATAGGACGGATTCGCCTCGGCGGAGTTCGTGCGGAAGCAGCCCATGAACGCGCCGAACGTGTATTCGTGGCCATCGCGCAAGGTGAAAATCCCAGCCTTTCCGACAAGGGCTTTACTCCCGTTGGCCATGCAGATGAGGATGTCGTCGTGCTGGAGTATTTGGTGCGATGACACCCTCGAGCCATTCACGAACTGAACTTCATCGGTGACGACGATGGCGTTCTGAACGTTGTTCGACCGGAGAAGTCGCTTGGTGTGGGGCGTGTCGTGCGTCGAAAGGTCACTGTCGCCTTTGTAGCTCACGCCGCGCAGGCATTTGCCGAAGTCCCCGAGCCGCTTCACCTCCCACTCGCCGTGGAAGCCGGGGAGGCGGGTTTGGCCGGTGAGGAGTTGCTGCATGGCGGCCTGTTTGAGGTCGCGCTTCTTGGCGATGAGCCGGTCCAGCCCGCCCAGCAGCCCATCCACATCGCTCAACGCCGTTGCGATGGCGCGTTGTTCGGGGAGGGGTGGAAGTTGAATCTTCAACCCGGCGAGTGCGCCTTGATTGAGATTGATCATCGTCGTCCCAACGGATGCGTCCTCAATAGCAGAAATGGCTTGAGGGCTTGAAAGCACGCGTTGAAGGAATTCGGCGTCCGCGACGCTTTCGCAGCGGATAATCATGGAACCGGTCCCGCACAACCAGCCTGCTTGGAGAGGCTGGACAACAGCGCACCGGCCCATGTCACCTCGCCGTCCCATAACAATTTCACCCGACTTGAGGCGAAAATCGGCGAGATTGTTCGCCGCCTCTTCCGTGATGGTCATTGTTCGAGTCGGCTCGATTCCTCCATCAACTATGTGCATCGGGTTGACGACGGGAATGCCGTCGTTTGTGTAGTCGGACTTGTGGAGTGCAGTTCCGAAAGGACCGGTTCGGAAACGAGCGCACTCACCCAAGCGGGTCGAGGCCCAATCCTCCGGGATAACGCCCACCTCGGTCTGTTTGTAGCCGGGTTTCATGATGCGTCCTCCGTTTCCAAATCCACGGACAACTCCGCCTCGATGAACTCAATGCTCGGCAGGCTGGAGGCGAGTTCGGCGGGGAGGGCTCGGGTGAGTTCGTAGTCGGCCACGCCGATGGGCTTGTGGGTGATGTGTTCGAGGCGGGCTACCTTTAGCGCTCCAACGGGGCCCACCATGCCAGCCCAGGGCAACGCCCTGGGTCTAGCGGAAGATAAGGAATGGAGGCCTGAAGGGGCGACCCAAGCCGAGACGTTAATCCCAGACGTATCGTTCATCGAAATCAACTCCGTGTCGCACCAAGAAGGCTCTGTATTCGTCTTGGAATGACTTCTTCCGGTGATGCTCTTGTTGTCCGGCGATGTAATCCCGCACGGCTGGAACGTTGGACTCGGATACGGCAAACGCGCCATATCCGGCTTGCCAGGCGAAACTGGCGAATGCTGCGCCCTGCGTCTTGATCCATTTTGACGAGGCTTTTTTGACCTCTTCGACCGTGGAGCTGACGGTGACGGTGCGTGCCAGATCGAACAGGATGTGAACATGGTCTTCGACAGAATTGATGAGCACCGGGGAACAGCACCTATTTTGCAGGACGGTTGCCATGTAGGCATGGAGAGAATCGCGGACATCGCCGGAGATGAGTCGTTAACGATTCTTGGTGCTGAAGATAAGATGGATGTGAAGACGGGCGAGTGATTGTGGCATGGATTAGGCCGCCCCTTCAGGGCTTGGATCATTTTGGGATTGTCACCCAGGGCGATGCCCTGGGCTTGCTTGGATCGCACCGTTGGTGCTGGGAGGAGATCGGCGGCTTTTTCCACGACCTGGCCCTCGGTGGCGTGTTCCTTGCCGAAGTCGGGCTCGATGCTGCGGATGGCGAGGTTCATGATGGCGAGGTGGCGGGTGGTGGAGTTGCTCTCCTAGCCGTAGATGGAGAAGTCGCCCGGCTTGCCACCATGAGATTCGACGAACTTTTCCGACTGCACTAATCCCGCACGTACGGGATAGAAGCCGCGCGCCAAATCGAGGAAGCCCCAGACCGCGTTTCGCGCTTGGGATGTTGCTGGGTCACTACCCAAGGCGTCGTGGGTGATCATCTCGTCTGCGGCGAATCAACAATAGGTTGAATCCTTGACGGAACTGCCGCACGACAAATCCGTGGTGCCGAAGGGGATGGCTGGATGGCAGCGGAGCGGGTTCAGCCGGCTTGAAGTGCCTGTCCGGGTGGTCATTTCGGCACGAGTTGGTAAAGCTCGCTGGGGATCTATTGGTTCTTCGCGTGGATTCCGTCGATCACGCCATCCGACGCGATCATGACGCTGCGAAATCCCACACTGCCGACGGCCCAGAATGAAGGAATCGGCCTCACCACCCGCGTGAAGTTGCCGTTGTCGCAGCGATACACGCCGCCGTAAAGATCGACAAAGCGGTGGCAATGCGGCGGCGGTAGGACGAATTCTGAGAAAGAGAAGGGGCTCCGAAGGGTTGAAGCTTCGGAGCCCCTTGACTTGACCGTTCGATTGGCCGTTAGGAGTGGGTCTCCTGATTTTTATCTCTTACTGGAGCGCCTCGAACACTTTTCCGACCATGTCCTTGCTTGGGGTCAGGGTCTTGGAACCGGGCTTCCACTTGGCTGGGCAGGCCTGATCGGGATGGCCGACGAGGTAGGCGTTGGCTTCCATCTTCCGCAGCAGTTCTGAAGCATCGCGGCCTACGTTGTAGAAGTTGACTTCGCTGGAGACCAAGGTGCCTTCCGGATTGATGATGAACGTGCCGCGGAGGGCCAAGCCGCTGCCGGAGTCATAGACGCCGAAGATCTTGGATACCGCACCCGTTGGATCCGCGGCCAGCGGGAAATGCACATCGGCCAGAAGCTTCTCCGAATTGCGCCATGCCAGATGCGCGAACTTGGTGTCGGTGGACACGCCATACACATCGCAGCCGAGGTCCTTCAGTTTGGAGTGCACCACTGCCAGATCGGCCAGTTCGGTGGGGCAGACGAATGTGAAGTCGGCGGGGTAGAACACCAACACAGTCCAGCGGCCACTCCGCTTGGCTGTTTCGATTGAGAAATTACCGAACTCGCCTGCGGCGGGATCGTAAGTTTCCATCTCGAAGTGGGGGACGTTTTGACCGACTCGAAGGGTGATCTGTTCGCTCATATCGACGGGGTTGGATGACAAATTGGCAAGATTGAGTGTTTCCCGGCATCGGGCCGGGTGCCGAAAATCGATAGCATGTTCCGCAGGAGGCGCAATCGGATGAGGTGCTTTTTTTGACGAATCTGGATCTTGCGATAGGCTTATGAATGATCTCCACGACCCGCTTGCCGCGATGGTTGCTGCTGTTTCCTATACTGTGCTCGTCGCTGATGGCGGCCGAATCGTGGGACCAGTGGCGTGGCCCCAATCGGGATGGCCGAATCTCCGGTACGAAATGGCATTCCGGGCTGGACGAAGCCCGCCTCAAGAAACGTTGGCGTTTGCCTCTCGGTCCCAGTTACTCCGGGCCCGTGATGAATGCCGAGCGGGTCTTCACCACCGAAACCCTGGACAAGAAGAGGGAGCAGGTGACGGCCTTGCGACGCTCCGATGGTTCTGTGGTTTGGAAGCGGGACTGGGAGGGAGCGATGTCCGTTCCGTTTTTTGCACGATCCAATGGGGATTGGATTCGTGCTACCCCGGCCTTGGATGGCGATACTCTGTACGTTGCGGGCATGCGCGATGTGTTGGTGGCTCTGAACATCACCGACGGTTCCGAGCGTTGGCGATTGGACTTCGTAAAACGGTTTGGATCAGACCTACCCACCTTTGGTTTTGTCTCCTCACCCTTAATTGATGGCGACAGTGTCTACGTTCAGGCTGGTGGGGGAGTTGCACGTCTGCGAAAGATCGATGGTCAGGTTGTGTGGCACGGGGCCCGGGATGGTGGAGGTATGATGGGCAGTGCCTTCGGATCTCCCGTGATCCTCACTCTCGCCGGCAAACGCCAATTGGTGGTCCAGGCGCGGACTCGACTATTCGGGGTGGCGTTGGAGGATGGTGCTGAATTGTGGTCCCTTCCGGTCGAATCCTTCCGTGGGATGAACATTCTTACGCCGACCTTTGCCGGGAACGATCGACTCTTTACAGCTGCCTACGGTGGAAAAACTTTGGGCATCGATATTCGTTCAGAGAACGGTGCCTTCCGGGCGGTGCCGGCATGGGAATTTAAGGCACAAGGCTACATGACCTCACCAATCATTCACGAGGGACATGCCTACCTCCAGTTGCGGAGCCAAAGAGCTCTGTGCATAGAGCTGGCGACGGGTGCCGAGAAGTGGACTACCAGTGAGAGTTTCGGCAAATACTGGAGCATGGTTGCTCAGTCTGATCGTATCCTCGCCCTCGACGAACGAGGGGAGTTGCTCTTGTTTAAAGCCACCCCGGAGAAATTTGAGGTCCTTTCGCGACGCAAGGTCGCTGAATCCGATGCCTGGGCCCACCTGGCGGTGGACGGTTCAGAGCTGTACATTCGGGAGCTCAGTGCCCTCAGTGTCTGGGATTGGTCCAGCGGTGTGTCTCAGCCCTGAGGTCGCTCGGCCCTGAGTTCGATCAACCCTGAGGTCGCATACTCATCGTACTGAGGATCAGAAAATGCTGCCCGCAGCCGTGCCGATGACCTGAAGTGGGCCGGCATCCTCGAGTGTCTCGGTAGCCTTTTCGACTTTTTGCAGGGTGAGCTTCAAGTTTCGCAGGAACGCATCATCGTTGATGAGCTGGCCGACCGTTCCGTTTCCTCGATTCAACTTCTCGGCCACTTCTCGGAGATTGGTGATCATATTGGTCGTCTCACGGAACAGCGAGTCGTCCACCAGCAGGCGGCCGATGGTTCCTTTACCGTTGGTCATGTCAGAGACCATATGGCGAGTCGTGGATAAAGTGACCTTCAGGTCTTCGGTGGACGCGATGAGGTTGGTGACCGCTTGGAGCGTCTGAACGTACAACGTGTCTTGCTTCATCAGGCGGCCCAGCGTGCCCTCGCCCTTGTTCATGACGGTGGTCATGCTATCGATGTTGCTGAGGATCGAGGCAATGCGTGGTTGGTTGTCCTTGATCATGTCGGTCATGGGCCCGAGCAGCTTGGTGAACTCCTCACCGCTGAAGCTCTTGGTCATGTTTTGCATCCCGTCGGCGGCGCTCTCAAGTTTGCTCATGATGGCCGCTAGATCGGGTTGCTCACGGCTTTCCAGCAGGGCGCCTGTGGACACCACCGGAGAGGTCGAATTACCAAAATCGATGGCCATAAAGTTTTGACCCATCATGCCGGTGAATTTGATGGATGCCTTGCTGTCGGTGCGGACACCGGCGGCTGGTTCCACAGTCATGGAGACTTCCACCTTGCCATCGGCGATTCGAATTGCCTGGACCCGGCCGATATCTACGCCCGCCAATTTGACCGGATCTCCCACTTTGAGATCACCCGCAGAGTTAAATCGGGCCTTGATTGGGATGCCGCTGTCGAAGAAGCGCCCGCCTCCCACCATTTCAAACAGGACGAACGCAGCCACAAAGACCAGGGCGAAGAAAATGCCCAGTCGAGTTTCCAGAGAGTTTTTCATTCAGACCAATTGAGTGACGTTCCTTGCTAGAGATGTCTGCGGCAGAACGCTAGAAAAGCAACCATGTCCGAGTCAATGTCGACCGGTCATCGCCAACTGCCGCCCAGCGCTGTATTGCGTCGACCGGCAGAGTATCCGTCAAAAAACCCCGGGCCACAAGGGTGGCACCGGGGTTGGAACGGAATCCCTATTCTGCTATCGATCAGGCGAAGGTATTCTTGCGATAAGCACCCATCGTTGGGGCATCCGGGTTCACTTCGGGTCCGAAGTACCGCAGGCAGACCAAGGGTTCGGTTTCACTAGTATTCTCGAAGGTGACACCGGCTTTGGCACCGTCTTCGGTGCAGAAGTATTCGTCTTCGGTCAGCTCGTGGAAGCGGATAAGCTTCGGGCTGTTGAGCGGTTGACCGTTAATCTTGCCGCTGCCTTGGACGCAAATCAGGCCATAGGCACCCTTGTCGGGAATCGTGGCCTTCATGCCCGGATCCACAGTGAGCTCCTTGGCAGTGAAGAGCTGCTCCCCGTCCACTTTGCCGTACACAATCCAGCGGTCGACAAAGCCTTCTTTGCGAGTGTCAGCCACGGGCACGGGCTCAAGGTAGTGGTTGTCCTTGAAATTCGGATCCACGTTCTTGTCCCAATCCAGTTGCTCGACGATGAAGTCGATATCCTGATGGTACTTCTTGGGCATGTCCTTTACGAGCAGACTCCAAGGAACATAGCGCCCTTCGACCATGCTTTGGTACATGCCGAACACGTCGCTACCCCACTGCGGTTCATAGGTGCAGAGGCTTCCCGGTGCATGGAGGATGCAGGGATCGATGAGCCAACCGGTGCCGGGCTTAAGGCGGTAGGCCTTGGACAAGTCCAAGATGCCATTATCACCCTTGTTCCAGTCTTCCAGGCACTTCCGGACCTGGGCCTTGGTCGTGCCTGGCTCGAAGCCCATAAAGGTGTAGGGGAAGTTGTTTCCCACATTGTTGTGCTGGGGCGGAAAGTAGTAGCTCTCGGGTTTGCCTTCCTGACCCACCAACTTGGCCTGCGTGGCCGACTGGTGCATGTGATGGGGAATGGGGCCCATGTTGTCGAAGAACTTGGAGTACACGGGCCAGCGGCCGTACTTTTTCCAAATCGACTTGCCCACCAAAGTGGCTCCGGTGTCTTCGACCGCCTGACGCAAGGTGAAGCGTTCTTTGCCCACCACCACATAGCTCAGGCCCTCATCTGCCACGCGTCCCTCATTGGCCGCCTCGGTTGTCGACGCGAACCAGCGTTCATCGATGCCACCTCGGTTCGCCCCGTAGGCGTAGGTGTCATCTGGGTGGAGTTTGAGGCGAAGACCTGGCTGCAGGAAGGAGCGAGGCACCCAAGCGGGAGCTAGGCGCAGCAAACCTCCAGTGCGTGAGAGCTCTGCCTCTACCTTGGACTTGGTGTTCTTCCGGACGGTCTTCAGTTGCGTGACGGTGTTCATCAAAAACGTTTCAGAGGTTTTTCCCCTTCGATGACAGGTTGGCCTGGCGAGGCCTAACGGACCCCGACCCTAGGGTCAGCGAAGAATGGGACTACGGTAATCGTGAGGAGGCCGTGGCGGCCAAGGGAAAACCGAGATCTCTCTCAAAAACTCCGGATCCGATCCGAGTCGGCACCTCGATCTTGGGCTGGGCCTTGAGCGGTTGAATGCGTGGTCAGCTAAACGGAATTATTGGGGCAACAGGCGCAGCACGGATTGCGGTATCTGATTGGCCTGGGCCAACATCGCGGTGGTGGATTGATTGAGGATGTTCTGTTTTGAGAATTCCGTACTCTCGGAAGCTACGTCCACATCTTTGATGGCGGAGGTGGCAGCCATGAAGCTCTCGATAGTGGCTGCCAAGTATTCGGAGGCCATGTTGAGCCGGGACTGATTGGCGCCGACATTGGCTCGGTCTGTAGCCAGTTGTGTGATGGCCGTTCGCACAACAGACAGTGCGGTGGTGGCCGCTCCGGTGGTGGAGATGCCGCTGGAACCTTGGGTCACCGCATTGTAGGTCGTTGAAGTGGTCCCCAGATTGATGCCACTCATCGCGAAGGGGCTTCCCTCTGAGTCGATGGCTGATTCGATGGATGATGCAGAGAAGAGCGACACGCCGTTGAACTCCTTGTCGGCGATGGAAGTTATGTTGGTCTTCAATTGAACAAACTCATTGTTGTAAAGAGTGCGGTCGGCGTCGCTCTTGGTTCCGTCGAGCGAGAGCATGGCCAGTTCGCTCATCCGGTTCAGGGTTTTGGCAACCCGCTTGAGGTAGCCGTCCTGAGTGTTGGAAAAGGATTGGGCGTTGGACACGTTGTTTTTGGCCGCATTGGCGCGTTCAAGTTTGGCGTCGAAACGCATGCTGATGGCCAAACCGCCTGCGTCATCGTAAGCGTTTACGATGCGAGAACCGGAGCTGAGTTTGGCCAGCGACTTGGTGAGAGCGGCCGAGGTTCGGGTGAGGTCGTTGGAAGCCGATTGGGCTGCCAGGTTAGATCCAATGGTCATGGAAGTAATTTCTATCGAAGTGGGTTCAGTTCATTGAAAATTTCGAACGGGTCGACAGTGGTTACTGAGGCAACAGTCGCAGCACGGATTGAGGCAACTGATTGGCTTGGGCCAGCATGGCGGTGGTGGATTGGTTGAGGATGTTTTGCCGCGAGAACTCGGTGCTTTCGCGGGCGACATCGACGTCTTTGATCACTGAGCTGGCAGCGGTGAAATTCTCGATGGTGGCCGCGAGCTCGTCGTTGGCCATGTTAAGTCGGGATTGGAAGGCGCCAATGGTGGCTCGATCGCCTGCCAGCTGAGTGATGGCCGTGCGGATGCTGCTTAGAGCGGTCGTCGCGGCAGCGGTCGTTGCGATTGAGCTAGGGGCGACTACGGGGCTGGTGCTGCCGATGACAGCGGCGTAGGTGCTGGACGATAAGTTCACACCGGTCATGTTGATGGAGGCGGTACCTTCGGAATCGATAACGGATACCACGTTTGCAGACGAAAACAGCGAGACTCCATTGAACTCCTTGCCGCCCACGTTCGTGATGTAGTCGTTGAGCTGAGCGAACTCGTTCTGGTAAAGGGTTCGATCCCCATCGCTCTTGGTACCGTCGAGCGAGAGCATGGCCAGCTCGCTCATGCGGTTGAGGGTCTTGGACACCCGCTTGAGGTAGCCGTCTTGGGTGTTGGTGAAAGACATCGCGTTGGCCACGTTGTCCCGGGCGGCATTGGCTCGCTCAATTTTGGCGTCGAAGCGCAGGCTGATGGCCACGCCCGCCGCGTCATCGTAAGCGTTCACAATCCGTGAACCCGAGCTGAGCTTGGCTAGGGACTTGGCGAGCGCTGCGGATGTGTTAGTGAGGTCGTTGGCGGCTGATTGTGCCGACAAGTTGGAACTGATAATCATACAGTTTTACTATGTGTTTGGTTGTTGGCAGGACTTAAAGAGGGGGGTGCCGTTGGGCTTTTGGGTTTCCCCAAAGTTGGCAAGTGGGGTAGGGGAATCCGAGTCGCGGCCTCACGGTTGGCCTTTTGGATTTCGTCGTAGACTTCCTGCCGATGGACAGGGATGTTTGCTGGGGCCTCGATGCCCACTTTGACCGTGTCACCATCGGTGCGGATGATTTTGACAATCACTCGTCCGTCGATGACTAGGCTTTCTCCGATTTTTCTCGAAAGTATCAGCATTAGACCCTCCTTGGTATGCGTGCTTTAGGCTGCTTGGATCGGGTGTTTGATCGCGTAGTTCGACTGGCTCAACACGACTTGCATTCCGATCATCGTGTGTCGGTTGATGACGATGGGTCCCTTCAAGTTAACGGTGGCCGAACCATCTGATTTCAGGGTCACGATATTTAAGACTAGGGCGTCGTTGGGATTCCGGATCTCCAGGAAGTCCGCGTCGTCATCGCTCAGATCGAGGGCGTAATCGGGCAGGATCAGGCATGGAGGCACTACCAAGAAAGCTAGATCGTCTCCTTCAGGCACTGAGAGCCATTGGAAGGGTGTTTGTTCGCTTCTGGTAATGAGCGAGTAAGTCTTGATTCGCTCAAAGCCCAAAAGGCCCAAAGGCAACTGGACCGTCAGGGTTTTAGTGATGTCGATTTCAGCGACGCTACTCATGGCGAGTGTCCTCAAGCAGTGGTTGTGCCAGTCCTTTAAACAGCCAAAAAACATCTATTCTTGCCGAGGAACACGCTGAAACGAGCCGTTTGTTCCCAGTATTCAGGGGGTAGCGGCAAAATCGACCGGCATCGTCGATGCACTTACCAATCCAACAAACGCAACTGGGGTCTGTGGAGAGCGATGGACCTTTTCAGCAGTCCTTTCGCCCGTATGTGCCTGTTGTCTAATGGGTCGCAGGAAGTCCTGTTGGCAGTAGGTGCGAACGATTGCGGGCCATCCACCCAGTTTGAAGGGGTGTATCGAATATTCGGGCGGCGATTTTTGTGAAGTTAAACACCAGACCTCGGCGTCCCGGTTTGTTCGACCTCGAGTGCGCCCGAAGTCTGAATGATGTCATTAGGAAGAGAGGGGTGGCGTGGCTGCTTCTTTTGCAAGACCAGTGACCAACGCAGCGTTTGCAGAGGAAGGCGCAGCCAGAACGACCGATCGAACTGAATCGTTCCGTAGAGTTGTCGTGACCGAAGATTCAGGGAATTCCCCTTGTTCGACAGGGATGCCTGCCCCTAATTTGTGTCTGCCAGGGCCCATGGAACGTGGACTTGTGAACCCCGCCAGGGCCGGAAGGCAGCAACGGTGCTAGTTCCGCGTCTGCCGTGGGTACCCTGGCATTTTCTCTTTTTGGCCATGAGTGCGATTTACGGGATCCGTTCCGTTAGGTCAGGTTTGGTCGGGTCAGAAATCAGTTTGGTTCTTCGATCACCGCACCGCGTGTTTCGACTTCGAGTTGAACAATGACCGCGGCGTGTTAAGCGTCTCTCCTTGAAAACGGTTCTCCATTGGTTTCGCCGCGACCTTCGGGTTTCCGACAATACGTCGCTGTGGCAGGCTTATACCGAATCGGAACGGGTGGTGATGGTCTTTTGCTGGGACGAAGCGATTCTGAAGTCTCCAGACGTGGGCCCGGCACGGGTGAATTTCTTACTTCGCTCTCTCGAAGCGTTGTCCCGCAATTTGGAGAGCCTTGGGCATCGGTTGGTGGTACGCCAAGGTCCGCCAGACTCCGTCATTCCAGCCTTGGCCCGCGAGGTCGATGCCGGTGAGGTTTTTGCCAACCGAGATTACGAGCCTTATGCCATCGCGCGGGACGAACGAGTCCGGGCCGCATTGAACGAGCAGGGGATCGCCTTCCGGTCGCACAAGGATTCGGTGATCCACGAAGAACGGGAAGTCCTGACGCGCACCGGGACGGTTTTCAGTGTGTTCACTCCTTATTCGCGCGCCTGGAAGTTGTTGCCGGTGCCGGCTCCGGTGCCTCGCCTGGGTCCCCCAAAAGCTCCGGCCCCTCCGGTGGCGTCGCTGCCCTTACCCAGCGGGGGTGAGGCTTTGGGACATCCCCTCGCGCAGCATTTGTTCCCGGCCGGTGAGCGGGCGGGGTTGGAGGCCTTGGATACCTTCTTGGAGGCGCGAGTCTTCGGTTACGACCATGGTCGCAATGTCCTCTCGGAAATCCCCGGCACCTCTCAGGTGTCGCCGCACTTGCGTTTCGGCACGTTGGGCATTCGTACGGTGTTGAGCCGATTGCACTCTGCCCGTTCCCGAACCACGACGGCGGCGGGGCTGAAATCCTGCGACACCTGGCTCAGCGAACTCATTTGGCGTGAGTTCTATATTCAAATCCTCACTAACCATCCCCGGGTCGCCTCGGGGGCGTTTCGTCCGGAGTACAACCAAATCCAGTGGCAGGGAAGCGATGCGCAGTTCGACGCGTGGTGTTCGGGCCAGACGGGTTATCCGATCGTCGATGCGGCCATGCGCTGCCTAAACGCCACGGGGTGGATGCACAATCGGCTTCGCATGATCGTGGCCATGTTCCTTACCAAGGATCTGATGGTTTCGTGGCAACGAGGTGAACGCTATTTCATGCGGACGTTGGTGGATGGCGATTTGGCCGCTAACAACGGCGGTTGGCAGTGGAGTGCGGGCTGTGGCACCGATGCCGCTCCCTATTTCCGAATCTTCAACCCAGTGACCCAGGGTGAGAAATGCGATCCGGAGGGAGCGTTCGTCCGACGGTGGGTGCCGGAGTTGGCGGGCACTCCCTCGGATTCCATCCAAGAGCCTTGGGCCAGACCGCTCTTACTGGCCCGAAGCGGATATGTCCCTCCCATCGTTCAGCATGATGTCCAGCGCGGTCGCTGTCTGGCCATGTTCAAGGCCGTCAAGGGAGCGGCGGCCCCATCGATACCCAACGAGGAAACCCACGAATGAAACCGGATTCACAGCCCACCCTCGATGCCAGCGGACTTTCGCCCGCGGAAAGGGCCCGTCTGGAATACGACGCCCTGACGCGCCAACTAGAGCGCATGCGGGCCATGCAATATGCCTACAACCGCAAATTCTTCTCGCTCTTGCTAGTGTCTACGTTGAGTGCCATTGGGTTGCTTTTGTGGGACCGTTGGATGGGGTGGTTCGTGATTTGTTTTGGGTTGGTCAGCACCGGGGTTACGGCCTCGTTCTTCCTGCACTTTTGTGACTTTGCCCGAGTCCATGCTCGAGCCCTCGAGGCCCGAATTAATGTGCTCTTGGGTTCGCAGGTTCTCATCGCCTCGGAATTGGAGGCTCATTACTTCTATCCCCATGTTTCGCCCAAGTTGAGTGGGTTCAGCTATGAAAACCCGTGGTCGTTCTTTTCGGTGTATACCCTGCATTTTTGTGCGATCTGGGCGCTGATGATCGTGTTGAGCGCCTGGAGGCTTTGGGACCAGCTGGATTCTGGAGTCTGGTTTTGTTGGGCTGGTATTTGGTGCGGATGGAGTGCGGCTAACGGGTTGTACCTGCGGTGGTGGTTTGGTGACTTCAGGGCCGAAGCCCGAATGGCCCGTCGTTTGGCCGAGGCCTACGGCTTGCCTCAGGATCGCCAGTCGTCCGAGTCGGTTCCGCTCGTTTCGGAGCCACCGGTTTCCTAACTCGGGCGGTTTTCCGCTCTGGCCAAAATGACGTGTCCCAGCGAAAGCTCTTCCCACACCATGAACCGCCGCAAATTCCTCACCGCCGCCACCGTGGCTGGCGCCTCCGCTCTCGTGGCTCCCATCGCTTCGGCCGCTGTTCCGGCCCGTCGGGATGCCTCGGGCAATCGCATTAAGTTGGGCATCGACAACTTCGCCGTCCGGGCTTGGGGATGGAAGGGCCGTGAGTTGGTGGACTACGCGGCCGGCTTGAAGCTCGACACGCTCTTCATCACCGACCTGGCCGGACTAGGTTCGTCGGAAACCTCGGCCGCGGCAGAACTGCGCAAGTACGCCGCCGACAAGGGTGTGGAAATCTTGCTGGGTTCTTGGAGCATTTGTCCGACTTCCAAGTCGTTTAAAAAAGACTGGGGAACCGCCGAGGAACACTTGTCCTTGGGGCTGCGCCTTTCCAAGGCGGTGGGTTCACCCGCCTTCCGGGTGGTGCTCGGTTCGCGCGACGATCGTCGGACTCCGGGTGGGATCGAGGCGCGGATCGCCGACACGGTTAAGGTATTGAAGGCCTGCCGGAATCAGGCCTTGGATTTGGGCGTGAAAGTGTCGGTGGAAAACCACGCGGGCGACATGACGGCCGATGAATTAATCACGTTGATCGAAGGAGCCGGTCGCGAGTTTGTCGGTGCCAACATGGACTCCGGCAATGCGGCTTGGACTCTCGAAGATCCCTTGGACAGCTTGGAGAAACTCGGGCCCTACGCGATCACGACCAGCTTGCGGGATTCGCGGATTTGGCAGACCGACAAGGGGTGCAAGGTGCAGTGGACGGCAATGGGCGACGGCGGCTGTGTGGACTTGAATCGGTACTTCGATCGGTACGCGCAACTCTGTCCCGGTGTGGCGGTCAATATCGAGACCATCGGCGGATTCGCCGTGGAGTTTCCATACTACCAGGAATCGTTCTGGGACGCCTTCCCCAAGAAGTCGGCCGTGGAATTTGCCCGATTCTTGGCCGTCGCCCGTCGCGGGCAGGCGATGGATCCGTACGACGGCGGTGACAAGCAGCGGCAGCGCGATGAACTAGAGAAGAGCCTCCGCTTCTGCCGCGAAAGCCTCGGCCTGGGCCTCAAGGCTTAATTGAAAGTCGGACTGTCTGACCGGGACAACTCCGCGGGCCCCCCACGGAGTTGTCCTAGAATTACATCAGAGCTTCGTCCAGGCGGCGATGAACATGCCGTTGCCGTGGGTATCCTGGGGCAATAGTTGCAACTGGGTGACCGGAGGTTCGTCGGGCTGGAACGGGTTGATCACAGCCAGGGTGTCAAGATCACTGCGTTCTAGGGTGAACCAGTCGGCGACTTCGGTCGTTTCGGCGCGGCTCAGCGTGCAAACGGCGTAAATTAATCGCCCTCCCGGTTTGAGGGAGTCGGCCACGTTCTGGAGCAATTTCCGCTGAATGGCCGCGAGTTCCTCGATGTCCTGAACTGTGGTGGTCCATCGAGAATGGGGATTGCGGCCCCAGGTGCCCAATCCGGAACAGGGGGCATCGAGGAGAATGCCATCGAAGCGGGTCTTCGTGGGCGGGTGTTCTGAGCCGTCCCAATGCACGGCCCGGTAATTGAAGCACTTGGCTCGGCCGGCCCGCTGGCGGAGGCGATCGAGTCGCCAGGCCGCACGGTCACTGGCCCAGATGAGGCTCTTGCCGCCCATGAGTGCCGATAGGTGGAGGGTTTTGCCGCCTTCGCCCGCGCAGGCATCCCACCACACCTCACTGGCGCGCGGTGCGCAAATGCGTCCCACGGCCTGAGAGGCGATATCCTGGATCTCGAACTGTCCGCCTTGAAACCCTCGGTCTATGAAGAGGTCGTCCCGGCCTGCGTACTGGTACGAGTCGGGGAAGGGGCCGGGCTTGAGATCGCGAAGACGTTGGGACAACTCTTCACTGGATTCGGGTCGGCTTCGGATCCAGAGGCTGGGTTCGCGTTGGAGTGCGCGAGCCAACTCCGGCGTCACCGACAGGTGTTGGGCCGCCCAATCGGGCAGGGTATTGCGGACCAGTTCGTCGTTGGAGAAGGATTTGGGTTCTGCAGCGAACCGAGCCGCCAGGCGCAAGCCATCTTCGATACGAGATTCGAGAGGACGATCACTGGCCAACCAGCGTTCCCATCGGAAAAAACTAAAAACGGCCCGACTGACCCAAGTGGCATCGGAGGGCGACAGACCCCGACGACGGTAGAGCGTTTGGCGCAAGACCATGTCCGCAGGGTTCTCGGGGGTGGAGCGGCTGACGATCCGAACGGCCAATTGCAGCGGAGTCATCTGGGAGGGCGGAATCCCTCCCGGCTCATCGGGCAGTTCGCCTCGTGGAGGCTGGGGGTGTCTTCCCTCCGGTCTGGGTGACGGATTCCGTGCCTCTGGATGGGTGTTGGGCCGAGCGGCGCCGGGTCGACGGTCTGGCTGGGGGCTTTGCTGCGGGCTGAAAGGACGGCGTTGCTGGACGAATCGGGGTCCGCGAGCAGGCCGGTCTGGGCCGCGTCGCGGGCCGTTGCCGGAGTTAGGGGAATCGGTCGGAGGAGGGTTCATTCTTTCAAACGGCGGGCGTGGACACGGGCGACATCGCCCATGTAATCGTCGCGCGGAGCCATGTTGGCGGCCGTGCGGATGTGTTCGGCGGCGCGGGTCTTGTCCCCGGTCGCTTCGAAATAGAGGCCCAGATAGAGGCGGGCGTAGAAAAGGTGCTTTTGTTTGGCTTTTGGATCGGTCGAGGTTTCCTCGGCGGCCTTCATCACGTCGGCAGGCGTCGCCGATCCGGCGAAGAGTAGGTGAACTTCCTTCATCGGAACACGCACATCGCCCTGGATGGGGATTAATCGGGCGCGTGCAGTCTCCGGATTCTTTTCGCGTGCCACGCACAGGAAGTGCCAGACGGCATTCTCCACGTCATCGGAATTGACCGTCTGGTGCAGTTCGAACTGCCGGCGTCCGTCCGCGTAGCGTCCGGCGTAGTAGAGGGCGATGCCGCGCTGCCAATTTTGTGGCGCCATCCGAGAATCAATCTCGTTGGCTCGATCAAAATCGATGAGAGCCTTTTCCATGTCATTGCGGCGGAAATGAAGCATTCCGCGCTCCTGGACTAAATAGGGGGATTTTGGATTGCGCTGAATCGCCTCGCCAAAGTCCGAGATCGCTCCGTCCGCATCGCCACTGAGAGCCCGGATCTGGGCTCGCAAGTGCCACGCTCGGACTTCGTCGGGCTTTTGCTTGAGCACGGCGCCGAGTGTGGCGATCGCGTTGGTGGAATCGCCCTGACGCATCCATCCCAAGGCTCCTTCCACGGTGGGAAGCTCGGCAGTGAATGCAACCGATGCGGCTAGGGTCCAGAGTATCAGCCAACGGGCGATGTGCATGCTTCAGGGCCTATAGGAACCCGACCCGGCTTTCAGGGCGAGAGCATTCTGGTATGGATGATCGGCAATGTTGTTTTATTGGGCTGAAAGTTCGGTGTGAAGCTGGACTTCAAACCTGGTTCATTGATTGTCTGCAGCTCCATCGATTCAGCTATGAGTGCTCCCACTGATTCTACATCCCTCGCTCCGTACCGCGCAGCCAGTGAACATTTGGGCCGGGTTCGCTCAGAGATGGGCCGGGTGATTGTGGGGCAACAGGAACTGATTCACCGGTTGCTGGTGGGCCTTGTGGCCCGTGGTCACATTTTGCTCGAAGGGTTGCCGGGTTTGGCCAAGACCGCGAGCGTCAGCGCTCTGGCCCGAGCCACGGACTGTCAATTTTCGCGGATCCAATTTACCCCGGATCTGCTGCCGGGCGATATCACCGGAACGCTGATTTATGATCCACTGCAGGGGACTTATTCGACCCGGCAGGGACCCATTTTCGCGAATCTCGTGCTGGCCGACGAAATTAACCGTGCCCCGAGCAAGGTGCAGTCCGCATTGCTGGAGGCCATGCAAGAGCGTCAGGTGACCATTGGCGACAAGACTTGGCCGTTGCCGGAGCCCTTTCTGGTGTTGGCGACCCAGAATCCTATCGAGCAGGAGGGAACCTATCCCTTGCCCGAGGCTCAGATGGATCGTTTCATGTTGAAGGTCGTGGTCGGTTACCCGTCGGCCGAGGAGGAATTGATCATCCTCGACCGCATGGCCAGTACCCGCCCGCAGCTCACCATCGATTCGGTGGTGAAGCCGGAGGAAATCTCCGCCTATCAAACTCTAGTCAACTCCATCCATGTGGATCCGCTGGTGCGCGACTACATCGTCCGCTTGGTGATTTCGACCCGTGAGGCGGCTGCGGGTTCGGGAGTGGCCCCAGAACTCAAGCGACTGGTCCGAATCGGTGCCAGTCCACGGGCCACGATCAATTTGACCTTGGCCGCACGGGCTTGCGCACTCATCGAGGGTCGCAACCATGTGACACCGGAGGACGTGAAGCGCATTGCACTCGACGTTTTGCGGCACCGCATCCTCCTGACCTATGAGGCGGAAGCTGAGGAAGTGACTGCGGAGAGCATCGTTCGCACGCTGTTGTCCAAGGTGAAAGTTCCCTGAAGCTCTGACCGGTTGGGTCGCTGCCAGACAGAGGCCCCTGATGGTGCGCCCGCCTCGGCGGTCACTCGTTGAGGTGAGGAAGACCTAGCCAGACATTTTGACAGCGTTGGGCCATCGACGATGCCTGGCCGGAGGGACGGTCGCAGCGCTTCTAGTGAGTCTGCAGAACTTTGCAGGTCATTTCGGAGCGAGATCTTTGCGGGGGAAGAGCGGGATGGGCGCGCCGACCTGGTGCCCTTGAGCAAGACCACCCCAGGCCGATTGCTTCCAATCCGAGGCTGCGCCGCCGACCTGGAGTTGGGCGAAAATCTTGTCGGCGATTGCCGGCATCACCGGTTGTACCAGCACGGCGAGAATTCGGCAGGACTCCACCAGATTGTAGAGCACCGAATCTAATAGCTCGGACTGGGCTGGATCTTTGGCTAGGTGGAAGGGTTTGGTTTCTTCGACAAACAGGTTGGCCCGGTTCACCAATTCCCAGGCCGCGATGAGGGCTCCCTGTGGGTCGTTGGCCAGGTAGCACGCGCGCGTTTTTTCGACGGCCGCCGTGGCCTCCACCGCGAGGGTGCTGGATGGGGAAGGAATCACGCCCGCTCGATACTTGTTGAGCATGTTGACTGCCCGGTTGAGCAGGTTGCCCAGTCCATTGGCCAATTCCGAGTTGTAGCGGACGCGGAACCCGTCGTCGGTCCAGTTGCCGTCGGGGCCAATGCCCAATTCACGAACGACGTAGTAGCGGAAGGCGTCTAACCCCCATTCGCCGATGATGGCCAGGGGATCCACCACGTTTCCCGTGCTCTTGCTCAGCTTGGCGCCGTCCTTCTGCCACCAACCGTGGACAAGAATGGTCTTGGGCAATGGGGCTCCGAGAGCGTGAAGCATGATCGGCCAGTAAACGGCGTGGAACTTGAGGATGTCCTTGCCGATCAAATGAATGTCTGCGGGCCAAACAGACAAACTCGAACCGGTCGGCGCTGGGCTGCCGAGGGGCGCGAGCGCCGCGGGGTCGCCCAAGGCGGCTGGGATAGAAAAATAGTTCACCAGCGCATCGAACCAGACGTAAGTCACGTAGCCAGGATCGAAGGGCAGGGGGATTCCCCAGGAGAGTCGGGATGACGGACGGGAGATGCAGAGGTCTTCGAGCTTCTGGGAACGTAGAAAACCCAGGACCTCGTTGCGCCGGTTGGTGGGTTGGACGAACTCGGGATTCTTTTCTATGTACTCGACCAACCACGCTTGGTGCTCACCCAGCTTGAAGTACCAGTTCTCTTCAACCAATTCCTGCACAACACCCCATTGCGGATCCCAAGAACCGTCGGGATTGCGGTCTTTTTCGGTGAGGAACGTTTCCTCTTTAACCGAATAAAATCCCCGGTAGGCCGACTTGTAGAAGTGACCTGTCGCGTGGAGCCGGTTGAGCAATGCCACCACGATGTGCTGGTGACGGGCATCGGTGGTGCGAACGAAGTCGTCGTGACTCAAGCCGAGGGACTGGACGAAGGAACTCCACTGGACGGCGAGACCATCGCAATAGGCTTGAGGCGATTGGCCCAAATCGAGGGCCGCTTGCTGGACCTTCTGGCCATGTTCGTCCAAGCCCGTCAGAAAGAACACAGACTGTCCCAGGCTCCGTCGAGCCCGAGCGATGACGTCGGCCACCACCTTTTCGTAGGCGTGCCCGAGGTGGGGAGCCCCGTTCACATAATCAATTGCCGTGGTGATGTAGAACCGCTTGTCCATGTCCGGGGGATTCAAACCGAGAATGGCTCAAAATCGAAGAGTTTACTGGTGCCAGAGTGGCTGTGCAGGGCCGTCCCGCATTCGCTCAGAGAATTGTCCTCAATTGTTGAGGGTCGTGCGGTGTTAGTGCGTGCGACCCTGGCGCCATTTGTCCAGGCCCACGGCCATGACAATCACCGCACCGATGATGATTTCCTGAATGTAGGAATCCCAGCCGAGTTGGTTGGTGCCATTGCGCAGAACCGCCATGAGGAGGGCTCCCATGAGTGAACCGCCGATGCCACCGATGCCGCCGTTGAGGCTGGCTCCGCCGATCACGACGGCGGCGATGATGTCTAATTCGAGGCCGACGGCCACCGTAGGATCCCCCTGGGCGAGTCGAGATTGCTGCATTAATCCGGCCAATCCGAAGAAGGCTCCTGCCAGTGTGTAGAGCAATAATTTGACCCGTTGCACGCGGACGCCACACAAGCGAGCGGCCGGTTCGCTGGACCCGATCGCGTAGACATGGCGACCAAAAACGCTGCGGCGCATAATGAAGCTAGCGATGACCGCGAGGCCCAAGGCGATCCAAACGCCGGGAGGAAGCGGTAGGAAGCCCTGCGGGTTGGTCCGCTCCATCAGGGAGTTGAGTCCGCTGCCTTCGGGGTTGTAGACCGCTTGCTTGCCGCTGATCCATTTGGCGCCCCCACGCACCACTCCCATCATTCCGAGAGTGATGATGAAGGGAGAGAGGCGCATTCCGGCGATGAGTCCTCCATTGGCTGCGCCGATCAGCGCTCCGGTACCCATGACAGCCGCTGCCGCCATCCAAGAGTTGTGGCCAGCGGTCAGCATCTTGGCTCCAACGACAGAACTGAAGGCGACCGCGGCTCCAACACTGAGATCGATGCCACCACTGACGATGATCATCGTCATGCCGATGGAGCCCAAGGCCACGATGACGGTTTGAGTGAGGACAATGGCCGCGTTGCGGCCCGTGAAGAGGGTAGGGCGGGCTTCTTCACTGAGTGCCAGCAGTCCCAAGACAAAGACCAAACCTAGCAACGGACCTGCGGTTTGCAGGAGGCGGCGCCAAGACGGAGCGTGAGGTGCAACAGTGGAGGCCATCGGGTGACTAGGAAGACGTAGATGAGCCTGCCTGTTCCTGCCCGCGCCGCCAACCCTGGAAACCGTGCGGCGGCGGGGCCTGTGCAAAATCTGTTTACTCTCAGCCGGGCGAATCCGACTTGCCGGAGGTCGCGGTGTCGGACCACCGTTGAACTCATGAACTCCCCGTCACGTCGTCAATTTCTTAGGGATTCCATCCTGCTCGCCGGAGGGGCTTATTTAAGTGGATGCCAGTTCCCCTATGTCAGTCGTCGTCGGGTGTTGGGCGCCAATGAGCGCCTTCGCATCGCAGCCGTCGGCGTGGGTGGAAAAGGGTGGACCGACGTCACTCAGGCGGGTGCGACCGAGAATATTGTTGGGATTTGTGATGTGGATTCCGGCCGTTTGGCTCAAGCGGGCAAGACATTCACCTCGGCCCGTCGCTTTGCTGATTGGCGAGAACTGTTCGATCAGTTGGGCAACCAGATCGATGCGGTCACTGTCTCGACGCCCGATCACACGCACTTCCCGCCATCGATGCGGGCGGTCCAACACGGATGGCATGTCTATTGCCAGAAGCCATTGACCCACACGATTTGGGAGGCCCGCGAACTGACCCGAGCTACCCGAGCGGCAGGCGTGGCCACGCAAATGGGCAACCAAGGCATGTCGCGGGCGGCTGTGCGGCGGGACGCCGAGTGGGTTAAGGCAGGGGTGCTAGGAACGGTTCGGGAGATCCATTGCTGGACCGATCGTCCCGGTCCTTGGTGGCCCCAGGGAGTCCAGCGCCCGACCGATCGGCCGACGGTTCCCAAGGAATTGTCCTGGGACCTCTGGCTGGGGACCGCTCCAGAGCGCCCGTATCATCCGGCATGGGGGCATTTCAAGTGGCGCGGTTGGTGGGACTTCGGGACTGGTGCCGTCGGTGACATGGGGTGTCACTTGCTCAACGTGCCCACGTTGTCGATGGATTTGTCCAATCCGAGCGCCGTCGAGGCCACGTCGGAGGGGGCCAATGACGAAACGGCTCCGGTGCGTTCGCACGTGGTCTGGGATATTCCGGCCCGTCGGGGACAGGCCGCGCTGCGGTTCCATTGGTACGATGGTGGATCCCTGCCGCCGACGCACTTGTTCCCCGGGCAGACTTACGGTGGCAATGGCGTTCTCATGGTGGGCTCCGAAGACACGCTCCTGACGAGCTACGAAAGCCTGCCGGGTGGCGGTAAACTTCGGTCGGGCCGGACTGCCGCCGATCTCAAATCGGTCCCTGAGAAGTTTGAAAAATACGCCGACTCGGAAGGAGCCCACTATCAGGAATGGATCCGGGCCTGCAAAGGCGGGCCGAAGGCACAGTCTGCCTTCGATGTGGCTGGACCAGTGACTGAAACCTTACTCCTGGGCAACCTCGCCATCCGGGCTGGTCAGCGGCTGGAATGGGATTCCAAGGCGCTCAAGATCCGGAATTTGCCTTCGGCCAATCAGTGGGTGAAGACCCAGTATCGCCCGGGCTTCGTGGGCTGAGGGTCTCGTGTCCAAAAGCCGACGGCCCGCAGCGTTTTTCGCTCTACGGGCCGAGGGGTCTCTGAGAGGCCGTTGGGCCGAAGAGTAATTTACAGGGTCACCACACGGACGTTGGAAATCGACCGGTCGGCCGCCAACTGATCCAGGCAGGCCTTGGGCGGGCGGCTATCGAGCACGAGCACCGTGAGTGCGAGTCCACCCTCGGTCTCTCGACCAAGGCTCATGCTGGCGATGTTGACGTTGTGATCTGCCAGGATGCTGCCGAGCTTGCCCACCATGCCGGGCCGGTCTTGATTGTTGAGCAGGAGCATGGTGCCCGAGGTGGGTATTTCTACCGGTGTGCTCGAGACTCGGACGATCCGGGGATTTTGGGACGATCCGAAGAAAGTGCCTCCAGCGCTGCCCACCTTGGTGTTGCCGTGGAACAACTGGACATGCAGCCACTCATTGAAGGTGACAGGCTCATCGGATTTCTTTTCTTCGACGGTCAGGCCGAGGTTGGAAGCAATGGAGCGCACATTGATGTTGTTAATGTCCTTCGGCCCGGTACCGCTGGCGTTGAGGTACCCCTTGAGGATGGCGCGGGTCACCGGGTCGGTCGCCGGGAGGTCCTGAGCCTTTCCGCCGAAGGTGACATACAAACGGTCTACCCCCGGAGGGGCCAGTTGGCTGAGGAGGCTGCCGAGCTTCTCGCCCAACGCCACATAGGGTTGGACTTGTTCAAAGGCCTTGGCATCGACTCCGGGAAGGTTGACCGCGTTGCGAACTTCGCCGGTGAGCAGGAAGGCGCTGATGATTTCGGCGACTTCCAGACCGCACTTCTCTTGGGCTTCTTCGGTGCTCGCTCCCAGATGCGGGGTGAGGACGACATTGGGGAGCGACCGGAGCTTGTGGTCCGCCGCGAGAGGTTCAGAGCTAAAGACATCCAGAGCGGCCCCGGCGACTTTTCCAGATTCCAGTCCGGCAATCAGGTCCGGCTCGTTGACGATCTCGCCGCGGGCACAGTTCACGATCCGCACGCCGGGCTTCATCTTGGCGATCGATTCGGAGTTGATCATGCCCCGCGTGTCTGGTGTCACCGGCATGTGGACGGTGATGAAATCCGACGAGCGGTAGATGGCATCGGTGTCAGCGACGAGTTCGACTCCCAATTGGCGGGCACGGGCTTCGGTGAGGAAGGGGTCGTAGGCGATGACTCGCATTCCGAAGGCGAGAGCCCGTTTGGCGACTTCCGAACCAATGCGGCCCATGCCCAATACGCCGAGGGTCTTTCCGTGAATCTCTATTCCCTGGAACGCCTTACGGTCCCACTTGCCTGCGGCCATGGTGGCGTGGGCGGCGGGGATCTTGCGGGCGAGGGCACCCAGCATGAAGAAGGTCAATTCGGCCGTAGTGACGGTGTTGCCGGCCGGGGTGTTCATCACCACGACGCCCCGTTGGGTCGCGGCGGAGACATCAACGTTGTCGACACCCACCCCAGCTCGCCCGACGACCCGGAGTTTCGGGGCCGCCTCCAGCACCGCCAGGGTTACCTTCGTCTCGGAGCGAACCACAAGGGCCTCCACGTCGGCCAGCAAGGGCAGCAATTCCGCCTCGGACAGCCGCTTGGACAGGACGGTCACCTTGAATTCAGGGCGTGCTTGGAAATACGCGATGCCGCGCGGGGAGATGGGGTCGCAAACAAGAACGTGCATAAAGCTAAGGGACGGTATGAACCGGGCCCGCGGAGGTCAACGCACCGTTGGTGTCCTACAGAATGCATTTGGGTGAAATCGGAGGCTCGGGAAGGGCTGGCTCTTGCTCCGGAGGGGGCGGTGGCGTCCAATCATAGACATGGCAACGCTCTCCCGTCGGCAGTTCGGTGCGGCTCTGGCCGCGGTGGGTGGTCATTGGGCCGTGCCCATGATCGGCGCGTTGCCGGCTGTTCGGGTGGGAGGGCGCCCGCTCGTAACTCATGGAGTGGCCAGTGGCGATGTGGAGGCCTCATCGGCAATCATCTGGAGCCGTTGCGATCAGGCGGCCCGTATGATCGTAGAATGGTCTGAGGACGAGTCGTTCCGCGCCCGGCAACGACGGGTGGGACCGGTCACGGGTCCGGAGTCGGATCACACCGCCAAAATGCTGCTTCGGGACCTCCCGACGGGTCGTCGTATCTTCTACCGAGTGTGCTTCGAGGATCGGCAAGGGGTGGCCGGTGACTGGGAGGCCGGATCGCTGGTAACGGCCGGTACGACCACAGCTCCGGGCTCGGAAGTGCATTTTGTCTGGTCGGGCGACACCTGCGGTCAGGGTTATGGCATTGATGAGGGGCGCGGTGGTATGCGCACTTACCAGTCCATGCTGGCCCAGGATCCGCAGTTCTTCGTCCATAGCGGAGACACGATCTATGCCGACAATTTGCTTGCAGCCGAGATGCGGCTTCCGGATGGAACTCTCTGGAAAAATCGGGTGACCGAAGAAAAATCGAAGGTGGCCGAGACACTGGGCGAGTTTCGCGGGAACTACCGTTACAACCTGCTGGATGCCCATGTCCGGCATTTTAATGCCCGTGTTCCGATGTTTGCCCAATGGGATGATCATGAGGTGCTGAACAACTGGTATCCCGGGGAGGTGCTGCCCGTTTCTGCCGGGTATCGGGTTCGCGACGTGAACTTGCTCGCGACCCGTTCGCGACAGGCGTTCTTCGAGTACATGCCCATCCGGAACCATCCGGAACGACAAATTTATCGACGCATTCGCCGTGGCCCTCTCTGCGAAGTGTTCTTCCTGGACCTGCGTTCTTACCGGGGCCCCAACAGCCCGAACCGTCAGCCCGTCTCCGGGCCAGAAACCGATTATCTGGGACGTACCCAACTGGATTGGTTGAAGGAATCCATCGCAGCCAGCACGGCCACCTGGAAGTTTGTCTGTTCGGACATGCCCCTTGGGTTGTTGGTCCGGGATGGCGCCGAGGCCTTCGAAAACGGGGCCAATGGGGATGGGATTCCCCTGGGTCGTGAATTGGAGATTGCGTCGCTGCTGCGCCATTTGCGGGATCATCGAGTCCGCAACGTGGTTTGGTTGACGGCCGATGTGCATTATTGCGCCTCCCATTTTTACGATCCGGCCCAGGCTCAGTTCACTGAATTTGACGGCTTCTGGGAGTTCGTTAGTGGCCCGCTTCATGCAGGCACCTTCGGGCCGGGAACCCTCGACAACACCTTTGGGCCGCAGGTTCGTTTCTCTTCCCGCAAACCGGGGCAGGCCGTGTCGGGTCCGTGGAGTTTGGAACAATTTTTTGGGTCAGTTCGCATCGCCCCGCTGACCCAGGTGGCCACCGTGACCCATATGAATCGAGATGGGCAGCGCTTGTGGAGTGTTGATCTGGAACCGGTTCGCGCATGAGTGAGTTTTCCGAACCAATGCCTCCAGGAAAGCCCCATCCCTCGATGGACTGTTCTCCACTCCTCGTCGAGCGGATCCGGGCTGCGATCGGAACCGGGGGTGGCGCTGTCTCGTTGGCTCGCTACATGGAAATGGCTCTCTATGAGCCGGATCTCGGTTACTACGAGCGAACGCCTCGGATTGTGGGTCGTGGTGGAGACTTTGCGACCAGTGTCTCAGTGGGATCCCTCTTTGGCGAATTGATGGCTTACTGGATTGAGCACGAGGTTGCCGCGTCGGAGGGATTGTCGGGCGGGCCTATAGAAATCGTCGAAGCCGGGGCACACGACGGCCGATGGGCGGAAGATATTCTGGAGGCGCTGATGCGTGGAGGCGGCAAGGACTCTGAGCGCTTCGGTTACCGGATCGTTGAGCCGAGTGCGACACGTCAGGCTTGGCAGCGTGAGCGTTTGGCTCGCTTCGGTGACCGCGTGGTCTGGAGCGAGGCGATGCCAGCCCAGGTGCACGGGGTGATTCTCTCCAACGAACTCCTCGATGCCTTTCCTGTGGAACGTTGGTGCTGGAACGCTACCCACCGGCGATGGGTCGAGCAGGGTGTGTGTTGGAAAGAGGAAAAGTTCGACTGGATTGCACTGTCGACGCCCGCGCCGCTGGAGTGGAACTTGCCCGAAGAGCTACAGTCGGTGTTGCCCAACGGGTTTGTTCGGGAGCGAAGCCCATCTGCGGTGGCCTGGTGGGCTCGGGCCGCCGCCGCACTGCAGGCTGGATGTCTGATCACCCTCGATTACGGGTTGGAGGCGGAGGAGTTTCTGACTCCAGGACGATCGGTGGGAACGCTGCGGGCCTACCACCATCACCGGTTTTTCGACGACCTCTTGTCATTTCCGGGCGAGGTGGACTTGACGGCCCACGTCGATTTCAGCGCCGTCGCCGAGGCGGGTCTGCGTGAGGGATTGGTGCCTTGGTATCGTGAACGCCAATCCCGTTTCCTCATGCGGATCCTCGAATCGACTCAGCGGAGCCCGGGTCGCTTCCCGGATTGGAGCACTCAACGCGTTCGAGCCTTCCAGACATTGACTCACCCCGAGCACTTCGGTCGGGGGTTCCGGGTGTTGGCTCAGGGCAGGGGTGCTTCGCCGTGGAGCCGAGCTTAAAGAGAACCGTCGCAGCCAAGCCTGTTTTCATTAGGGCTTAAATCTCTCATATCCAACTTCCCGTTGCCCCCGAGGCCACCGTGCGCCAGTTTTGGCCCAACGCGATGATGGATATGGTAGCCACTGCTCCTTGGCGACGGCCGGATCTCCGCCCGCTTGCGTGGGCGGCGGTGGTCGCGGTCGCCGTGCATCTTCTTGTCTTCCTGCTGTGGACAGGTGCCGCAGTGTGGGTTCGCAAGGCGCCGGACCAGGCCCCAGATTGGGTCAAGAATCTGGTCCAACCGGTCGCGCCAATGCCCGTGAAATCCGTGGATCCCGCACAGGATCCGGCGTGGCAAGAGGTGCCGCTGAACTTCATCGAAGTCGATCCCGCGCTGGCGGTGAAGGATCCCCCGAAGGACGCCAAGTTTTACTCGGCAGCCAATGCGGTGTCCGGTCAGGCCATTCCGTCGCAAAAGGCGCTGAAGGATCCGGAGATCTCAGGCACCCAGAAGACGATGCCCAAGACCTTCGACACGGCCAAACCGTCACCGACCCCGCCCCAGGCCCAACCAAAGGAAGAAGAAGCACCGGCGACTCCGGAGACGGCGGTCCGTCAAGAGAAGAAAGACTCCCAAAAGGCCGAGCCCTTGGGAGGGGTCCAGAATCCGGGTGAAACCCAATTGGCCAAGGTGGAACCCAAGGCCGCGACCGAGCGACCTCAGGAAGAGCGCAAGCCCGTTGAAGCCCAGGAGTCTGGCGCTCCGAGGCGCAAGCCCATCAAGCGTTTGGCGCAGGCTATGGAACAAAAGGGCATCATCCGCGGGGAGAAAATGCTTCAGCCAGGGGGATCCAGTCGGTTCAGCATCTCGCCGTCTTTCGACGTCAAGAGCACTCCCTTCGGTGAGTACGACCTCCGAATGATTGCCTCCGTGCAGGAGCGCTGGTGGGCGCTGTTGGAGGAACGGCATTACGCGCTGGAGCGCACTGGCAAGGTGGTTCTTAAATTTCATCTGCACGGCGATGGTTCTGTTTCTCAAATGACCACAGCCGAGTCGACCGTGGGTGAAATGCTGAGCTTCACCTGCGAGGCGGCGGTCATGGGGGCTTCGCCGTTCGGTCGCTGGCCCAGCGTGTTGAAAGCACAGGCGTTGGATCCTCGCGAGATTACTTTCACTTTTCACTACTACTGACACCGGCTCTGCGGTCGGTTTGAAAATTTCAAACACCTTAGAACTCATGCGATCATTTTTGGATGGAGGCCCCTTTGTGTGGCTCTTGCTCGGGCTTTCCGTGACGGCCTTGACCGTTGTGCTAGAACGGGTTAGGTCGTTGCGGCGAGACCGCATCTTGCCACGCCCCTTGATGGATGCTTTGGCTGATGGTGATGTGGCTCGTTTGCGTGGAGCCTGCCAGGCACAGCCGTCGCCCATGGCCCGCCTCATTCTCTCGATCTTGGACCATTTGCCATGGCCCAAGGCGGAGAATGTGGCCGCCCTCGAGGTGCGAGCTCGTCAGGAGATCGCCAATTTGGAGCGTGGGTTGGTGATTCTGGAGATCATCGTGGGCATTGCTCCGTTGTTGGGATTGGTCGGGACTATCTACGGCATTATTCCGCTCTTGGGGGATTTTGGGAGTAACCTTCAGGCAGACAACGCATTCATTGCCAAAGGGATGTCGATCGCCCTCTACAAGACGGTGCTTGGACTGCTGGTGGCCATGCCTACGTTGGCCGCCTGGAGCCTGTTCAATAAGCGCGTCGAACTGCTGGGACTCGAGTTGGAGAGTGTTTGTGATGCCCTGATGCGCCGCCATTACTTGCGGGAGCGCGGAGTTGGGGCTGAAGGGGTGCGTCCATGAAATTTCTGACCCGACGCCGCAAAGCCGCTCCGGCCATTATTATTATTTCGCTCATCGATGTGCTGGTGGTGCTGATGGTTTTCTTGATGGTGACCACGCGGTTCAAGAACACCCCTTCGGTGGCTCTGACTTTGCCCGAAACCCGTGAAGCGCCGAAGGCTGGAGCCAGCGCCGAAAAACCGCCCATGGTGGTGACTATTGCCGCTGCCGCACCCCAATTCTACGTCGGCCCCCGAGCGGTGACCTCCGACAAATTGCTCAACGAATTGAAGGATGCCGTCGCGGTCGACCCCAAGGTGAAGGTGGTGCTCCGCGCCGACGAGAACGCCAACTGGGGCGACGTGGTCAAAGTCATGGACTTCGCCAAGCAGGCCAAGGTTCAGAACATTCGCGCCTTTACCCGCAGCGCCGGGAATAAGTGAGGTGGTTTGCGTTGGTGGGCTCCGCGGGACCGCGCCTGCGCTCGCAGGGAAGCTTGGGGGAGGATGAGCTTTCGCGCGGTGCGCGATGGAAGGGGTGATCGCTTCCAATGCTCGCTCCGGCGCGGTCCCGCTGCCGCTGAGTCCAAGTCGGTGTCTTGGGTGACATGGGCTCATCCGTCGATACGAAGCGCTCTTGCCGGGATGATTAGTGGCGGTCGACGAGACTGTCGGAGCCAACGGCCCAGAGAAATCCTCGGCTCAGCATTTCCAGGAAGACCGGATCCTGGAAGGTCGCGTCGGAGTGGCCGAAGGTGGTC
>CAINWP010000298.1 GCA_903854475.1 uncultured Verrucomicrobiota bacterium
AGCCCGATGAGCCACCGACTCCGATCCTAGGTAGGGACCGATCTCCGAGCGGTCCGTCCCCACCGAGTCCGATCCTAGGTAGGGACCGATCTCCGAGCGGTCCGTCCCCACCGACGCGGCGCTTTCGGAGAAATCGCCCTATCTCGGAAACGCGTGGGTGAGGTGGAATCTGCCGCAGGAACCCGCGATGTAGCCCGATGAGCCTCCGAGTCCGATCCTGCTCCTAGGTAGGGATCCGAATCTTAGGGATCCGTGGGGAGGCGTGCTCCTGCTACGGATCCCTTCACCGTTTCTAATCACCGTACCCTGACCTATTGGCCGCAGCACTTCTTGTACTTCTTGCCGCTGCCGCAGGGACACACGTCGTTGCGACCGACACGGGGAACTGCATGCACCGGTTGCGCCTTGGATAACACTTCGTTGGCTTCGCTCACTAGGTTACTGGCCTCTGCCACAGAGATTGGATCATGGAACGGGGCCGCCGTCTCGTGGGTGGTCGTCTGGGGCAGGTTGTGCAGGAACTGCTCAAAGGCCATCAGACTCGAGGCGCTGCGGAAGATGTTGTGGCAGATCTCCGACTTGATGTTGACCATCAGGGCGTCGAAGAGTTTGAAGGCCTCAGCCTTGTACTCGATGAGAGGATCCCGCTGGCCGTATGCGCGCAGACCGATCGAGTTGCGCAGTGAATCCATCCCATAGAGGTGTTCCTGCCAGAGACGGTCGATGGCATCGAGGATCGTGTAGCGCTCAATGTTGGTCAACGCGTCGACGCGCTCGAAGCTCACCTTCAGCTCATAGGAATCACGAATGGACTTCGAAATGAAGTTGAGCACCGAGAACTGAGCCTCGCTCAGACCATCGAACATCGACCCCTCCACCGGAGCCACCTTGCCCGCACGGGCGGCCTTGAGGATTTCTTCCTCTGGCATCCCCAGCGGGAAGTTCAGGTTCACCCAGTCGGCCATGCCGCGGATGTCCCAATCACCCGGGTCCGAATCGCGGTGCGTGAACTGCGCCACCTTCTGCAGGACGACCTCTTCCATGATGTCCATCAAGCGATCCCGAACATCGTCGGCATGGATAATGTCGTTGCGGAAGCCATACACGACCTCGCGCTGCTTATTCATCACGTCGTCGTACTCCAGCGTGCGCTTGCGCTGCTGAAAGTAATGGCCTTCGACGCGCTTCTGCGCCGTCTGGATCGACCGGTTGAGCAACGGGTGCTCGAGCTCTTGGCCTTCCTCAAGGCCCATGCGCTCCATGACCTTAGTGATGCGCTCGGAGCCGAAGAGGCGCATGAGGTCGTCTTCGAGCGAGATGAAGAAGTGAGAGGAACCCGGATCGCCCTGACGCGAGCAGCGGCCGCGCAACTGGCGGTCAATGCGGCGTGATTCATGGCGCTCGGTGCAGAGCACGTGCAGGCCGCCCAACTCGGCAACCCCAGCTCCCAGTTTGATGTCGGTGCCGCGACCGGCCATGTTGGTGGCGATGGTCAATGATCCCTTCTGACCCGCACGTGCCACAATTTCGGCCTCTTGCTCGTGGTATTTCGCGTTGAGCACTGAATGGACGATGCCTTCCTTTTTGAGCATCCGACTCAGCATCTCGCTCGATTCCACAGAAATGGTTCCCACCAAGATCGGTCGACCTTGCGTGTGCAATTCCTTCAGCTCCTTGAGCACCGCGTTGAACTTCTCTCGCCGGGTCTTGTAGACCGTGTCGTTGGAGTCTTTGCGGATGTTGGGTCTGTTGGTCGGGATGGTCAGCACCCCCAGCTTGTAGATGTCGAAGAACTCCTGGGCCTCGGTCTCGGCCGTGCCGGTCATGCCCGCCAGTTTGGTGTAGAGGCGGAAGTAATTCTGGATGGTGATCGTGGCCAGCGTCTGGGTTTCGCGCTCGATTTGGACGTTCTCCTTGGCCTCGACCGCCTGGTGCAGTCCTTCGCTCCAACGCCGGCCGGTCATGAGGCGGCCGGTGTGCTCGTCGACAATGATGACCTTGTTGTCCTGCACCACGTATTGGACGTCGCGCTCGTAAAGGCAGTAGGCCTTGAGCAGTTGGCTCAGCGCGTGAATGACGCCGGCCTTTTCCTCGAATTGGGCCTGGATACCGCCCTTGGCTTCCATGCGCCCCTTGGCGTCGAGCTCTGCTGAGGTGTCGATCTGGTGGTAGAGCGTGGGCAGGTCGGGCAGCACGAACGCGTCGGGATCGTTCGGGCTGAGATGGGCGCGGCCCTTTTCGGTGAGGTCGGCCTCGTGGGACTTCTCCTCGATGGCGAAAAACAGTTCCTCCTTCTGGGCGTACAGTTCCTTCTTTGACTGGTCGGTGAGCAGCTGAGCTTCGTAGCGCTGCACCAACTGCTGGTTGCGGGGCTCCTCGAAAACGCGCATGAGGCCTTCGGAGCGCGGTTGCCCGAGTTTGGATCGGTACAGCAGCATGCCGATCTCCTGTTCCAGATCGGCGGCGTTCTTGGGCGGGACGCCGTTTTCAGGGCGCAGCTTGGGAATGAGGGCCTCGGCTTCGCGCAGGAAGCGGTTGCAGAGTTCCTGCTGGGCTTGGACCAGCCGTTGGACCGACGGTTTGAACTCGACGAACTTCTGGTCCATCGACACGACCGCGGGACCTGAGATGATCAGCGGCGTACGCGCTTCGTCGATGAGGATGGAGTCCACTTCGTCAACAATGGCGAAATAGTGGCCCCGCTGGACTTGCTCTTCTTTGCGGGTGGCCATGCCATTGTCCCGCAGGTAGTCGAATCCGAATTCGGCGTTGGTGCCGTAGGTGATGTCGCACTGGTACATCTCTCGACGGACCGAGGGCGGTTGGTCATGCAAAATGCAGCCGACAGTGAGGCCTAGGAACGTGTAGACGTGGCCCATCCAGTCGGAGTCGCGCGCCGCCAGGTAGTCGTTGACGGTCACCACATGCACGCCACGCCCAGTCAGGGCGTTCAGGTAGACGGGCATGGTTCCGACGAGGGTCTTACCCTCGCCAGTGGCCATTTCCGCGATCCGGCCCAGATGCAGCCCCATGCCGCCGATGAGCTGCACATCGAAGGGCACCATCTCCCAGCGGATGGGATGTCCGCGGACCTCGACCTCGGTGCCGCAGAGACGGCGGCAGGCGTTCTTGACGACGGCGAAGGCTTCGGGGATCAGGGCTTCGAGCTCGCGCTTCAGCTCATCGTTGTCCTGGATGGTCGACAGCCGGGCCTTCCAAGCGGCGGTCTTCTCGCGAAGCACCGACTCCGGCTGTGACTGGAGTTCCTGCTCGATCTGGTTGATCCGGGCAACGAGCGGACGGAGTCGCTTGACCTCACGGTCATTGCGGGACCCGAATATCTTACGGAAAATCAGACCGATCATGGGTATCTCAAGTTAAAGAACCGGCAAGCTAAGTAACCCCACTCCCATCGTCAAAGGCTTTGACCGGAACTCGCGGGCCATTTCGGAGCAGGGTCAGAGGTTATTTGCATGATCCGAAGGCGTGGTGAGGCGTCGCCGGACAAACGCTAGAAGCCTGAGTCCTCCAGAGTCGGTCCGACTTTGATCTGGCGCGGGATTCCCTCACCCGGGCAGCCTTACGGGAATCTGCATGAAGCGCTTCGTTCAACCCCTGATCTCCAACACTGTCTTGGCCTTGGTGAGCGGTTGGATCGCCAGCGGCTGCAAGCCGGCTACTATGCCCGGTGCAGTGGCAGCCAAGGGGGGTGGAGGCATGGTCTTTCAGGTGGTGGCGGTGGAGGCTCGTCTTCAGCCCGTGGCCGAGGTGGTCTCGTTGGTGGGAACCGTGACACCCAACGAGTCAGTGGAAATTAAATCCGAAACCGATGGTGTGGTGCAGACCATTGGTTTTTCTGAGGGCCAGTCGGTCGAGGCGGGTGCGCTGCTGCTGTCTCTCGATCATACTAAGTTCCAGGCAGCCCTGCAGGAATCCGAGGCATCGCTGGAGTTGAGTCGGGCCAATTTCGAACGTGCCCAGCAGATGTTCCGGGGCAAGCTGATCGCTCAGCAAGAGTTCGATCAGGCATCGGCGACGTTTCAGGTCAACCAGAGTGCCGTCGAGCTGCGCCGACGGTTGCTTAAAGACGCCCGTATCGTGGCTCCCTTCTCGGGCACCACCGGAGCCCGGCAAATCAGTCCTGGCCAAGTCATCTCTCGCAACACGCCGCTCACTACACTGGTAGACCTTTCAGTCATGAAGGTGGAACTGAGTCTGCCGGAACGGTTCCTGGGCCAGGTGCGTATTGGTCAGAAGGTAGACTTTCATGTGGACGCGTATCCCACGGAGCGTTTTTCGGGTGAGGTTTATTTCATTTCCCCGCAATTAGACCCGGGCACCCGGACCGCTTTGGTCAAGGCTCGCGTGGCCAATCCGGAGGCACGCCTTCGCGGTGGGATGCTGGCCCAGTTGGATTTGTCGGTGCGACTTCGGGAATCGGCATTGGTCATTCCTGAGCCGTCGGTGATTGCCAATGGAGACACCAACTTGGTCTTTGTGGTCAGTCCTCAAAACCAGGCTGTGATGCGTCCGGTCCGCCTGGGGATGCGGTTGGCCGGCAAGGTGGAAGTTCTCAGCGGTATAGAGCCGGGCGAGAAGGTGGTGGTGGAGGGGGGAAAGAAGATTTTCCCTGGCGCTCCCCTCAAGCTTTCGGGTCCGGAGTCCACCGCACCCTACTTGCAGTAATCGCTGACGAGTGTCTGCTAAGCCTGCGTTCCCGACGCAGAGAGGTGGTTGCTGGGATCAGAAACAAATTGACCCCAACACAGACTCCAGGGCCTTCCTTCGGTGTTACCCCTGTTACACCGAGCATGAGCGAGGATTCGTGCATCCCCTTGCGCCAGCATTTGGCCATCCTGCGTGCCTGCGAGCTCGCCGAGGTGGACCTCTGGGCAGTGATGGAGTGCGTTTCTTCCTGGAAACGACCTCAGTACCAGCTGACTCGATGGATTCAACCCAAGGCCTTTGCCCAGGATGTCAGCGCGGTGGAGGATGATCTGAATACCACGCGGCCGGATCAGGTGAAGCTGGCCGTCGCCGATTTGCATGACCGGGCCCGCCGCTGGCCGGTCTTTTGAAGGGATTCGTTGGGTTTGAGGGTTTCCGGTCCTTGGTCGTTGGTCTTGGCCCAGTTGGGTTTTCGGAGAGTGTCGTTGCTGTGAGTTCCGGCACGGGGTTCCCAACAAAAAAGGCGCCTGCGTTGCCGCGGGCGCCTTTGAGATACGGTGAGTGAATTATGCCTGAGCATCAGAGCCGCCGCTGGCGGACTCGCTGGCAGCAGGTGCGTCACCCGAGGAGGCCTTTTCCCGCTCTTCCATAGCAGCCTTGCGGCTGAGGCGGACGCGGCCCTTTTCATCCTGACCGAGGAGTTTCACCCAAATCTCGTCGCCGAGCTGGACGATGTCTTCGACCTGCTTGACGCGGAAGTTGGCGAGCTCGCTGACGTGCACCAGACCTTCGCGGCCCGGGAGGAACTCCACAAAGGCTCCGAAGTCTTTGATGGTCACAACCTTGGCCCGGTAGATCTTTCCGATTTCTAGGGGTTCGCCGGAACCTTCGCCGTCGCCACCGGCCGGGGCGTCGCTACGACGGCCACCGCGATCTCCGCCGCGAGCACCACGGTCTGCGACACGGCCACCGCGATCACCACCGCGATCTCCGCCACGAGCACCACGGTCTCCACCACGGTCTCCGCCACGATCGGCTCCGCGCTCAGGGCCGCGCTCGGGGCGTTCAGCACGCTCCGGACGGGCTTCTTCGCTCGCTGCAGGGGCTCCCTCTTCCGGGGCACCGGTGGAGGGCGGGATTTCTCCACGCTCTTCCATGGCAGCCTTGCGGCTGAGTTTCACGCGACCCTTTTCGTCGACGCCGATGCACTTCACCCAAATGTCGTCACCCATCTTGATGACGTCTTCAACGCGGGCGACGCGCTTGTTGGACAGCTCGCTGACGTGCACCAGGCCGTCTTGACCCGGGAACACTTCGACGAAGGCGCCGAACTCCTTGATGGTCACGACACGGCCTTTGTAGACCTTACCGATTTCGATCTCGGCGCTGAGCGCTTCGATTTCGCGGCGGGCGATTTCCATGCCCTCCGGGGACACGGAGAACACCTTCACGGTTCCGTCGTCCTCGATGTTGATTTCGCAACCGGACTCTTCGACCAGGCGCTTGATGTTCTTGCCGCCAGGTCCGATCAGCGCGCCGATCTTCTCGGGGTTGATCTTCAGGGTGACGATGCGCGGGGCGTACTTGGAGATATCCGAGCGCGGAGCCGGCAGCGTGGTGAGCATGTGGGCCAGGATCAGGCCACGGGCGATACGAGCCTTCTCGATGGTCTGCTCCATGATCGGCAGCGGAATGCCCTTGAGCTTCAGATCCAGCTGGAAGCCGGTGATGCCCTTCTCGGTTCCGGCGATCTTGCAGTCCATGTCGCAGAACGCGTCTTCCCAGCCGATGATGTCGGTGAGGAGCTTGTAGCGGGAGATCTCGTGATTTGCGCCGTACTCGGTGCAAATACCGATGGAAATACCAGCCACCGGGCGGGTGATGGGCACGCCGGCATCCATGAGGGCCAGAGTCGCACCGCAGACTGACGCCATGGAGGTGGAACCATTGGATTCCATGATCTCGGCGGTGATGCGGACGGCGTAGGGGTACTCGGTGAGGGGGATCACCGGGCGCACGCTGCGCTCGGCGAGGGCTCCGTGGCCGATTTCGCGGCGGCCGGGGCCGGTGATGCGGCCCGTCTCACCGACGGAGAAGTTCGGGAAGTTGTAGTGCAGCAGGAACTGCTTCTTGGTCTCGCCTCCGGTGTAGGAGTCGAACTGCTGGATGTCGTCGCTGGTGCCCAAGGTGGCCAAGCAGACGGCCTGGGTCTCGCCGCGGGCGAACACGGCCGAACCGTGGGCTCGGGGCAGGAAGCCCACGTCGCTGGACAGGGTGCGGATCGCGTCGAAGTCACGGCCGTCCAAACGCTTGGAGTGGTCGAGGACGAGGCTGCGGATCGCTTCCTTCTGGATGTAATACTGGGCGTCCTTGAGGACGAACTCGGTCACCTTATCGGCACCGAATTGGGCGACGAGCTTCTGACCGACTTCGGCGAAGATCGCGTTGACGGCGGCCTCGCGGGCCAGCTTCTGCTGTGTGAGGAGGGCTGGGATGATGCGATCACCGGCCAGCGTCTTGGCGGCGGTGAGGATCTCTTCCGGAACGATGGTCACCGTGATGGCGCGCTTGGTCTTGCCGGCCTTGGCAGCCAGTTCTTCCTGAGCGGCGATCAAGGGTTGGCAGGCGGCCTGGGCGAATTTCAGGGCGGAGATGAAATCGGCCTCCGAGATTTCGTTGGCGGCACCTTCGTACATGACCACGTCGGTCTTGTTGCCGACATAGATGAGGTCGAGGTCGGACTGGGCCTGCTGTTCGTGGGTAGGGTTCACTAGGAACTCACCGGCGACGCGGGCGATGCGGACGGCGCCGAGCGGTCCATCCCAAGGAATGTCGGAAACGGTCAACGCGGCCGAAGCTCCGAGGATGGAGAGGATGTCGGCGTCATTCTGGCCGTCGGCCGAGAGCAGCAGCGACTGGACTTGGACTTCATTGTACCAGCCCTTGGGGAAGAGCGGGCGGATGGGGCGATCGGTCAGGCGGCAGGTGAGGATCTCCTTCTCGGAGGGCCGGCCTTCACGCTTGAAGTATCCGCCGGGGAAACGGCCTGCGGCCGCCGCCTTCTCGCGGTAATCCACGGTGAGGGGGAAGAAATCCTGACCGGGCTTGGCCTTGGAGGCCGCAACGGCCGCCGTCAGGATGATGGTTTCACCGAGTTGAACGGTCACGGCGCCGTCGGCCTGCTTTGCAAAGCGGCCGGTTTCGATGGTGATGTGTTGACCACCGACGGGGATTTGAACGGTATGGGACATACTAGCAGTTGCCCGACCGCCCTGAGGAACTTCACTCGACCTTCAGTAAACCTTTCTTGGTGGGGAAGGTTTGTTGGTGGAGAGCGAGTGAAATTTCCCGGGCGGACCGGGCGTTTCTTTTTAACTTCTTTGACGCGTCTTTGGGTTTTTGGTGCGGGTGACTTTGCGCGCGCGTCGAATGGGCGCGGCACCCGCAATTGTCCGCTTTGGACAATCCGGACAACCCTGTGGTCGCGGCAATCGTGGCCTGCAGGGTCTCCTAAAGCGAAAACCGGGCTGAAGGCCCGGCGTCGCAAAAAATTACTTCCGGAGCTTCAGCTTCTTGGTCAGCGCCTGGTAACGGGCCGAATCCGTGCGGTTCAGATAATCGAGCAAGCTGCGGCGTTTGCCCACCATGAGCAACATGCCACGACGGCTGCTATGATCCTTCTTGTTCTTCTGAAGATGCTCCGTCAGGGAGTTGATCTTCTCAGTGAGAAGGGCAATCTGGACATCGGCAGAGCCGGTGTCTTTTGCGTGGATGCGGTGTTCGGCGATGGTTTTGTTTTTTTCAAGCATGATTCGGTGTCGGGAAGCTCGATGCCTCCCAGTAAGCGGTTCCGTTTATCCTGAATCGCCAAGTTAAGGGGCTGCGGTAAATGGGGCAAGCCCGGAGTTTTCTCACTATAGGCTGGTCGTTTTTTTTGGGATCAGCGGGGTGGGTTGTGGGTGGGGCTCTGCGGGATAGGTCCTGCGCTCGCAGGGAACGTCGGGACAGGAGGAGCTTTCGCGCTGTCGCGCGAGGGGAATCAGGATGTGGACGTTCCAATGCTCGCTCCGGACCTATCCCGCTGCCGCCAGGGGTAGGGGGTCAGTCACACCTATTTACACAAAAGGGGACACTCTTTACTATACTAATGTTGTTGCAGTGGCTCCGCGGGAGCGGTCCTGTGCTCGCAGGGAACGTGGGGGCAGGAGGAGTTTTCGCGCTTTCGCGCGAGGGGGATCAGTTTGATGACGTTCCAATGCTCGCTCCGGTCCTATCCCGCTGCTGCCCAGGGGGGTTGTTCGGGGTGGTTGGGTGATTGAGGGAGGGATTTTAAGAAGGGAAATGGGTGATTGGGTTGTGGGTGGGGAGAATTCAAGGAGGGCAGGGCTCCGAGGCTTGCGGGAAGAGCTTCGGGCGGGAAAGGTGGGGTTGGAGGGGCGTCTGCGGAGCCGTTCACCGGATGATGATCACTTACGAAGATGCTTTGGAGCGGGTTTTGAAGCCTTTAGTTGCTGTTCCAGTGGTTTCGATATCCTTAATTGAAGCGTTGGGATGCTATTTAGCGGAGGAGGTCACTGCTTTGGTTGATTCGCCCGGCTTTGATACGGCTTCGATAGATGGCTATGCGGTGAGAGCGGGGGAGGTGTCTCGTTCTGGGGTGGTGCTGCCGTGCCTTTTGGAGGTGGCTGCGGGCCGGGTTGCCCATCGATCTCTAGAGTCCGGGGAGTGTGCTCGCATTTTGACGGGGGCCCCCATGCCAGCAGGGTCCGATGCGGTGGTGATGCAGGAGGATACGGAGCGGGAGGTCGATGGGCGGATCCGTTTCTTGGATGGGGTCAAGCCTTGGGAGAATGTTCGTTTCCGGGGGGAGGACTTCCGGATGGGTACTCGGGTGTTGGCGGCCGGGCAACGATTGGGCCCGCCGCAGTTGGCTCTTGCGGCGGCGGCAGGTCGTGGGGAGCTGCGGGTGCATCGGGAGGTGCGCGTGGTGGTGGCGAGCTCCGGGGATGAGTTGCGCTCTCCGGGCGCGACGCTGGCCCCGGGGCAAATCCACGACAGCAACTCGGTGCTGCTGACCACGTTGTTTCGTTCTGCGGGCGCGGAGGTGATTCAGGTGCCACCGCTACCGGATCAACTGGAAGCGACCATGGAGGGTCTTGAATCGGCGCTGTCGCAGGCAGATCTGGTGATCACCGCGGGCGGAGCTTCGGTGGGAGACCGGGATTTTCTGCGTCCGGCCTGGGAGCGATTGGGAGGTCAGCTCGACTTCTTTAAGGTGGCCATCAAGCCTGGAAAGCCTGTGTTTTTCGGGACACTCCGGGGTGGGCACCTCATCGGGTTGCCAGGGAATCCCGTTTCGGCGTTTGTCACGGCGGTCCTCATGGCCTTGCCAGCTCTGCGTCGATTGCAGGGAGCGGCCGATGTCGGGTTGCCGGCCACCGTCGGTACGTTGTCGGTCCCCCTCTCGAACCCCGGTCTCCGACGGCATTTTATGCGAGTGATCTTGGAGGAATCGGGACAGGTGCGATCCGCTGGGGTTCAGGCTTCGCACATACTTCTGTCGATGGCGCGGTCCAATGGATTGGTGGATGTGCCCCCATCCACGGAGTGGCCTGTTGGGAAGCCAGTGCGGGTGCTGCGTTGGCCTGGAGTTTAATATCGATTTGCTGGTGGGCGTCGGGGTTGCGCTTTTTGGGTTTGCATGGATATTACGCGACTAAAATGAAGAAACTCTCCCAGACGGCGGTGATTGTCCTGATGACTGCGGGCAGCGTGTGGGCCCAAGACCGATTTGAGGCTTCATCCTACACTGGGGCCCTCGAAGTCAATGCGGGCTATTCGGCCGGTGCGGACATCCGCCTGGGATCCCGCGAGTTGGGCAATCTGGACGCCACCCGGACACGGCTTGAGTACAAGGGGACCTTTGACCCGGCTGCTGCATTGAATTGGGGTGTCGGCGTGGCCTACACTCGGTGGGATTTCGGTCGTGATTCGGGTAATCCGCTGCCGGCCAATTTGCAGTCGGTGGCCCTCCCACTCACGGTGTCTTGGCGCTTTAGCGAAGGTTGGCAGGCCTTCGGAGAAGTTTCGCCGGGCCTGTATTCTGATTTCGAAAAGATCAGTGGGGATGATTTTAATGCGCCGTTCATCGGGGGGGTGGGCTACACGGTGAATCCGGATCTTCAGGTGTTCCTTTCGGTGAGTGTGGATCCGAGACGGGATATTCCGGTCGTGGGCGGGCCTGGAGTTCGTTGGCGGTTTGCCGAGCATTGGACGCTGTCACTGCTCCTGCCCCGGCCGCAGATCCAGTACCGTCCTTCTGAAAACTGGACCTTCCATGTCGGAGCCGACATGATGGGCGGAGCCTACCACCTGAATCCGAGCTTTGGTCGGGACCGCGGTCTGGCCGCCATGGATGACCAGATGGTCACCTATCGCGAGATTCGCACGGGTGTTGGTGCGCGCTGGGGCGGGCCGAAAGGTTTTTACGCCTCACTCGAGGGCGGTTGGATGATTGATCGGCGGTTCGTACTCGATAATGTACGCCTTCAGTTCAATGGAGATGGTGCCGCCTACGGTCAGTTGGCCGTCGGCTACCGGTACTGAAGGCTTTAGCCCAGGGGACGGTCGGGTCCATCAAGCTTCAAGCGGGCCCACCGCGCTCCAGGTTCCGGCTTGAGGTCGGCCTGGAGATAGGTCCCGGAGGTAGACCTCAAAGGTAGGGCCGGATCTCCGAGCCGGCCGCACTGCGGGCCTGTGTAGTTCCGGCAACCCCGACCGCTCCCTCACCGCCGTTTTCGGAGGGAATCCCTCCCTCGATCTGCCCGCTTACAACGCGTTGAGGATCCGGTTCAGGTTCACATTCTTGGAGATGATCTCCTGAATGAGTTGGATCTTCTGACTGTCGTCGGGCCGGGTCTTCACGATTAAGTCGTGGACGACCGAGGCAGCACGGTAGCTGTCCTTGCCGGTGATGATTACTGGGCAGGGAAGATCTCGGAGTTGTTTGAGCATCGAGGTGGAGGGCTTGATGTCGTCGGAGAGGATGAGTCCGGCGATGGGTTGCCGGGAGGCCTTCATTTGTTCGGTGGCCGCATTCAAGATGTCCTCCCGATCGGCAGGGACGATCATGACCACGTTGGGCTTCAAGAGTGTTTTCGCCCGTTCCGCGCCCATGGCTCCGATGACCACCTGATTGACGATCTGGGTTAGCGGGGTTTTTCCAACCAAAACCTCCGCCTCGAGCTCATCGGCGATCGCCCCGAGTGTCGGGCGCGAGAGGATGGGCTGGTAAGGCACCACCCCCAGCAGTTCGAGTCCCTTGCGCTTGAGGCCGCGCTGAGCGAACTCGGTGATATAGTCGAGTTTCTCGGGCAGCACTTTGTTGATGATGACCCCGATGACTTGAACCCCCTCTTGTTTGAAGAGGGCGTGGTTCATGACCGTTTCGTCGATGGGTTGGCCGATGCCGCCTCGGGTCACGATGACGACCTTGGCATTGAGCAATTTGGCAACGTTCGCGTTGGAGAGGTCGAAGACGCTGCCGACGCCGGCGTGGCCCGTGCCTTCGCAAAGCACGAAGTCTTTCTCCCAAGCCACTCGATCAAAGGCCTTGTGGATGCGCTTCACCAGGGCCTCGAGATTGGCCGACTGCAAATACTTGCGGGTGAAGTCCGGCTCGACCGCGATGGGAGACATGTCCACCAGCGGGCAGTTCAGCCGGAAGACGCGGTCCATGATCACGGCGTCTTCGTCGATCTTCTGCTCGTCGATTTCCACGAAGCGCTGACCCACCGGCTTGATGTAGCCGACCCGGCCATAGCGTTGCTGCAATGCGGCGAGGAGTCCGAGCGAGGTGGTGGTCTTGCCATCATTCTGGCGAGTGGCCGCGATGAAGACCCGGGGAGTCAGCAGGTTCTGAAGCATGGACCGGAGGTGGCTCGGGGTGGTGAGTCAGGGGGATGAACGTTTCAGAGGTCGCCCGGCAAGTTTTCGCCGGCGCCGGGGTAGAGATGTTGGTAGTCGATGCTTTGCAGCCCAACGATGGCGGCCACGCCCAGGATGTCGTGGGAACTGCTGCCGCGTGATAGGTCAGCGGCGGGACGATCCAGACCGAGCAGGATCTGGCCGTAGGCGTTGGCCCGGGCCACGTGCTGGATGAGCTTGCTGGCGATGTTGCCTGAATTGAGGTCGGGGAAGATGAGCACGTTGGCCTTTCCGGCCACCTTGCTGTCCGGCAGCTTGCGCAAGGCGATCTCTGGGATGAGCGCGGCATCGACTTGCAGTTCACCGTCGAAATCGGCTTCGAAGCCCATCTCGTGGGCTTTTTGCTGAGCCAATCCCGTGGCGGCCTTGACCTTCATCAGACTGGGTTGAGTGGCACTGCCTTTGGTGGAGTAGCTCAGGAGGGCCACGCGGGGGCGGACCCCGGAGATTTGCCGCGCCAGGCGGGCTGTGGAGATGGCGATGTCGGCCAATTGGTCGACGGTGGGTTCCGGGATGACACCGCAATCACCCATGAACAGCACACCGCGATCGCCAAAGCGGGTGTCCTCGACCTCCATCACCATGCAGGAGGAGGCGGTGGTGGTCTTCGGGGCGACCTTGATGATTTGGAAGAGGGGTCGGAGAACGCCGCCCGAGATTTCATTGGCACCGGAGACCAGACCGTCGGCCTGCTTCATGGCCACCATCATCGCGCCGAAGTAGTTGGGCTTGATCATGGCTTCGCGAGCTTCCTGCTCTTCGATGCCCTTGCCCCGGCGAAGCAGCATGAAGCGCCGCACGAAGCTGTCGAGATCCGGGCTTTCCGACGGGTTGATGAGGCGAATGCCCTCGAGAGATACATTCAGAGCCGCCGCGGCCTCTTTGATGGCCAGTCGGTCTCCTAACAAAATCGGAGCCCCGAGGCGGAGAGAAAAGAACTGGCGAGCCGCCTGGATGACCCGGGGTTCGGTGCCTTCAGGAAAGACGATCCGCTTGGGGTGACGTTGGAGCTTCTCGATGACGCCGCCAATGAAACGCATGGCCGGACCATGGCCGAGCCGCTCACGCCCCACAAGCATGGCCTCGGCTCCTTGTGAGGAACGAAAAAACCCGCGGCTTCAGGTCTTTCGACCGAGGCCGCGGGTTCTTCGGTGCAGTGGCGATTAGGCCTTGGCCACCAGTTGGCGCAGGACGTAGGGCAGGATGCCGCCGTGCTGGTAATATTCGATCTCGATCGGGGTATCGATGCGGCAAATGACCTCGACATTCTCCACCGTGCCGCACTTGCGGGTGATGCGCAGGGTCAGGTCTTGTTGGGGTTTGACCGAGGGGCTTAGACCAATGATGTCGAAGGTCTCCGTGCCGTCGAGGTGCAGACTTCGTGCGCTGGCGCCGTCCTTGAACTGGAGGGGCAGAACGCCCATACCCAATAAATTGGAGCGGTGAATGCGTTCGAAGCTCTCAGCGACGACCACCTTCACGCCGAGCAAGCTGGTGCCCTTGGCGGCCCAGTCACGGCTGGAACCGGTGCCGTATTCCTGGCCGGCGATGACGATGAGCGGGGTGCCGGTGGCTTGATAGGCCACGGCCGCATCATAGATGGAAGTCTTCTGGCCATCGGGGCCGAAGGTGTTGCCGCCTTCTTCGCCGCCGAGCATCAAGTTCTTGATGCGGACGTTGGCGAAGGTGCCGCGGGTCATGATGCGGTCGTTGCCGCGGCGGCTGCCGTAGCTGTTGAAGTCGGCGAACTCCACGTGGCTGTTCACCAGGAATTGACCGGCCGGTGAACTCTTCTTGATGGCGCCGGCCGGTGAGATGTGGTCGGTGGTCACCGAATCCCCGAAGATGCCCAGGGCACGGGCCCCGCGGATCTCAGAAATGGTGCCCGGCTGCATACCGAACTGGGTGAAGAATGGAGGCTCTTGGATGTAGGTGGAGTTGCCGTCCCACTCGTACACATTGCCCACGCTCGAAGAGATTTCGTTCCACTTCGGGTTCTGGGCCGCGAAGTCGGTGTAGAGTGCCCGGAAGATCTCGGGCTTGAGGGCCGACTGCAAGGTGTCGCGCACCTCGGTGAGGCTGGGCCAGATGTCCTTCAGGAACACCGGTCCGTTGGTGCCTTCACCGATGGGCTCGGTGGTCAGGTCCTTGTCGACCCGGCCCGCCAGCGCGAAGGCCACCACCAGTGGCGGCGACATCAGGAAGTTTGCCTTAATGTTCTGATGGACGCGGGCTTCAAAGTTGCGATTGCCCGACAAGACGGAGGCGGCCACCAGCTCGTTATTCACCACGGCTTCTTCGATCTTGGCGTCGAGCGGACCAGAGTTGCCGATGCAGGTCGTGCAGCCGTAGCCCACCGTCTGGAAGCCCAGCTGATCGAGATAGGTTTGCAGCCCGGTCTTGTTGAGGTAATCGGTGACCACCCGGCTGCCCGGGGCCAGCGATGACTTCACCGACGGGTTGAGCTTCAGGCCCTTCTCGATGGCCTTCTTAGCCAGCAAGCCCGCAGCCAGCATGACCGTGGGGTTGGAGGTGTTGGTGCAGCTGGTGATGGCGGCGATGAGCACCGAGCCGTGTCCGATCTTCGAGCCGCCGACTTCGGCGCTGACCGACGCGAAGTCTTCGGCCTTCTTGCCGAAGCCGTTCTCGGTCACTGGCTTGCTGAAGGAACCCACGAAGCTGGACTTGAGGTTCTGCAGCTCGATGCGGTCTTGCGGGCGCTTCGGGCCGGCCACGCTGGGCACCACGGTGGAGAGGTCGAGCTCGACCACTTGGGAGTATTCGATCTGCCCCTTCTGTGGCATGCCCCACAGGCCCTGGGCCTGGTAGTAGTTCTTGTAGAGGGCGATATGCTCTTCGGTGCGGCCGGTGGCACGGAGGTAGTTGACGCATTCGTCATCGATGGGGAAGAAGCCCATCGTGGCTCCGTATTCCGGGGCCATGTTGGCGATGGTGGCGCGGTCCACTAGCGGGAGCGCGGCGGCACCCGGGCCAAAGAACTCCACGAACTTTCCAACAACCTTAGCCTTGCGCAGAATCTGGGTGACAGTCAGCGCCACATCGGTGGCAGTGACGCCTTCGCGAATGGTCCCGGTCAGGTGCACACCCACGACATCGGGAGTGAGGAAGTACACGGGCTGACCCAGCATGCCTGCCTCGGCTTCAATGCCGCCCACGCCCCAACCGACGATACCCAGACCATTGATCATGGTGGTGTGGGAATCGGTGCCCACCAGCGTGTCAGGATAATAGACGCCGCCCGCGCTCAGGACACCCTTAGCCAAGTATTCCAAGTTGACCTGGTGGACAATGCCAATGCCCGGGGGGACGACCTTGAAGGTGTCGAAGGCCTGCATGCCCCACTTGAGGAACTGGTAGCGCTCGCGGTTGCGGGTGAACTCCAGGTCGAGGTTCTTCTGGAGCGAGTCACCGGAGCCGGCGAAATCCACCTGCACCGAATGGTCGACCACGAGGTCCACGGGCACCAGGGGTTCGATGATCTTGGGGTTCTTGCCCAGCTTGGCCACGGCGGAGCGCATCGCTGCCAGATCCACCAGGAGCGGCACACCGGTGAAGTCTTGCAAGACGATCCGCGCCACCACGAAGGGGATCTCGGCCGTTCGGGACTCGTTGGCTTTCCAGTTGGCCAACTCGCGGACATTGGCCTCCTGCACCTTCAATCCGTCGCAGTTGCGGAGCACGCTCTCCAGAACCAGTCGAACGGAGACCGGGAGTTTGGAGATGGGGCCCACGCCCGCCTTTTCCAGGGCGGGAAGGCTATAGAATTGGCCGGTGCTGCCATTGCCCAGATCGAAGGATTGGAGGGTGTTGAACAGGTTGTGCGGAGTGCTCATTGACAGGGTTGCTTAGGAGAAAGCGGTGTATTGTCGTCAGAATTGCGGTTTGTGAGTCAGAGCGTCAAGAAACCGAAGTCGGTGGTTCCTGTTGTTTCAGAAAATTTGGCCGGGTGATTCACCACGGCAAAGCTTGCGATAAGTGGCCAAGGCCAGCAGAGGCCAGGCGTTCCGGTACATGTCGTACTTCAGGTAGAACACGCATGGGAACCCGGTGCCGGTGATCTCATCTTCGGTCCACGATCCGTCCGCATTGTGGTTGCGGATGAGCCAGTCGATGCCCCGGTGGATGGCGGGGTCGGTGGGATCGCCCAGGGCGCAAAGGCCCATGATGGCCCAGGCGGTCTGGGACGCGGTGGCGGGCCCGGTTCCCTTGAAGATGGGGTCGTCGTAAGTGTTGCAACGCTCGCCCCAACCACCGTCGGGCAATTGGACGCTGCGCAGCCAGTGGGCGCCGCGTTGGAGCCAGGGCTCCTGCATGTTCCAGTTCATGGCCTTCATGCCTCGCAGCACCTGCCAGGTTCCGTAGATGTAGTTGACCCCCCAGCGGCCGTACCACGATCCGTCGGTCTCTTGCTGGGTTTTCAGATAGGCGATGCCCCGCTGTACTTGGGGGCAATTGCGGTTCCATCCTTCGTAGCCCAGCAATTCGAGAATGCGCGCCGTGATGTCCGCACACTCGGGGTCGAGCATGGCGTTGTGGTCGGCGAAAGGGACTTTCTCGAGAATGGACTTGGTGCAGTCCTTGTCGAAGGCGGCCCATCCGCCGTCCCTGCACTGAAAGGTCATCATCCACCGGATGGCTCGATCCCGGCATTCATCCCGACGCTTCGGATTATCCGTCGGGATCAACCGCATCGCCAGGAGGACCATGGCCGTGTCGTCCACGTCCGGGTTCCACTGGTTGGCGTATTCAAAGACCCAGCCGGAGGCCTCGACGTCTGCTGGGTTCTTGTGGATCCAGTCCCCCCGGAAACGGATCTCTTTGTCCATCAGCCATTCGGCCGCGCGCTTCAGCTTGGGGTGATGGGCCGGCACGCCCGATTCACGGAGGCAAATGGCCACGATGGCGCTGTCCCACACGGGTGAGAAGCAGGGCTCGATGCGTACGGAATCCTCCGTGAAGTGCATGAGCTTCTGCAGTTCGTGATGCGCCCGAACCACCTGCGGATGATCATCCGGATAGCCCAGTGCGATGAGTGCAATGAGTGCATTAAGCATCGCCGGAAAAATTGCAGCCAGTCCGCCGCTGCCTTCGAAACGCTCCAGCATCCATCTCTCGGCCCGCTTGAGGGCCCGATCGCGGAACGGATGGAGGCCTTGGCGACTCACCCACTCGGCCAACTTATGCAGGCGATCGAGCCATAGAAAAATATTCCGTAGCGAAAAGTCGAAATAGCGCGGACGCAGGCTCTCATCGAGTTCCCACTTCCCGTTGGGGAAGAGTTCATCGAGGTTTACCTGAACCTTCCGCGTGGGCCGGAAGTGGTTGATGATCGCCAGTGGGATGATCATGGCCCGCGACCAGTTGCTCATCTCCCAGAAGTTGACATGGAACCACTTGCCGATGAGGAGGACCTCGCAGGGAATGGTGGGTACGTGGTTCCAGGCCGCCAAGCCAATGAGGGCTAAGTAGAGCTTGGAGAAGGTGTTCATCCGGGGCACCCCTCCCAATGAGCGAGCCATTTCTCGAGCCCGGAGCATCCGCGGGTCGGTGGTGGGGATGCCCGCCAACTTGAGGGCCAGGTAGGCCTTGACCGTTGCATTCACCTCCGCCGGGCCGTGGGGATAGATGTTCCATCCCCCGTCGGGGAGTTGCTTTTCGAAGATGTGGTGCACGGCCTTGCGCTGCCAGACCGGGTCCACCTTCCCCCACCAGTGATAGAAGGCGACCATGTCGGCGACGAGCGTCACATCGACCATTAATTCGCCCACCCAATACCCCTCGGGCTTTTGCTCGGACAGCAAGTAGCTCTGGGATCGGGTGATCGCAGCATCAAGATCGGGATGGGCGGAAAAGTTAGGCTTTCCCGAGGCGCTGTCCGCAGGCCGGAGCGGCGCTTGACTCACTAACATGGCGGCAAGGATGCGGTGGGAGCTTCATCGCGCAAAGTGATTATTGATCCGCCGCCCTCGGCGGATTGTGCTGGTTTGGGACTTGGGCTTTGCGGGGCCTGTCCTTAACGTTGAGCTGTGTTCGGGAATCTTCGTAGCGTTCATTTCATCGGGATTGGCGGCTCGGCGATGGCCAGCGCGGCCGTCGCCATGCACGAGCTTGGGTACCAGGTCACCGGTTCTGATCAGGATGTGATTTATCCACCGATGTCCACGTTCTTGGCCGAACGGGGCATTCGAGTGATGGCCGGATACGCCGAGGTTAACCTCTCTCAGCGCCCCGACCTGGTGGTGGTTGGTAATGCGATCTCCCGCGGGAATCCGGAGGCCGAAGCGGTGTTGGAGCGAAAACTGCGCTACTGCTCATTGCCCGAATTATTGAAGGAATTCTTCATTCGTGGGCGCCGTTCACTGGTGGTGACCGGCACCCATGGCAAGACCACGACTGCCTCGCTTCTGGCTTGGGTGCTGGAGAGTGAGGGGTTGAATCCGTCGTTCCTGATCGGTGGCATCCCGCGGAATTTGGGTCAGGGAGCGCGGTTTACTGATTCGGAGTGGTTTGTGATCGAGGGCGACGAGTACGACACATCCTTTTTCGATAAGCGCTCCAAGTTCGTTCACTACCTGCCGGAGGTGGCCATCCTGAACAACTTGGAGTTCGACCACGCCGACATCTTCCCGACGCTGGCCGACATTCAGTTGAGTTTCCGCCGGTTCATCCACCTCATTCCCCGCAACGGTCTCCTGCTGGCCAATGGCGACGAAGCGAACATCACTCCGCTGCTGGATATTCGGCACTGCCCCGTCAAGCGTTTCGGCCTTGGGGTCGACAACGAACTGAGGGCCAGCGGTCTGGTCCTGAAGGAGGACAGTTCTGAGTTTGAATTGGGTGGAACTCGCTTTCGGATTCCCATGGTGGGCGAACTCAATGTGCGCAATGCCTTGGCGGTGGCCGCTGCGGCCCGCCACTGCGGCATCCGTGATTCGGTCATCCAATCGGCCTTCGATTCCTTTCTGAGTGTGAAGCGGCGGATGGAGGTTCGGGGAGAGGCCGGTGGAGTTACTGTGATCGATGATTTTGGTCACCACCCCACAGCGATCCGGGAGACGGTGCGGGCGTTACGGGTGAAGTTTCCCGGTCGTCGCATCTGGGCCGTGTTCGAGCCCCGTTCCAACACGACGCGCCGCAATGTTTTCCAGCAGGAGTTGGTGGACGCTTTGGAACGGGCCGATGTCGTTGTGGTGGCCGAGGTGGCTCGGTTGGAACAGTTGCCGCTGGGTGAACGACTCAACCCGGAGAAGCTCATGCAGGACCTTCGCCTCACGGGCAAGCCGGCCTCCTATTTGCCGACCGTCGATTCCATCGTGGACCATGTGGGTTCTGGTGCACGCCCGGGTGATGTAGTGTGTGTCTTCAGCAACGGCGGCTTCGGAGATATTCATAACCGGTTGCTGGCTCGACTTGGGGCTCGTTGAATAAACGCTCATTCGGCGCGTCCGAAAACACTGTGGGCCCTTCTTGGGACTCACTGCATGAACAAATCCAATGTTGTTGCGGCCGCGCTGATTGCGTGGTCTGCCACGGTCACCACCACCCTCAACGCCGGCAACGTCTCCTGGGGCGTCAGCGTCGGAAGCTGGGGAGGGGGAATCGGAGTCGGAGTTTCCGCTGGCTCCGGAGGCGGTCACGGTCATTGGGGCGGACACCATCACCATGGCGGTGGTTTTGTTTCCGTGGCGGCTCCGGTCGTCTATTCAGCGCCGCCTCCTCCACCAATGGTGGTTTATGCTCCGACGCCGGTGGTCTATGCACCCGCGCCGGTGGTATATGCCCCTGCTCCCGTGGTGGTATACGCTCCTGCGCCAGTAGTTTATGCTCCTGTTCCGGTCTTCTACGCCCCTGCGCCGGTTTACTGCGCCCCTCGGTTTGCCTTTCGCGCCCGTTGGTAAGACTGGGTTCGGCTGTTTGTTTGAGACTGAGCCGATGCAATTTCTGTTGGATCAGTCGTTGCGGCTCAGGATCGGTAATAATGGGTTTCTGACGATTCTGAGTTAGGCGGGGTCTTCGGAGTTTGGGGTTTCCAAAGTTTCAGGAGTAATGAAAACGCCGCCCATTGGGCGGCGTTGTGTTGAGGGTGTATTAACGATCTCGTTGATCGTTCTAGGGATAGCCTTCCCGCTTACTTCTCGTTCGTTTCGTTTTTCTTGGGGCGCTTGCTTCCCGCCGGGCGGTCACCCGGAGGTCGGTCACCGCGGGCGGCCTGCTTCTCCAGGCGCTCCAACTGCTGGGTCTCCTTGTCGCTCAGGGTGCCGGCGGCCTTCTTGGCCTTCAGGTCCTTGATGCGGGCTTCCATCTTGGCTTTGCGCTCCTTCAGCTTCTCGGCCTTTTCCGCCTCGGTGAGCTTGTCCCAGTCTTCGCGGGCGCCCTTGACTTTCTTGTCCACCTTCTCAGCGGTCGGAACCGGCGGGGCGGCAGGGGCGGCGGGCTTGGCGTCTTCGGCGGACAACGGGGCGAGGCTCAGGCCGATGAGGGTGGCCAGAAGGGCAATGGTGCGTTTGTTCATGAGTGTTGATCTAAAGTTGGATGTCCGAGTTTTCCGGACAGTCGGTACGTAGATCCAGACCTATCCGGGACTCCTCAGGTTACAAAGCGGTGCGTTCATCGGTCGGTTGTGCTAGCGTAGCGGCCATGAGCGATGTCCTCGCCGGAGCCTTGAGTCTTCTGTTGGCCACCAACAAAACCGCGTTGCTGAACACGGCGTTGGTGGAACGGGCGGGGATCGTGGTTCCAGTGAATGCCACCAACGATCCGTTAGAGGTCGAATTCCAGGCCATCCTTCGGTTGGATGACCGTGTGAGTGATGAGGTGGAACGGTGGTTAGATGCATTGCCCGACGGCGCCGAGGTGAGTGCGGAACTCAAGGCGAGGATCGACGGCCGCCATGAAGAGGTGCGTAAGCGCTACACAGCCTTCATGGAAAAGAATCCCAAGAATGCCCGCGCGGTGATTGCCTACGGTAGTTTCTTGGGGGACATCGGCGACGAATTCGCCATGGCCGATCAGTGGGAAAAGGCGCGCGCCATGGATCCTTCGAATCCGGCGGTTTGGAATAATTTGGCCGGTCATTACGCGCACCGTGGTCCCATCGAGAAGGCCTTCCCGTATTTCGAAAAGGCTATCGAATTGAAGCCTACTGAGGCCCAGTACTGGCATTCTCTCGGGACGGTGACCTATCTCTTTCGTCGCGACGCTGAGAAGTATTACGGCATTGATGAACAAGGTGTGTTCAAGAAGGCCTTCGAGTTCTACGCCAAAGCCACCGCGTTGCGTCCGCTGGATTTCAAGCTCGCCTCCGATGTTGCCCAAACTTGGTATGGCGTGAAGCCTGCCACTGCTGAGACCGAAGCGGCCAAGAAGGCGGCCGAACTGGTGGTTATTGATTCAGGGCTCGGGGCTTGGACCAATGCCTTGCGTCTGGCCACGCTGGACGAGGAACGTGAAGGAGTCCGCTTACACATGGCCCGTTGGCAAATCAAGGCGGGTCGATGGTCGGAGGCTCGGACCCATCTGGATGGTGTAACCAACGAAGTTCATGCGACTGTGAAGGTTCGGATCGAACGCACTTGGCGCGAGAAACAAGGTTTGCCGCCCGAGTCCAAGTAGTGGGTCACAGGATTGGATGGCAAGCTGCCCAAAGGGAACCCCGGAGATCGGCTCGAGTTTACGCCGGTGGCGATTTCGCGAATCAAAGGGCGTTCTGCGTAGATGCTGCTAATGGGCTCAATTGCAATGGGCTAAATTACGGACCCAAAAAAGGCCGCCCGGATTGCGCCGGGCGGCCTGTTTGAAAATTCGCCTGCCGGTTTTAGAACCGGTCAGGTCGGACGGAGTTAGTTCTTCTTCTTGGCTGGGGCCTTAGTCGGGGCCTTGGCCGGAGCCTTGGCGCTGGCCGCCGTACGCTTGTCTTCGATGGCTGCCTGAGCCGCCGCGAGGCGGGCCACCGGAACACGGTACGGGGAGCAGCTCACGTAGGTCAGGCCCACGCGGTGGCAGAACTTCACGGAATCGGGGTCGCCGCCGTGCTCACCGCAAATGCCCAGCTTGATGCCCGGGCGGGTCGCATTGCCCTTCTCGGCCGCGATCTTGATCAACTGGCCGACGCCGGTCTGGTCAATGGAGGCGAACGGATTCTTCTTCACGATCTCGTTCTCGGTGTAGGCACCGAGGAAGGAGCCGGAGTCGTCGCGGGACATGCCGAGGCAGGTCTGCGTGAGATCGTTGGTGCCGAAGCTGAAGAACTCGGCGGTTTGGGCGATCTCGTCGGCGGTCAGCGCGCCGCGCGGGATCTCGATCATGGTGCCAACGGAGTAGGCGATCTTCACCTTCTTCTCCTTCTGCACCAACTCGGCGACCTGATGGACGATCTCGACTTGCAGATCGAGCTCCTTCTTGAACCCGACCAGCGGGATCATGATCTCGGGCTTGGCCTTGAAGCCCTTCTTGGTCGCATCAGCCGCGGCCTCGAGGACGGCGCGGGCCTGCATGCGGGTGATCTCCGGATACTTGATACCGAGGCGGCAGCCACGGAATCCGAGCATGGGGTTGAACTCGTGCAGCTCGTGCACGCGGGCCATAATCTTCTCGACGGGGATGTCCAACTTGCGGGAGAGGTCCATCTGCTGCTCCTTGGAGTGCGGCAGGAACTCGTGCAGCGGGGGATCGAGGAAGCGGATCGTGGCTGGGAAGCCCTTCAACGCCTTGAAGATGCCGAAGAAGTCTTCGCGCTGATACGGGAGGAGCTTGGCCAGTGCGGCCTCGCGGGCCTGGAGCGAGTCCGCCAAGATCATCTCGCGCATCGCGTCAATGCGGTCGCCCTCGAAGAACATGTGCTCAGTGCGGGTGAGGCCGATGCCCTCGGCTCCGAATGCCATGGCCTGAGAGGTCTGCTCCGGGGTGTCGGCGTTGGTACGCACAGACATGCGGGTGGACTTCTTGCACCAGTCCATCAGCTGGACGTAGTTCTTGTATTTCTCGGTCTTCTGGGCGGCCTTGTCGCCGTTTAGGAGGCCCGAGACGATTTCGGACGGAGCGGTCTTGATTTGGCCGGCGTAAACCAAGCCCGAGGTGCCGTCGATGGAAAGAAAGTCGCCCTCACTGAAGGTCTGGCCGTCAATGTTGGCAGTCTTCTTGTCGTAGTCGATGTGCACGGCGGCGGCGCCGCAGACGCAAACCTTGCCCATTTGGCGGGCGACGAGCGCGGCGTGCGAGGAGACACCGCCACGGGCGGTCAGGATGCCCTCGGCCGCGATCATGCCACGGAGATCTTCCGGGGAGGTTTCGACGCGGACCAGCAGGACCTTCTCACCCTTCTCCGCAGCTTGGACGGAGCGTTCGGCGTTGAAGTAGATCTTGCCGGTGGCGGCGCCGGGGCCGGCCGGGAGACCTGTGGCGATGACCTTGGCCAGCATCACATCGGCGGGGTCAAAGATGGGGGCCAACAGCTGTTCGAGCTGATCGGCCGGATTGCGCATCACGGCGGTTTCCCAGTCGATGAGCTTCTCCTTGACCATGTCGGCCGCGAACTTCAGCGCCGCCGCTGCGGTCCGCTTGCCGTTGCGGGTTTGGAGCATGAACAGCTTGCCTTCCTGGATGGTGAACTCGACATCCTGCACATCCTTGAAGTGCTTCTCCAGCGTCTTGCGAACGGTCAGCAGTTCGGCATAAGACTTGGGCATTACTTTCTGCAGCTTGAGGACGGGTTCCGGGGTGCGGACGCCGGCGACGACGTCTTCGCCCTGGGCGTTGACGAGGAACTCGCCATAGAACTCGTTGACGCCGTTGGCCGGGTTGCGGGTGAAGGCCACGCCGGACCCGGAGGTCTCACCGGTGTTGCCGAACACCATCGCCTGCACGTTGACAGCGGTTCCCCACTCAGCGGGGATGTTGTACTTGCGGCGGTAGACGATGGCGCGGTCGTTCATCCAGGAGCTGAACACGGCACCGGCGGCGCCGCGCAACTGATCCCACGGATTGTTGGGGAACACCTTGCCGGTGCGCTCCTTGACCAGCGCCTTGAAGCGCTTGACGAGTTCCTGCTGGTCCTCGGCAGTCAACGCGGAGTCTTCGACGTCGGCGTGGTACTTCTCATGCTTGAACTCATGGATGATCGTCTCGAACGGTTCATGGTCTTCGCCTTCGCGCTTCTGCACCCCGAGCACGACGTCGCCGTACATCTGGATGAAGCGGCGGTAGCAATCCCAGGCGAACCGGCCATTTTTGGTGGCGGCTTCGAGGGCGACCACGGACTGGTCGTTGAGGCCCAGGTTCAAGATGGTGTCCATCATTCCGGGCATGGAATCTCGGGCGCCGGAGCGGACTGCCAGCAGCAGCGGCATGCCGGAAGTGGCACCGAACTTGGTGCCCATGATCTTCTCCATGTTGACCACACCGGCCTCCATCTGGGACTGGAGTTCCTTAGGGTAGGTCTTCTTGTGGGCGTAGAAGTAGGTGCACACCTCGGTGGTGACGGTGAATCCCGGAGGCACCGGGAGGCCGATGCGGGTCATTTCGGCCAGGTTGGCACCTTTGCCGCCCAAGAGGGCTTTCATGGAGCCATCGCCATCGGCTTTTTTGTTACCCCAGGTGTAAACGTATTTCGGAGCTTTCGGCATAATCGCTAATTGTGTCTTTGGATGAGAACGCGGGAATCGCGTGGACGCAGAACCTTCAGACTATCTGGGAGCAAGGAAGCGTCAACGCGGGAAAAATTAGGAAAACTTTCAGGGAAAGAGGGTTTTCTCTATTTGGTCGTCGAGATTGCGCTTGTTTCACTGGATTTCCAAACGATGAACTGGCCGGCAACGGCTGTAGTGTCCTGTTCTCGAGTGTCCTGCTCTTGAAAGGTGTTCTTGTCTGCCCGAGGCGCTGTCCGCATCTTGTTAAAACATGTCGTCGACGGATTCATTGCCCACCTTACTGCTGGTTGACGGCCACGCGTATGCCTATCGAGCTTTCTACGCGATCCGTTCGTTGAATTCACCGGAGGGCGCGCCCACCAATGCCATCTATGGGTTCGTAAAAATGCTCCAAAAGATGGAGACCATTCTACGTCCTACCCATCGGTTGGTGCTGTGGGATCGCGGCCTGGCCGCCGAGCGAATGGCTGAGTTGCCCGAGTACAAACAGCAGCGCTCACCGACGCCCGAAGATCTTGAACGGCAGTTTCCGGAGATCGAGGGTTGGCTGGAGGCGGCAGGCATCGCGGCTTGGAGCCAGGCGCAGACGGAGGCGGACGATTGGATTGGGACCTACGCCAAGAGGGCTGAGGCATTAGGATGGCGGACGATCGTGGCCAGCTCAGACAAGGATTTCATGCAGTTGGTGAGTGACCGGGTGGCGCTCTATAATCCCAACGACAAGACCGAAAGAGTTTGGACCGCGGCCGAGGTCGTGGCCAAGACGGGGGTTCAGCCCGATCAGGTGGTCGATTGGCTGAGCCTGATCGGAGATGCGGTGGACAACATTCCCGGGGTTCCGGGAGTGGGGCTAAAAACCGCCACCCAGCTTCTCCAGAAATACGGCACCATCGAAGCGCTGATGTCGCGATTGGGCGAGGTGAAGTCGGAGTCTCAACGGTCCAATCTTCAGGCTTCATTAGAACAGTTGCAGCGCAATCAACGCCTCATCGCTCTCAGGACGAGTCTTTCTGGAGGCCCGGCTTTGGAGACCCTGCGAATCGAGCCGATGGATGCCACTCGCCGCAAGCGCCTGGGCGAGATGTACCGTCAGTGGGGGTTCCGCAGCCTGCTCTCGGAACTGGGTCTGCCCTGGGAGGGGCCGGATCAAGGAACACTGCTGTGACGAAGCCCTTGTCCATTCTGAAAGCGAACCCGCCGTCGGCTCCTACGGTTCATTCGGGGACGCCGATTCATCCGCTGGCCGCCGGTCTGCTGGTGGCAGTAGATAACCTTTGGAATCTCGCCGATTGGGCGGTGATCACCTGGTGGGTGACTGTGCCTCTGAGCTTCTTGTCGGTGTTTGTTCCCACGGTGTGGTTCCAGCGTCGGCTCAGGAAAGATCGCTGGGGCTCCGCCGTGGCCAAAGCGCTGGTGCTGGGCCTGGTGGCGGCCGTCCCCACGTCGTTGACCGGCACTCCGGTGGGCATGGCGTTGTTGGCTTGGGCCGGTGTGGACCGGTGGCGTCGGTGAACCTGGATCCTGTGACCGAATCCATGAGGCCCCCAGACTTGAGACGGCGAGCGGTTTCTACCCTTTCTGCGACCGCCCTCGTGGTGTCGGCCCTGCTGATGGGGTGGGGCTGTGGGCAGAATTCTGACCCGAAGGCTCCTGCTGCGGCGACGAATGCAGTGCAGCTAAAGGGGACTCCGGTCGGCATGGTGTGGATTGGCGGCGGCGAGTTTTCGATGGGAGGTCCGGCAGTGGACACAACCGTTTCTCTGCGTTCTGGCCTCCAGGTGGGTGAACCGATGTGCACGGGCCTCCGTGATGGGTTCACGGATTCGGATCCGGTCCACCGGGTGTCCGTGGACGGATTTTGGATGGATGAAACCGAGGTCACCAATGACCAGTTCGCGCGATTTGTGGCGGCGACGGGGTATCGCACGGTCGCCGAGCATGCGCCCCGGGCAGAGGATTTTCCCGGAGCCGATCCGGCCCTGCTTGTTCCCGGTGCTGCGGTCTTTGTGCGGCCGGAGGGCCCGGTGACGCTGGAGGATCCGCTCCAGTGGTGGCGGTATGTTCCAGGAGCCCAGTGGCGGCATCCGGAAGGTCCGGGCAGTTCCATCGAGGGCCGGGGTAATTTGCCGGTGGTTCATGTGGCTTATGCCGATGCTGAGGCCTATGCGCGGTGGGCGGGCAAGCGCTTGCCTACCGAGGCAGAGTGGGAGTTTGCCGCTCGCGGCGGGTTGGATCGCAAGGCCTACGCTTGGGGCGATGTTCGGTTGGAAGAAAACGGGCGCTGGCGGTGCAACGCGTTCCAAGGACGCTTTCCGGATGCAGATGCCGCGCTGGACGGATTCCGAGGAATCGCTCCAGTGCGCCAGTATGCGCCCAACGGTTTCGGTCTCTACGATGTTGCGGGCAACGTCTGGGAGTGGTGCAGCGACTGGTATCGTCCGGATACTTACCGATTGCGGTCCGTCGAGGGCGCGGTCGTCCACAATCCGCGCGGACCCTCCGACAGTTTGGATCCAGACGAACCGGGTGTCCCCAAGCGAGTTCATCGGGGTGGATCCTTCCTCTGTAGCGACCAGTACTGCGCCCGATTCCTTATCGGTACTCGAGGCAAAGGTGCGGTGGACACGGGCAGTTCCCATGTCGGATTTCGGTGTGTCCAAGACGGCCAGAGCCCGGTGGTTGGCGGACGTTGAGAGGCCGGAAAGCGAAGCGCTGTTTGCGCCGGCCGAGCTCTGTGGTTGAATCGGCCCGCCGATGAACATTCTCGACGAACTGCGCTGGCGGGGCCTCTACGCCGATTGCACCGACCTGGAAGCCTTGTCCGCTCGGCTCGCCACGGGACCTCTGACCTTGTATTGCGGCTTTGATCCGACGGCCGATTCCCTGCACGTGGGCAATTTGGTGCCGCTTCTGTGCCTGCGACGTTTTCAACAAGCCGGCCATGTGCCGCTCGCATTGGCCGGTGGAGCAACCGGCATGATTGGTGACCCCAGCGGTCGTTCTTCCGAGCGCAACTTGCTGACCCCGGAGGTGCTGCGGCACAACATCGCTTCGATCAAGGAGCAGTTGGCCCGGTTCCTGGACTTCGACGCCCCGGACAATGCCGCACGCCTGGTGGATAATTTCGATTGGTTCGGGCCTATCTCCTACCTCGAATTTCTGCGCGACGTGGGTAAGTACTTCACTGTCAACGCCATGGTGGCCAAGGAGTCGGTCCGCGCCCGCATGGAAGACCGCGACAACGGCATCAGCTACACCGAGTTTAGCTACATGCTGCTGCAGGCCTATGATTTCTATCATCTGCGCAGCCATTCAAACTGTGAACTCCAAATCGGTGCCACCGACCAGTGGGGCAACATCACTGCGGGAACCGATCTGTGCCGCAAGAAGCTCGGCGTACCGGTGTGGGGGCTGACACTACCCCTGCTGACCAAGGCCGATGGCACCAAGTACGGCAAGAGCGCCTCGGGGGCGGTGTGGTTGGATTCCAAGCGGACCAGCTCCTATCGATTTTATCAGTTCTTCGTCCAGAGCGACGACCGCGATGTTATCAAGCTCCTGAAGGTGCTGACATTCCTCCCGTCCGATCAAATCGCGGCCCTGGAGCAGGATTTGGTCGCTAACCCAGGGGCACGGGCACCGCACAAAACCTTGGCGCGTGAGGTGACGACGCTCGTTCATGGAGAGGCGGCGGCTCAGGAAGCGGTCCGTGCCAGCGAAATCCTCTTTGGTGGCGATTTGGCGGGCGTCGGTGAAAGCACCTTTAACGAATTGCTCGGAGAGGTGCCGACCCATGCCCTGGAAGCCAGCCGTTTGGCCGGAGCCGGAATGCCGCTCATTGAATTGCTGGTTCAGGCCGGCTTGTCGGCCAGCAAGGGACAAGCCCGCACGGATATTCAGGGTGGCGGCGCGTCGCTCAACAATGTGCGCGTCGGGGAAGTTCAGCGGGCTATCACCACGAACGACCTCCTTTTCGGTAAGCACTTGCTCTTGCGCAAAGGGCGTCGCAACTACGCCGTCGTCACCGTCCAGGGCTAAGGGTAGAGCGCCTCCGAGGTAGGGCGATTTCTCCGAAAGCGCCACGTCTGAAGACATGGACCATCGCAGAGATTGGACCGCCGCAGACCGGACCGCTCGGAGATCGGTCCCTACCTCGGAAGTCTTTGGACCACATCCAAGGTTCCTACCACAAGATCAGCCTCACCCGAGCGCCTCCGAGGTAGGGCGATTTCTCCGAAAGCGCCGCGTCCGCAGACATGGACCATCGCAGAGATTGGACCATCGCAGACATGGACCGCCGCAGGGGCGGACCGCTCGGAGATCGGTCCCTACCTCGGCAGTCTTCGGACCACATCCAAGGTTCCTGCCACAAGATGAGCCTCACCCGAGGCCTCCGAGGTAGGGCGATTTCTCCGAAAGCGCCACGTTGAGCCTGACCGCCCAGAGATCGTCCCTGCTCAGGGCGCGTAGTGCGGCGGCTTCTGATTGTGAGGCTGAGTGCGGTCAACATCTTGGCCGCGCAAGGTCTCCCCGAGGATCTCTAGCTGTTTTTGAAGCCGGGTGATCGTTCTGCTCTGGGCAATGATCACCGAGTTGAGTTCGTCGTAGTTGCGCTCGAGGTGGGCGAGGGAAGCTTCGGTTTGTTCGAGTCGGGCATTCAGTGATTCCAGATTCACAGTTCTCCTTCGCGTTCGGTGAAAAACAAGTCGTGGGCCCTAGAAAAATCGGCTTCTGGGACAAGGATCCGCACTTCGCGGTCCAAATCTTCGGGATCTAAAGGGGTGGGTTCACCCGTGATGGGTTCGACGGGCTCGACGGTGGACTCGATGCCGTGCTTCTCGAGCCACGTTTGCAAGAGCTCGCACTTAATCCAGGGTCCGGTGAAGAAGTGCCTCATGGCCATGGCGATTGGCCAAGGATCTCAGAGGACTCGGACGATGACCACGGTGAAGTCATCGGTTTGCGGCTCCGGTTGCGTGAAGGCTCGTGCTTCGCTGCAAATGAGTTCTGCCAAATCGGTTGCTGGCATTCCCGGGTGGCCACGGATGAGATCCAAGACACGCTCCACGGTGAAGAGGCTCCCGTCGGCGCGCATGGCTTCGTCGATGCCGTCGGTCAGTTGGAGGAGGGTGTCGCCCGGGTTTAGAATAATTTCAGGGTTCTCACCGTAGGCGATGAGGCCTTGTCGCCCGAGCGGTTTGCCGGTTCGGCGCAGGCTGGCCTTGATCTGGCCGGTCGCATCGAGGACCCAGGTCGCGGGATGGCCTGCGCTGGCGTGACGCAAGGTTCGGCTTCCTGGATGGATCACAGCCAAGGACACAGTCACGTAATTGTCGCCGCCGAGGTCTTCGGCCAAGAGCCGGTTGGCTTGGGTCAGGATTTCGGCCGGGCTTAAGGCCAACCGGGCCGTCATACGAAGGCAGAATCGGGTCTCCGCCATGAGGAGGGCGGGTCCCATTCCGTGTCCGGCCACATCGGCCACCAAGATACCCCAAGAACCATCCGGCAATGGAAGGTAATCAAAAGAGTCTCCGCCCGTAGCCTCGGCGGCATGTGAAACCCCGGCGATATCGAATCCCGGCACCCGGGGTGAGGATTTGGGGAAAAGACGGGACTGGATCTCGCGAGCGGTAGCGAACTCCTGCCGCGTCTTGCGGATTTCAGCCTCATGGCGACGGCGCTGGGTGATGTCACGAATAAAGGCGACCAGCCATTGTTGTTCACCCATCCGCATCCGAGTGAATCCGATTTCGATTTCGACCTCCGAATTATCGGAACGTCGGGCGAGGGATTCGAAGACCCTGCGGTCTTCGGCCTCGGCGGCCGCCTTCCAGGTACCCGGGGCGGTCGCCGTTGTCTGAAGAAAATCGAGGGTATTTCCGCAGATTTGTTCGGCCTCCCAGCCGAAGATTGTCTTCACGGCCGGATTACCGAAGCGGATGGCCCCTTCCAAATCGATAAGCAGGACTCCGTCCGTCGAATTTTCCCAGACCGATCGGTAGCGCAGCTCGCTCTCTCGCAGGGATATTTCGGCCAGTCTGCTGGAGGCCCGGACGGCGGCCTCACGCAATTCCCGCTGTATGGCGGGCACCAGGCGGCCGGGGGATCCTTTGGTCATGAAGTCGTGGGCTCCGGACTTCATGGCTTCGATGGCCACGCCTTCTTCGATGCCGCCCGACACGATGATGAAGGGCATGTCCTTGCCGGACTGCTTGTAGAGAACCAAGGCCTGGGGAGCGCTGAACCCGGGCATGAAGTGGTCGCACAGAACGAGGTTCCAGTTGCCGTTTTTCAATTCCTGCGCAAAGGACTCGGCGCTGGCTACCCGCTTGGATTCCACCCGCCACCCACCTTGACGCAGGTGGTTGACCAAAATCAGCGCATCAAACTCAGAGTCCTCAACGATGAGGGCCCGGAGTAGGGGGCGGTCAGGATTTGAGGGATTTGGGGCCACGGTTCAAAATTGGAGTCCGACAGATCCCAAGGCCGGAAATCCGCCGTCTCGTTGTTACATCACAGCCGCCGGGCTCTTAAAAAGAGGTGGGTCGCCGGGTTGCTGGGCAGAGGGATTGTCACGGCCTCCGAGAGACTCTTTCCGACCACAGCGGCGACCCCAGGCAGTTGGGTCCAACTGCCCCCGAGCGAGAGACTCTGCTCAATTTGATAGCTAACTCCCGAGGTGGCCCGCAGATGAAGATTCAATGCTCCATCCGAGGTGCTGGAAATCTCCAGCGTGGCGACGGCAGGTGCGGGATTCGTGTCGCGGACGATGATATCAAAGTCTTGGGGCACACTGGTAACCTGATCGCTGATGCTAACCCGTACTCGGTTGGTGCTGGGACCCTGCTGAAGTGTGGGGGTCCAAGAAAGCAAGCCATTGGTGGTGACGGTCAGGCCAGTCGGACCAGACACCAGTTTGTAGGTGAGCAGTTGGGCGGGCAGGTCGGAATCGGTGGCCTTGAGTTGAAATGAGAGCCGCAGTCCCTCGGTCACACGGCGTGTGCCCACGGCGGTCCACTCCGGCGGAAGATTTCGCTCTTGGACCACGATGTCGAATTCTTGGGAGGTGCCTTCGATCTTGTCATTCACTTCTACGCGGACCCGGTTGGTGCTGGGCCCTTGCTCTTCAGTGGGCAGCCAGGAAACCACGCCGTTGGTACTGACCGTCAGGCCCGTCGGACCGCTGATGAGGCGGTAGCTCAGGGGTTGGGGCGGAAGGTCGGAATCGGTGGCCCGGAGTTGGAATGAGAGGGTGGAGCCTTCAGAGATACGTCGGTTTAGGGCCGCCGATGTCCAGACAGGAGCCTTGTTGGGATTAGCTACCGTGACCACCTGGGCAAAAAAGTTACCTTGAGGTCCGACGTTGGGATTGGTGCTGAAGATTTGAAGGGTCCAAGAATCGAGGATGTCTGCCTCCTCGAGCATCCAGAAATCCGTATAGCTCCCGATGACGGTGGAGTTTTTGCCCGGCAGTGTAGCCCCGATGGTGGGTGGGTGGGCTAAGACGAGTCCGGCTCCGTTGTCCGAATCTTGGGGTAGATTGAAGAACTCCACTGTCCAGGTGAAGCGGTCGGGGACTGTTATCTGAGGTACTGTCAGTGTGGTCACCTGGTAGCCGGGTTGGACCGGATGCATTCCGCTTTCCCAGATCAGGGTGTTGGGCTTTTGAGAAGTAGCAATGGAGGGGTTCTCCAGTGCTCCGTCGTTTTTGTAAAAACGGATCTTCCACTCACCTGGGGAGATTATATTGGTCGGCGTGTTGCTGAAGTAGAGAAACGTGAACTGAGTAACAATCCGTCCTCCTCCCGCCAAGTTAATGTCGTCACCGTGCTGGCGACCGAACATGTAGTAGTTGGTCGTTATCCCGGACATATTCTCGAAGACGATCTCCGAGGATTGCGTGGTCAGGTGGGCCGACAGGAAAAATACCAGGAAGAGCCAGACGTTTCGTGCTACTTCAGAAAAAAATCGTGTCATCGATCGAGACTACTCCGTCTAGGGAGTATCTTTCTACGGCGTCCGGTTGGGACACCAGCTTTGAGAGCAAGTTGGGAAAAGTATGGAGGAATAGACTGGTGCCTCGGCTAGGACTTGAACCTAGAACCAATTGATTAAGAGTCAACTGCTCTACCATTGAGCTACCGAGGCGCCAAAACCGGGGCGCTTTATGAAGAGTGTTAAGGGTCTTGTCAACACGGTGGACGGAATTTGCGAAAAATCTGATGGGCCTGATTGATCTCCAAAAAAATTCAAGTCCCGCTTTTTCGGGTTATTGCTTAGAGTTGCTCCCAGCAATGCTGACTGTCTCCAATGTGTCGAAGGGGTATGGCGGAAAGACCCTGTTCTCAGATTTGTCCCTGCAGTTCAACCGTCAGGACCGTTTGGGTCTGGTGGGTCCGAATGGCGCCGGCAAGTCCACGCTCTTCAAACTAATCCTCCAATTGGAGGAGCCCGATGATGGTCTGGTGACCTTCCAACGCGGGACCACCGTCGGTTTCCTGCCGCAGGAAAGCGCGCCCGTGGGCGATCAGACGGTGATGGAAATTGCCACCAGTCAGCATGCGCCCGGTTCCGAGCCGGACGATGATTACCACTCGTATGCCGACGGTCCCGCCATCGCCAAGGCCAAGCGACTGCTCAAGGGTCTGGCCTTTCGGGAAACGGACTTCGATCGGCCGGCGCGCGAGTTGTCCGGTGGCTGGGTGATGCGGGCACACCTTGCTCGGTTGTTGGTCCATGAGCCGGACATCCTGATGCTGGATGAGCCCACCAACCATCTCGATCTTGAGACCCTGATTTGGTTCCAGGGCTATCTGAAGAATTACCCGGGTGCGATCTTGGTCATCTCGCATGACCGGGAGTTTCTCAACCAGTTGGTTACCGGTATCGTCGAGATTCGTAACGAGCGACTCTACAGTTACTTTGGTAACTACGACGCCTTTTTGGACGAACGCGAGGCGCAGCAGGAGCAGCAATTGGCCGCCTTCAAGAATCAGCAGCGCGAAATTGGGCGCTTGATGGATTTCGTGAATCGGTTCCGGGCCAAGAACACGACGGCGACGCGAGCTCAGGCCAAGCTCAAGCAAATTGATCGTATGGAGAAGATCAACGCGCCGGAACAGGCTGCGTCGACCGTCGATTTTGCATTCCCACAACCGGAGAAAAGCGGTCAGCGGGTAATCACCTTGAAGGGGGTCAATTTTGCCTATGGGCAGAACGTCATTTACACGGGTTTGGAGTTCGAGGCGCAGCGGGGAGATCGAACCGTGCTGGTCGGGCCCAATGGCTCCGGCAAGTCCACGCTCATCAAGCTCTTGGCGGGCAACCTGACTCCCCAGGCGGGCGATCGGGACCTGGGACTGCGAGTCAAGGTGGGATATTTCTCGCAGTACCGCACCGAAATGCTCCAGCCCGAGCGCACCGTGCTGGAGGAGGCTTCCGACACAGCGGCCCGAGTGACCGATTTGTACATCCGATCACTGCTGGGGTGTTTCCTTTTCCGGGATGACGACGTCTTCAAAAAAGTGGCCGTGCTCAGCGGTGGTGAGAAGACCCGCTTGGCTCTGGTGAAGTTGCTCCTCGATCCGCCCAACTTGCTGTTGATGGACGAGCCGACGACCCACCTCGACGTTGCCAGCATCGATGCGCTCGTGGCCGCCTTGAGTGAGTTCATCGGGACTCTCGTCTTCATCAGCCATGACGTGTACTTCATCCGGGCGATCGCGACCCGCGTGCTGCACATCAGCGGTGGTGTGCTGACACCGTATGCGGGCGACTACGATTATTACCTCGAGAAGACCAAGGCCTCCTCGGCGCGTGTGGCGTTGACCGCGTCCTCCAATGGCAACGGTTTGACCAATGCCCGTCCGGCTACCAGTGGTCCGGCCGTGTCCTCAAAACCGGTGATCACAAACTCCTCCAAGGAGCGTCGGCAGCAGGCGGCAGAGGCCCGCAAGGCGATGGGTTTCCAGAAAAAGCACGTAACGACCCTGGAAGCCCGTATCGCCTCCCTAGAAGCCAAGCAAGTCCAGTTGACGGCCGAGATGGAAAAGCCCGAGACCTACTCCAAACCGGGTCGATCCATGGAGATTCAACAACAACTCCGTGCCGTGGGTCACGATTTGCACAAGGTCAGCACCGACTGGGAGGCTGCGGCCACCAAGCTCGCAGAGCTCGAGGCCGCCTCCGTGGAGTGATTCGGGTAACCCGAGGCGGTAGAATCTTTAAATCACCACCTTGAATTTTTCGCCCTTGGCGATGGACAGCGCGAAGCCGGCCATCAGCTCGGGGATGTATTCGAGGTCCTTGAGGTTCACCATCTCCACCGGTGAGTGCATATAGCGGTTGGGCAGGCTGATGAGGCCGCTGGGGATACCGCCGCGGGTCCAGAAGATCACGTCGGTGTCGGTGCCGCTGGTGGCGCTCATCGCCTCATGCTGCAACGGAATCTTCTTTTTCTCGGCGACGTCTTCGAGGCGCTGGATAACGGCCGGATGGTTGCAGCCGCCGTGTGTCAATGCGGGGCCGCTACCGAGCTTAATATCTCCATGGGCACGCTGGTCCACGGTGGGGTAGTCCGTGGCGTGGGTGACATCCACCACCAGGGCCGTCTCCGGATTCAGTGAGTAGGCAATTTGGCGGGCTCCGAGCAGACCCACTTCTTCCTGCACGTTGGCCACGGCGCAGACTTCGACATTGAGTTTCTTAACCAGGGGTTTGAGCAACCGGAGCGTCTCGGCAACTGCGAAGGTTCCGATGCGGTTGTCGAAGGCGCGCGCGACAGCCAAATCGCCGCGCAGCATCTCAAAGCGGTCATTCAGCGTGATCGGATCTCCGATGCGTACCAGCTTCAGCGCGGCGTCCTTGGAGGCGACGCCAATGTCGATGAAGAGTTCGTGGATCTTGGGGGCTTTGGGCTCGCTGTCGCCGCGGGTGAGGTGCGGGGCAACGTTGCCGACCACGCCAAGAACCGGACCTTGTCGGGTGTGGATGGTAACCCGCTGGGCCTTGGTGATGGCCGGGTCGATGCCGCCGGTTCTGCGGACGTGGATAAACCCCTCTGCGGTGATGAAGTTCACCGACATGGCGATTTCATCGGCGTGAGCGGCGAGCATGAGTCGGGGGCCGCCCCCTTTGTTAAGCACCGCCACGCAGTTCCCGTAGGCATCGGAGAAGGTTTCATCGGCGTAAGTGCCGGCGTAGTCCATCCAGGCGCGCAGACCGCGCGTTTCATACCCGACGGGGCTGGGAGTGTTGACGAGGGTTTCCAGGAAGGTCAGCGATTGCGAACGCATACCTCGGGAGTTTGCCTCAGGTGACAGGGGGTGCCAAGGGGGACCCGTGATCTGTCTACGGTCAATGACTCCTCGTGTCGGGCTGCCGACGGAAGCGATTTTCTAGGAGGAGGCGCCAAACCATCCACGCCGCCTCAATGGCGATGTCTCGTGACATCTTTGAGACACCCTGCTCCCGATCGGTGAAGATGATGGGAACCTCGGCGATCTTGAGACCCCGACGCCAAATGCGATGGGTCAGTTCGATTTGGAAACTGTAGCCATTGGCTGTGACTGAACCGACATCGATGGCTGCCAACGTCTCCCGTCGAAAGCATTTGAAGCCTCCGGTCGGGTCGCTGAAGGGCATGCCGGTGATGATTCGAGTGTAGAAGCCGCCCCAGAGGGAGAGCAGCAGTCGGGGCAGCGGCCAATTGATGACGCGAATGCCGCCCGAGTAGCGTGAACCCAGCACCAAATCCGCCTTCTGTTCTTGGGCCGTTTGGAGAAAGCGGGGGATGTCCGACGGATTGTGGGAGAAGTCGGCATCCATCTCGAAGATGAACTGATAATCGCGGCTCAAGGCCCACTGAAACCCCGCCACATAGGCGCGACCCAGACCATCCTTCACCGTGCGGTGCAGCACATGGACCCAAGGGTTTTTCGAAGCCAGCTCATCGGCGATCTGGCCGGTGCCGTCGGGCGAGTTGTCGTCCACCACCAGCAAATCGACCGGCACGGGCAGCGAGCCAAGTCGGCGGACCAACTCGGGCAGATTTTCCCGCTCGTTGTAGGTCGGTACGATGATGAGCGTCTCGGCCAGCATAAGTCTTCCGACGCAAGGTAACGGTCCATCGGCACCCTAAACAAATGCGAAATTCCAAGACTTGTCTCCGGATGCTTGCATCGGAGCGTTTCTTGGGGAGCCTTTGGTCCATGAAGATTCCTCGTAGGGCATTCGTGGGCTCATCACTGGCGGCCATTGCGGGCGGTCCGCTCATCGCCGCCAATTCGAAGCCGGGTCCGAAAGTCCGCCGGGAGGCGGATGCTCGAGCCAAGCCGCCCTTGGTCATTTCGACCTGGCCCTTCGGCAAGCCCGCCAACGACCGCACTCTAGAGGTGCTCCGTTCTGGAAAATCTGGCTTGGACGCTGTGGAGCAGGGGGTGCGATTGGCTGAGGACGACCTTTCCAATGCCAGCGTGGGTCTTGGAGGGATTCCCGCGGCTCATGGTGTGGTCCAGTTGGATGCCTGCATTATGTCCGGTCCGGGACATAAGGCTGGATCGGTGGCTGCGGTCGAGGGATTCAAGCACCCGGTCTCCATCGCGCGCCGCGTCATGGAGGAAACCCGCCATGTGATGCTGGTGGGCGAGGGGGCTCAGCGGTTCGCCCGTGAGCGAAAGTTTGAGGAAGGACCCGCGGTCACGCCGGGTCAGAAGGCGGCCTGGGAAAACTGGAAGAAGGCGCAGGAGGCTGAGAAGGCCAAGATACCGAACCACGACACCATCGCCCTTCTCATGCTGAGCCCGTCGGGTGATATCTTTGGGGCGTGTTCCACCTCCGGTTGGGGTTACAAGATTCAGGGTCGGGTAGGCGATTCCCCCATCATCGGTGGCGGGCTTTACGTGGACAACGCGGTGGGTGGCGCTGGCGCCACCGGCATTGGTGAGAACGTGATGCGCTATTGCGGCTCGTTCTTGGTGGTGGAGTTCATGCGGCAGGGGATGTCTCCGACCGAAGCCTGCCTGGCCACGTTGCACCGGATTGCTTCCATGGACCCCAAGGGCTACGATCTCAGCATCAACTTCATCGCCCTCGACAAGCGGGGGCGTTTCGGTGCGGCGGGTACTGGTCAAGGTTTCCAGTATTCGGTGGCCTGCGACGACTACAGCAAGGTGCTGCAAAGTCCGGGGGTTACCCAGAAGCCGGTGGGGCCCCTGGGCGGCAATCGTCTTTAATCGACCGGTGTTTCCTCGAGTGGCGGCCGGTCACTTTGAACCGGCGGGCAACGCCACCTGACCGGGCCGGCTCAGGTAATAAAGGAGATCCCGGGTCTGCTGTTCGGTGAGGTTGGCGATGAGGCCTTCGGGCATCATCGATATGGCCGTGGCCTCGATCTTACGGATTTCCGAGCGCGGCAGGGTGATCAGTTCGTTGGCCGTCTGCAGGGTGATCCCGCTCGCGTCCTGGGACTTGATCATGCCGGTGAGCACTCGCTCGTCCTTCGTCTCGATGGTCGAAGCCAGGTACTCGTTGGGGATGACCGAGTTGGGGTAGAGGATATTCTGAAGCAAATAGTCGAGATCGGCGCGATTGGCCCCGGTGATGTCCGGACCAACAGCGCCACCAGTGTCAAAGAGGTGGTGGCACTGGGCGCAAATTTGATTAAAAACCACGCGACCCCGGGGGCCGTCGCCGGGTTGAGATCCACCGGCCGCGTAGAGCCGCTTTACCCGTTCCACCTCGGCCTTCATGTCCGGGCTAGTTTCTTTCATCACCCCCCAGATCTGAGTCAGGTCGCTGGCCAAGGTGGGGTCTTTAAGTGAGCGCAATTGGCGGACGAGGTCTGCAGTTAAGGAGGCCTTCGGAACCGAGCCTCCACGAACCGCTTCTACCAGGGGGCGGGCGTAGGTGGATCGGGAGGCGAGCGTGTTCAGGGCGTCCCGCTGTTCGGCGGCATTGAATTGTGAGAATCCGGCCAGGAGCACGGAAGGGGTCTTGGCATCGTCGAACCCGGCCAGGCCGCGCAGCGCGGTAGCCCGGATGCCGGGTTCGGTGCTGAGTTTTTGGAGGAGAGGCACCAGGGCTGCATCTCGGGTTCGGAGCAGGGTCTCCAAGGCTGCGGTGCGGTCCGCGGAGGCGGCGTTGGAATCCGAGGCGATGGCACGCAGGGAATCCAAGGCCCGGGCACTTCCGAAGACGGTCCCCAGATTCCGGGCCAAGCGCTGGGTCTCCGCGTCGGGGGCTGCTGCCAGTGTGGACTCGAGCTCGTTCCACCCGCTCGGAGCAGTCACTCCGTTACGTCCGCGGAGGGCTGCCTCCATGCCTCGCAACACATCCAGTCGAAGGGCAATGTCGGGTGTGGCCGCCGCCAGGGCCGTCAGGCGGTCGAGGGGCCCCTCGGCCAAGAGCACGGAAGAGAACAGGCTCAAGGCCAGCGTCCAGAGGCACCCGTTCCGAAACCATTGCGTGGATTTCACGCCGGTAAGGCTACGCAGGAGCCGAAGGGCAGCAAGCTGTCGTTGACCTCAAACATCGTTTGGAGCGTCGCCAGTGGGGTGGGGTTGATTTGCCGAGGGGGAAATACTCATTGCACCTTCTAACTGTGCTGTGGCTAAGTTTCGCGCCTTTCCGCGGGAAAACCTCGGGAATGGTGGGTTCCACGACGTTGGGGATATTCATGAAGCGCTGGCGCATGCAAGTCTTGTACTTAGGTCGGGTGCAAGGCGTGGGTTTTCGCTATCAGACGAAACGGCAGGCGACGGGCTTCGAGGTATCAGGAACGGTGCGGAACTTGCTAGATGGACGGGTTGAACTGGTCGCCGAGGGCGAGCGGTCCGAGTTGGAAGAATTTCGGAAGGCAATCCGTGAGTGCGGGTTGGGTCCGATGATTCGTAACGAGGACGTGACATGGACCGAGGCCACGGGCGGTTTCCGGGGTTTCGAGATCGTGCGGTAAACGAGAATGAGGTACGCCATTATAGCTGACATCCATGGGAACCTAGAAGGTCTCCAGCGGGTGCTTGCCGACATCCAGGAACAAAAGTGTACCCATGTCGTGTGTTTGGGCGATGTCGTCGGATATGGCGCCAACCCGAAGGAGTGTCTCGACATCGTGCGCGGGATGAATATCCCCACGGTCAAGGGCAACCATGACGAATACATCGGCCTCGATGAAGACCCCGAGGGGTTCAATGACGCCGCGGCCGAGGCGGTGGCTTGGAGTCGTTCCCAATTGACGGCGGACGACCGCAAGTGGTTGAGGGAACTCAAGTATTTCCGTTTGGTGGCCAATTTCTCCATCGTCCATGCGACCTTGGATGGCCCCCAGCGATGGGGTTACGTGTTCGAGAAGCTGGAGGCGGCCGCGAGCTTCACCTATCAGAACACCCAGTTGTGCTTCTTCGGTCACACTCACGTGCCGGTGGCCTTCATTCGTGATACCGGAGTGCGCGGTGGGCAGTACTCGAAGCTGAAGATCGAGCCCGGTCGCAAGTATTTCATTAACGTGGGCAGCGTCGGTCAGCCGCGTGACGGCGACCCTCGTGCGGCCTACGTGGTGTACGATTTCCCGACCCAGACCGTGGAGCTGCGTCGCCTCGAATACGATATTCCAACGACCCAGAAGAAGATTTTGGACGCGGGTCTCCCGCCTCGATTGGCTCAGCGCTTGGCAACCGGCCGCTGAGTTTTTTGGGGCAAGTTTGGAGGGCGAGCGTTTCGATTAAAGAGGTTGGATTTCAGGTTCGCGAAGGGGTCACGACTGGGTCACGAATGGGTCACAAAAAGCTCCGGTGGTTTATGGTCTGGGTTCCTGTGGTCGCGTGAAGATCCTTATCCTCAAGCCAAGTTCCCTGGGAGACGTGATCCACGCACTTCCCGTGCTGCGGCTCCTGCGGCTTGAGTTTCCGGAGGCCCAGATAGATTGGTGGATTCTCCGTGGGCTGATGCCTCTCCTCGAGGGCGATCCCGATTTGCGTCGGCTCGTTCCCTTCGACCGGAAGGATTGGGCCAAGCCGCGGCATTGGCCGTCGGTGTTTCGACTGGTGCGCCAACTCCGATCGGAGCGCTACGACTGGATCCTGGACCTCCAAGGCCTGGCACGCTCAGCGTTGTTTGGTCGGGCGTGTGCCAGTGCTGGTACTCGGTATGTCGGGGTGCGGGACTGGCGGGAATTGGCCCCGTTGTTTCAGGGCGAATCGGTGCCTCGGCCTTCGCCACAAGCCCATGCTGTGGACTGGCAGCGGGCCTTGTTGACACACCTGGGAGTGCCCTTACGCACCGGTGGTTGGGAATGGATTCCCCGTCGGCTGGCGGCTGCGGAGCGCCTGAAGCACGAGTTTGCCGAGTTGAACCAGGGTCGCTGGATGGGTCTTCAACCGGGGGCTCGCTGGGACAACAAGCGGTGGCCGGTGGCTCGGTTTGTGGAACTCATTGGTCTTTTGTCGCGATCCCACCCGGGGCATCGGATCGCTATTTTTGGAGGGCCTGACGACTTAGCTCTGGGTCGGGCTCTGGCGTCGGCCGATCCGGGGCGCTGTTTGGATTTGACGGGTCGCCTGACCTTACCAGGCATGATCGAGGCCTTGCGCTGTGTGGACCTGTTGGTGACCAACGACACGGGCCCGATGCATGTGGCCGCGGCCTTGGGCAAGCCGGTGGTGGCGGTGTTCGGTCCGACGGATCCTTCCAGGACCGGTCCCTATGGCCAGGTGGAGTTCGTACTTCGGGCTCCGCAACCGCCGGCGTGTGCCCCCTGTTTAAAGCCCGTTTGCCGTTACTCGGAACCGCTGGCTTGCCTGAATCGGATCACAGCCGCCCAGGTGGCCGTGGCCGTGGCCGGGCGTTTGGCTGCAGAGTGAGGGCTTTCCAGAACGGTCTTCGACTTAGATTTCAGGGCCGTTGCTGAGGGGTTACTCCGTCAAGGCGGCGTCCCAGTCTTTCCACACGGGTTCGTAGCCCAGGCGGCGGATCACGTCGGCCACCTCCGCGGGCGAGCGTTCATCGGCGATATCAAATTGGCCGGTGGCGTTGGTGGCGCGTCCCTGGGTGGCTTTCCACTCGGGTGAATCGGGCGCCAGTGCTTCGATGCGTCCGCGCACTGTGTGATGGATGGCGTCCTTGCCGGCTCCGGTATAGCCGCCGGGTTCGGTGTGGCTGCCGGCGCTGGCGTGGGTGATGCCCAAGGGCAGCAGGCCGTCGCGCAACGGGGCTGGTTCGCGGGTGGAGAGCACTAGGCCGACGTCGGGCAAGAAGAGGCGCAGTGCGGTGATTACCTGGACGAGGTCGCGATCCTGGAATCCGGCCAGGGGCTGGAATTCTCCGGCGCAGGGGCGAATCCGCGGGAGCGAGACGGTGACTTGCGCTTTCCAGCAGTGCTTGAGCAGCCAGGCGGCGTGGGCGGCCACGGAAATGGCTTCTTGGCGCCAGTCGGCCAGACCGTACAAGGCCCCGATGCCAAGGCGGCGGAACCCGGCCAAATAAGCCCGCTCGGGTGTGGCCAGTCGCCAGTCGAAATCGCGTTTGGGACCGAGGGTGTGCATTTGAGCGTACACGTTTCGGTCATAGGTTTCTTGGTATACGACCAATCCTTCGGCGCCGGCCTGCACCAGCGGATAGTAGTCGGCGGTCTCCATCGGCCCGACCTCCAGGGACAGTGAAGGAATAAAGGAGTGGAGGGTTCGAATACATCCGGCCATGTAACCGTTGGAGACGAATTTGGGGTGTTCTCCGGCCACTAGCAGGATATTGCGAAAGCCGTGGCCGGCCAAAGCCAGGGCTTCTCGTTTCACTTCTTGTTCGGCGAGGGTGACCCGGAGGATGGAGTTGTCGCGGGAAAAGCCGCAGTAAGCGCAGTTGTTAATGCACTCGTTGCTGAGGTACAGCGGTGCGAAGAGTCGGATGGTCTTTCCGAACCGTTGGCGGGTGAGGGCTTGGGACCGCCGGCACAGTTCCTCCAATCGAGTGGCGGCCTCGGGTGAGAGCAGGGTGGCAAAATCACTGACCGACGACGGGCCGCGCCGGAGTACCGAGTCTACTTGCTCGGTATTCGACGACCGGGCCTGACTCATCAAACCCTCTGAAGGCAAGGCATCGAAGGCCTCGACGAAACTCATGTCGGGCGACCATAGCTGTGGAGTCTCCGCAGGCAAGCGGGCGCTCCGCGGGACCGGGCCTTCGCTCGCAGGGAACGTTGGGACAGGAGGAGCTTTCGCGCTGGCGCGCGAGGGGGATATAGGGTGTCGACGTTCCTACGCTCGCTCCGGCCCGGTCCCGCTCCGCTTGACGTATTTGGTGGGGCGCTCCGCGGGACCGGGCCTTCGCTCGCAGGGAACGTTGGGACAGGAG
>CAINWP010000299.1 GCA_903854475.1 uncultured Verrucomicrobiota bacterium
ACACCGCCGACAAGCTGGTCAACTTCAAGGGCTTGTTCCAAGTGCCGCTCTTCGCCGCCTCAGCGGCCGCGGTGGCGCTGGCCTTGTTCTTCCACCCGCCAAAGACGGTCGCCGCTAAGGCCTCCGGCGGTTCGGCTCCGGCACACTAATCCTCAGCGCCCCTAACGTCCCATCGCCATGAATCGTCGCCAGTTTCTAAGTCAGGCTTCGATGGCGGCTGTCTCGGCCACCACAGGATGTTCCCTGTGGCGGGCCCGGGATAAGGACCGCTCCTTCCAAATTAGTCTCGCCGAGTGGTCCTATCACAAGGCCCTCTTCGCCAAGAAGATGACCCACATGGACTTCCCCATCGTGGCGCGAAGGACCCATGACTTGGACGGGATAGAGCTGGTGAACCAGTTCTTCAAAGACCAGGTCAAGGACATGGGCTACCTGAAGGAATTCAAGGATCGGGCCGACAGCGAAGGGGTCCGCTGCCTGCTCATCATGTGCGACGGCGAGGGCGCCCTCGGAGACCCGGATGCTGCCAAGCGCAAGCAGGCCGTCGAAAACCACCGCAAGTGGGCCGAGGCCGCCAAGTTCCTGGGTTGCCATTCGATCCGGGTCAACGCGGAGACCCATGAGGTGGGATCCTTCGAGGAGCAGCAAAAACGGGCTGCGGATGGCCTCACGAAATTATCCAAGGTCTGCGGCTCCATCGGCGTCCACTGCATCGTGGAAAACCACGGACACCTCAGTTCCAATGGCCGGTGGCTGGCGGGCGTAATGAAGCTCGTGGGCAAGTCGAACTGCGGCATCCTGCCCGATTTCGGCAACTTCACCATCCGTCCCGGCGAAACCTACGATCGCTACAAAGGGGTCGCCGAAATGATGCCCTATGCCAAGGCGGTGAGCGCCAAGTCCTACCAATTCGACAACGACGGCAACTGCGTCGAGACCGACTACCGCAAGATGATGAAGATCGTCTTGGATGCTGGATATCGCGGTTTCGTTGGAGTGGAATATGAGGGAGACAAACTCCCTGAAAACGAGGGCATCAACGCCACCCGCGACCTGTTGACCCGCCTGAAGTTGGAAGGCATTTGATACGAGCCTTCCGGGCCTCGGTGGCTAGTGAGGGGCGTCGACTATCGCCCCGTTTTAGACTTCCGTCTGCTAATCGGCCAAGCCTCAGAAAGTGGCCTCAGACTTGACGGACTCAAAACGCGAGCGAACGATCGCTCGCGTTTATGAAAGTCACTGGCACCCGCAACCGAAGTTTCCCAGAACGGCGGGAAACCATTCTGAAAGCGGCCTGCGGTGTCTTCGTGCGGAGCGGTTTTCATGCAGCATCGATGAAGGACATTTGTGCAGCGGCCGGCATGAGTCCGGGCTCGGTGTACCGGTATTTTCCCAGCAAGGATGCCCTCATCGAGGCACTCATTGAAGCAGACCAAACCCGGTGGGCAGCCGCGATGGACGGGTTGCCAATCGAAAAAGGGCTACTGCCTGCATTGGGAGCCTTGGCGGAATTCGGTCTTCGAGATTTGGAAGACCGAGGATTCTTGAACCTGTGGGTCGAGACCGCCGCCGAAGCCTCCCGCAATTCTGCCGTGGCGGCCCGTTTAAGGGAAAGCTACCAGGCGCTTCAAGGCCGGCTGGCATCGCTCATCCACGCGGCCCAAAGATCCGGGTCCATCCAATCGGAGACTGATCCACAGGTCTTGTCCTGCCTAATCTTTGCCGCCTTCGACGGCCTCATTCTGCGGGCCACCTTCGATCCCCACCTCGATGCGCGGGCCCTCACCCGAGGTTTCTTGGAGTTCATCGGGAGCGCCCTCGGGGCACGCACCCCGCGCCAGAAGGGATTGCGATGAATTGGGTCGGCCTTCAGATGCTTCGGAATGACCGAGCCAAGTTCGCCGCGATGATTGTCGCCGTCTCACTCGCGGTCTTCCTGATGCAAAACCAGGCAGCGATTCTGGCCACCATGTTGTCCATGACCGCCGCCCAGATAAGGGATGTTCAGGACGCCGATCTGTGGGTCACCGAACCGGAGGTGGAATGCTTCGACCAAGTCAAAGCGATGCGGGACATCCATTTATTACGGGTGCGCGGCATCGCCGGAATCGCCTGGGCGGCCCCATTGCTTAAGATCGACGCCATCGGGCATTCCGAGGGTGGACGACTCAACACGGTCACCGTTTTGGGGATCGATGACGCCAGCCTGGCGGGGTTGCCGCACCGAATGCGGGTCGGACGGGCCGATGCCATTCGCGAACTCAACACGGCCATCATCGATCCCGGAGGCCACGAGCTGTTCTTCCCCGGCGAACCATTTAAAGTAGGGCGATCCTTGCGCATCCGCGACCGCCGGATTCGCATCATGGGGATCTCGGATATCGCCGCTCCCTTCACCGGCCTACCGATGCTGCACACCTCCCGATCCACCGCTGCAGCCCTCAACCTCGGCGAGCAGCACATGACGAGCTTTATCCTGGCCCGCTCGGCACCCGGCAGCCGACCCGAGGCCCTCTGCCAAAAAATCAATACCCTCGGAGGCTTGCGGGCCCGAACCACCGAGCAGTTCGCCGCCGATGCCATGTGGTTCTACGGCAGCCAGGGCGTACCCATGCTCTTCATGATCACCATTACCATCGGACTCATCGTGGGTGCCGCCATCACGGGCCAAACCTTCCTCATGTTCATCAAGGAGAACGCACGGCCGCTCTCGATGCTCAAGGTAGTGGGGACCACCGATCGCCAACTCGGAACCATGATTCTGCTTCAGGGGACGGTGGTGCTGGTGTTGGGTTCGTGCTTTGGCAGCGGCATCGCGGCCGCCGTGTGCAACGCCATCCGGACGCAACCCTTCCTGCGAAGCCTGTACTTGCCTTGGGAAATCGCCCTGGGCACCTGCCTGGCCCTGGCCTCAGTCACGGGCATCGCCCTGTACGCCAGCTACCGTCACGTGCGCGGCCTGGAACCCGCCGCAGTCTTCCGCTGACTCTCACCATGACGCCCCTCGATTCGAGCGCCGTGCACTGCACCGGCATCCGAAAGCACTTCGGCGAAGACGACGCCCGCGTGGAGGTACTCCGTGGGGTAGACTACACCGTGCGCCGGGGCGAACTCAGCTTCCTGGTGGGCCCCAGCGGCTGCGGCAAGACCACCCTCATCTCGGTCATCGCTGGCTTACTCGAAACCTCCTCCGGCGAGGTGAGTCTCTTTGGAAACCATTTGGCCCGGATGCCCCACTCGGACCGTGTTCTCTTCCGCCGAAGTCACCTGGGTTTCGTCTTCCAGCAGTACAACTTGTTGCAGGCCCTTACTGCGGCGGAGAACGCAGCCATCCCGCTGCTGGCCGCAGGCGTTCGCCGGCGCGAAGCCGTTGATCGCGCCGCCGCGCTTCTCGACCGACTGGGGCTGGGTTCGAGAACGGGCGCCTATCCGCGCCAGTTGTCCGGCGGACAGCAGCAACGAGTGGCACTGGCCCGCGCCCTAGTCCACGAACCCCGGCTGATTATTTGCGATGAGCCGACCGCCGCGCTGGATCACGCCACGGGCGAGGCCGTCATGGAACTGCTTGCCTCGGCCGCTGTGCATCCGGACCGGGCGGTCCTCGTGGTCACCCATGACAGCCGGGTCTTTCGCTTTGCCGACGTCATCGCCCACATGGATGACGGACAAATCACCCACGTCGAACCGGGGCGACGCACCGATGCAGCCACACACCTGGGATCGTCCCGACTCACTAACCCTTCCGCATGAAGCACTACCTCCTTCCCGCGCTCGCCACCGGTGCGGCCCTCTTCGCTGCCGTATCTGTGGTGCGCACTCAACCGGTCCGAGAAGTCACCGAACCCGTGTCGCCCCCTCCGGCCTCGTCGTTTACCAACACCGTCGCCGCCGTCGGACTCATCGAGGCGAGCAGCGAGCACATCAGCGTGGGCACGGCTCTCTCGGGCGTCGTCACCGAGGTGCTGGTCACCCTCAATCAATCGGTGCGCGCCGGAACCCCCCTTTTTCGCCTGGATACGCGTGCACTGCAGGCCTCGTTGGCCGTGCATGAATCCCAACTGACCGCCGCCCGTGCCCGACAGGCAACGGCCCAGTGCCAGGTGGAAGACCTCGATGATCGCCTGCAACGGTCTCTAAAACTGCGCAGCAGCACGGTCATTAGTGAGGAAGAACTCATACGGACTCGTTTTGCCCTCAAGGTGTCCCAGGCACGCGTGGTGGAGGCACAGGCCGAAGTGGCCGTCGCCGAAGCATCTGCGGCGGCCGTGCGGACCGAGATCACCCGCAGCACCCTCTTAGCCCCCATCGATGCCACGGTGCTTCAACTGAAGATCCGAGCCGGAGAGTTCGCCACCGCCGGCACCCACACAGCGCCACTCATCCTGCTCGGCAACTTGAATCCACTCCACCTGAGGGTAGACATCGATGAACACGAGGCCTGGCGGGTCCAGCCGGGGACTCGGGCCAAGGGGCATGTGCGGGGCAATGCCTCACTGGCCTCGCCATTGAGCTTTGTCCGCTTCGAACCCTTCGTCATTCCCAAGAAATCCCTGACCGGTGACAGCATCGAACGGGTGGACACGCGGGTGCTGCAGGCCATTTACCGCGTCGACCGGACGGACCTGCGCCTCTACCCCGGCCAGCAAATGGATGTGTTTATAGAGGCCGCTGGAACCTCGACAGCATCCCGCTAAACCGTCACTGCCCGAGGTTCAATGGCCGTGCACGCTGAACCACACCTGCCCTCGAAAACCCACGTCGTAGCGCAACTCGTACTGCATGGCCGGGCGGGCATCGGCCAGCGTCAGTCGCACGGTTTTTCCGTCCGGCAAGAGCGCAGCGGACTTCACCTCGACCTCATCCCGTCCTTCCTTCTTGGGATCGATGACCGACCAATCTTTGGACCCGTAATCTTGCGAGTAACGGTAGTTCCAGCGACGCACCCCAAAGCTACCCGCATCGGCAGCGGCCGCCGCATCCAGCTTCTCGGCGAACGTGAACTCCAGAGAGGCCCCGTCTTGTTTCCAGGCCACTGGACTGTGCAGCGGTTTGCCTGTCCTCCGCACGCGCTGGACCGCCCCATCCTTCACGGCACTGGTTTGCCACCCGGTGCTGCCAGCGACATACAGAGAACTATCTTGGGCGCGGAAGGTGGCTCGGTTGGGCCCACTCAAGAACTTCACCGGCAACGGAACCACCGCGCCCTGAGTCACCGCTCCGTGCGTGTCGCGCAACACCAGCATCATCCCGCAACGTCCCCAAAGCAGGTGCATCATCTGGCCA
>CAINWP010000300.1 GCA_903854475.1 uncultured Verrucomicrobiota bacterium
CGAGTTAATGGAGGAGGCTATAGAGTTGTTACTTAAAAGATTGTTTATCCAACACAGAATACGTAGACTTGTTCGTGATGAATTTAAAGTCTAGATCGAGACCGTGACCTAAGAAACGTCCATCAATATGGATCTCTGCGAAACACGATGCTGAATTGTATTTTTGGAACAGAAAAAAATCGCTCTGAGCGATCTTTTGAAATCCCGATTCTGGAATAACTAAGATCGAAGGCTTCCAATTTGTGACAGATGGACGAACTGCTGTTGGAGCGATGTTCTGAGAACGGATCCAAACTTCAATTTCTAAACGCATCCGCCGATTGAGATCTCGTATACTGACCATCATTTCTAAAACAGTCTGGGAGCGTCGAACGGCGGATACGGAGGCGGATACGGAGGGGGAATTGTCGATAACTGATCGACGACGCCAACCTCGGAATCGGTCCCGCATCCGCTTGCGGTTCAGAGATAACAGAATCACTGCACCCATGAGTAAAAGCCCTATCCAAACATTGATAGAAAATCGTCCCTGTACCGTTTTGGAGGCGTCCTCTATCGTATTCTGCTCAGAATTGGGGAGAACCGGGGCCAGCATAATTTCTCCTCCACGACTGACTGTCGTCGCAAGATTTTGTGAACTGGTTGCCCCGGGCAGTGGCAGAGGCTGAGGCACCCTGGGTTGTACTGAGGCAGCGGTGGCTGCTTGGGAGGCAATCCAAGAGTTCTCGGAGATGATGCGGCGATTTTGACCTTGGACAACTTGGGAAGCTTCAGTAGGTGATGTTTTCTCAACCACTGGATGGGACGGGATCACCAAGACCGACCCTGCTCGGATTCGATGAAGGTTCCCGGCCTGGAAAACCTCTGAATTCTCTCGCAGGAGCGCCAAAAGCATCTGATCCATGGTGACCGAGTCCGATTTGTAGCGACGAGCAATACGGTAGGCGGTTTCCCCCTCCCGAACCGTGACTCGTCTGGAAACAGAGGCAGTATTGGTTAGATACCCGGTACTCGAGATGGATCCTATCAACCAGTTGTCCCATCCTGTCATGCACATACACGCCACCAGCAGTTTCAGCAAACTGCTGGTGGCCCATTTGGTCACAGGATACATATAAGAGAGGGTCCGGATGTTCTGATTGAGACCCAAAAACGGCCGCTAAACGGTAAAAATGCCCGTGACAGCGCATTTACTGGAGCCAGACTCAGAACCGAGTTGAGGCGTGTTAGCACTTTTATTCCATCGCTTCAACCTGTTTATGGTTAGCCCCATGGACTAACACAGGGACTACGACTGGTTGGAAGGGTCGTTGAAGGGTAGTGCTTCGCCGTTGGGTGCTACTGGAGCTTCATCGATCGATTCGGCCATGGGAGGCTCCATTGCGCTCGAACCGAGCAGCGATTCAGATGGAGATGCTTGAGGTTCCAAAACTCGACGTTCGTTGCCAGCAGGTGTTGGCGGCTTTGATGACCTAGCTAAGGCTTTCACCTCGCCGCGAATTTCCAGATTTATGGCTCGAATCTCGCGCATGAGGTCGAGCTTGACCTTTCGCTTCGGATCTCCGGATTTGACCCCGGGGTCCACAGCTCCCACGCCGGAGACGAATTGCAACTTGACCCCGCCTGTCGAGCGCATGAGCTCGCGCTGACGTTCGTTCTCCTTCAGCAAAGCCGCCAAACGCCGAATCTTCTGCTCCAGCACCTGAATTTGTTCGTCTTTGAGGGCGAGATCTTTTTCCAACGGTCGATCCGTGTCGGCCTCCAACAGTTGGCGTACACCCCGAAGGAGATCACGGCTATGGCGGACGTCTTGGAATCGTCCATCAAACAACCGTTCAAGAACCTTCTGTAGGCTGGTCTCCAAGTCCTCATCTTCCAAGGGTCGCGGAGTCTGAGGCGCCTCCACCGAAGGGGGGACTTTGCGCAAGCGAAGCGCCATGCGCAGGGTGCGACGCAGCGCCCGCAAGCCAAACAAAAGGATCCGCACAGGTCCGGACTGGCGGACTGAGGGCCGCCGCCATCGAGCCGGTCCGCCAGGGGGCGTCCATCCAGTCGGTGCACTTTCCGGGACGAACTCTCCTCGGTTCAGGCGCTGCGGTGGTTCGGGCCGCTGGGGCAGTTCGGGCCATTCCGACTCCAGTTCATCCTGGAAAACACGCCGCGGGTTCTTCCGTCGACGAGTTCGGGGCGTCAGCAGAGGTCCCGAGGGGCGGACCATACGTGGCGCCCCAGATTCATGGCGGGTTTTCCAAGCTTCCACCACCGGATCTACCACCGGCACCGGTGCGGACGGTTTTCGGTGCAGGCGCCTATGGATAGTCCGTCGGACCCAACGCAATGCGATCTCTCCAGAGTCTGGACGGCGGCGAGGCGGCTCTGGTAAGTCGGCGAGGACATGGCCATGCGCTTTGAGCCAGGCAGTGAGCGACAAATCCGGAGGCGGTGTCTCTGGGGCACGCAACCCCGGGCGTTTGCGGCGGCGACGTTCCAGTACCCGAGCCAGCGACCGGAGAATCTTGAGACGCAACCGCCGGCTGCCGTATTTCCAAAGCCATCGAAGGAGGTCGGAGTCCGTTGGACCATCGCTTTCTGGCCGATAGCCACCCACCCTCATCCGTCGGACCAAGGCGGCCCTCAGCCATACGCTGGGACGGGCTGGATCCAGCCGGTGATGTTGGGTGCCACCCATAGGATTTCGCCAGGGATGTCTCCGCGGTGCCCAAATGTCCCGAAACCGATCTCAACGAGGGATTTCCTCGCCGCCAGAATTAAGAAACCAAACCGCTCATCCCCTGCGTGGCCAACTCGCGGTTGGTCCGGAACTCGGCCCAGAATTCCGTCGGCATGTCCAAAGCGATCTTCAAGGCACCATTGGAACCAGCAAATTGGGGCTCCTCAACCAAGGTAACCTTGCCGCCGCCGTACTCGCTCAGCCCCTTTTCAATGGCTCTTCCGAGTCCACGAATCTGGCTGCCGCCTCCGCCCAACAGGATGTTATTGCGCATCTTGGCCTGAAACTCGGGATCGTAGGTGGCGATGAGGTCCTGAAGTGCCTGGACCGTCGGCGGTACAATGGTGTAGCAGGCCGAATACACCTGTTCGGTCAGGTTAAAGTTCGTAGGCTTGCCACCGACAGGCAGGATCTCTTCGACCTCATCCATCTTCGGACTGACCGAGGCGTGCCGTTCCTTGATGGCACGCACCATATTAATGGAGAACTGAACTTCAGGGAACTTGTCCTGAATGAGCTTGGAGAGGGACTGATCGATGGAATCACCCGCCACGTAATGAGTGCGCTGATCTTCAGACGACGGCATCGACCCGTGAACACGGCAGAGGTCGGTGGTGCCCGCGCCGATGTCGATCACCAGCGTGTCATCCAAGAAATCCAGACCGTAAGCGACAGCAAACGGCTCCGAGCACACGATCACCGAGTCGATGCAGTTAGCAGCGGCTTCCAGGAGGGTGGCCTTGCCCGCAACACTGGCTTGGGCCGGGGCACCGATCACCGCGTAGATCACCGCATCGGCCGGAGCATTGATTTCGCGCACCGCGTATTCCAACAAGTCGCGGATCGCCTTCTTCACAGGCTCAGGGTCAACGACGCCCTGCTGCTTGACCGAGGCACCTGCCAGAGGCCGATACAAATGAACGGACATCCGGTTTTCCAGAGCTTCCTGTCCGTAGATGATTTCTCGACCTCCCAATCGTTTCAGAGCGACATGGTCCTTCGGGTAGCCCACATAAGACCAAATGGTCTTACGAAAGCCATTCGACGCGGTGATGGATGTCCGACTGGTTCCTAAATCAATGCCGACAAAAATGGTTTCAGCCATAAGACGCGTGGTGCTGTTAGTTTCTCCAATGAGCCCGAGGGTTCCCCATTACATGCGTCCGTTCGAGCGACGCCTTAAGGCTTTTTTTAGGATCTAACGAAAATGCGCCCAGGCTGCCCGTTGCGTCCAGGAACAGTTCGGGAATTGAACCTAAGACACGGCATACTGGATCCGGCTGCTGCCTTGAGATCTGAAGAACACGGGCAGCTCGAGCGCAAGGGCACCGTCGGAACTGCGGACCGACTCGGACAATCACGGTTGCTGAGTGACGGGATCGACACGGCCTTGGAAGACCCGGTTGAAGTCACGGATCTCGATGAGCAACCGCAGTTTGAGATCTCGCTTGGGGTCGTTGTCCTTGAGTCCCGGCTCAGACAACGCCATCAAAAGCCATCGGTAGGATCGTGAGGCGAATCCCTCTTTCCGATTTCGGCGCTCACTCTCTTCAATCAGGCCTGCCAGACGGCGGATCCTGCTTTCAAGAGCCTGCTCGCGGTCGCTCTGATAGGTTTGCTCCTTCCGCAAAGCGGCCATTAACCGAGCCACTTCAGCCTCTTCTTGGAGTCGTTGCCGTCGACCTGGGTCCGGAAGACTGGAAGCTGTTACATCAACGGGCTTTGAAATCGGGACTCGCTGCAGAACTGCAACCGGTCGGGAGGTGCTGGGGACCACGACGGGTTTCGCAAAGCGAGGTGGGGGCTGCGAAATGATCAAAGCCTTCGCCTCATCGGGAGCCGATTCCAGTGGCATCGACTGAGTCCGCGGCAAGCTTGGTGTTTCCACCATCGGGATCAGTACCGGATCAGGTTGCGGTACCGGATCAGGTTGCGGTGTAGGATCAGGTTGCGGTTCTAATTTTGAAGCAGGCTCTTTGACAACGTCTGCCGGTTTCTGAGGCTCTGTCGGCTGAGCTTTTCTTAACGCTCGAAACCATCCCCACGCCACCACCAACCCCGCAATGCCGAGTACCCACAGCCAACCACCAAAGAATCCACTCGACGGGGAGCGGTCGGCGGCAACCACAGGAGCCAAGTACGAAGGTTGAACGGGCAGAGGCGGCGGGGGTTCAACCGCCGGATCGGCGGACTCGACGAGTGTCGGATTAGGGCCCCCCGCCGTTGAAGCCACAATTTTCTCAGAAACTCCACCACCGCTCAGCTCAGGCTCAGTGTTCTGTGACCGAACGGCTTCCTCCTGAAGGGGTTGCGCCAGGGCATCCACCCGATTGCTTCGGGCATTCGATGGCGTTCGAAACCTATTAGCATGGGCTTCCCGGAATGCTTCGTACTCCCGATTTTGCTCGGCGATAATCCTTCGGGCCTCAGCCAACGGGATCGCCAAAGCCATGCGTGCGTCGGGGATTTTCAGGATGGCACCGGCCGGCATGCGATTGACATTACCGCCCCCGAACACTTCAGGGTTCCGTCGTAAAAGGGCCACGAGCATCTGGTCGAGCGAAACCTCCGCCGGTAAACGCACCACGGCGATCTCACTCGCCGTATCGCCGGGCTGAACCTCAACTTCTTCGCCGCGAGCATCGCCGGCCTCGGTGGGGTGGACCTCGGCCCCACTGGTACGAACGAAACCCGCGAGGGCACCCGTTGCGCTGGAACGAGTATCCCGTGAGGGCGCAATCGCTGCAGATTGGCCGAACAAGCTCGGCAACCACAGGAGCGTCGCACACCAAAAAACCGCCCTGAATGAAGAGCCTACCGCTCGATGGGACGCGTCGAAAGACTTGTTAAGTGGCACCATGGCAGATAGCTCGCTAGCGGCGGATTGATTCGAACTTATCTCTGACTCGGACTCTTCGGTCGCAGCATCTCGCTCAAGTGAAGCTCAACGATATACGGCGCCCTGGACCCAACGATGAATCGGATCGAAGGCGGACGCTGCCCGAAGATTTTCGGCGAATCAAGGGCGTTGGGTTTGTTGACTCAACAGAAATCCGACAAGGTGATTGAAGTCGGCCGGGGGAACCGCCTCAGCAAAATTGTCGGGCATTAGAGAAGTCTCTGATTCCCGAACTTCACGAATCTCCTTGCGAGGGATTCGTTGCTCTTGGCCGCTGGCGCTGACGTAAATTCGCTGCTCCCCCTCCTCCCGACGGAAAAGGCCACTCACCAGATCCCCATTTTGCAAGGTCACCATGCTGTAGCGGAAAATCCGGTCCACGTTGCGGTTGGGGTCGAGCACATCCTCGCACAGGCGCTCAAGGCCCCGATGCCCGACGCCATCGAGCTGCGGGCCTACCAGACCACCCTGCCCTCCCATCGAATGGCAAGGCCTGCAATGAGCCTCGAAAATCCGGGCCCCGGCCTTCACGTCGGGACTGGATTTTCGAAACGCTGCCTGCCGATCGGCCACCAGTTCTAAGCGGCGTTTGGAGTCCGGGTCTGCGGCAGTTCTCGAAACAAACCGATCCTTTTCATTCGGCCGAAGAGCCAAGAGTCGCTCTTGCACGGACCGTTCGGCCAACAGCGCCGCCGGAGCGCGCCCATCGCCCACGGCCTGGAGCAAACTCTCGGATCCCTCGGGCGAACCTGCCAGAGCGGCGGCGATGGGAATGGCGGAACCAAACGGGGCTTCGCGCAATACCCTCAATAAAATGGGGATTCCTGTCTTCGGCCGGAACCTCAGCACCGCTTGAGCGACCGCTGCCCGCTGATCTCGCGATACCGATGCCTCGCGCAGGAACACTTCGGCCAGCGGCTCGGCTTCCGGGTCGGCGAGTTCTAATAAGGCTCGAACACTGACCAGGCGCACAGCAGCTGAGGTTAGGCTCGCCTCAGAGGTGCCAGCCCAGTGTCGGAGGACAGGGGCCGCATCGCGTATTCCCAACTTCCCTGCCCACTCGATCGCGAAAAGCCTCTGATCGGGAGTCGATCGCGCATCGCCCAAAAAGCCGCCCACCAAGTCGGCTCCCCATCGTTGCATCTCCGGTCCCAAATCTAATCCTCGTTGGGCCATCCCCTGCTCCATCGCCAAAAACAAGTTGCGCTGCCCTGCTCGATCGAGTGAGGCCGCTGTCCGGAATACGCCCACCAAGGCCTCCAAGTCGGCCGTCGCTCCGTGCCGAGCGCTGTGCTGCAACTGCTCCATGAAGCCAGGATCCGAGGGGCGTCGGTGCTCCAAGTATTCGAGAAGAAATCCCGCCGATTCTAACGAGGGGATGGCCAGGCAGACATCAGCCACTGCGGCCTGGGCGACGGCATCTCCTAGGGATGACTGGCGGAATCGGCGGAAGACCGTCTCGTCAAGCAACTGGTCTCTCAGTGCCTTGCGAACTTGATACACGAGATGGGTGTCCGCTTCGGGGGCGACGACTCTCAAGGCTAGCAGCGGGGCGAGGTTGTCGAAGCTGGGGTGGCGAGCCAGCGCATCGGCCGCCGCACGCACCACGGGCGCCGACGGGTCTCGGAGGGCCGCCGTCACGAGGCCGAGGTCCGAATCCAGCCAACGACGACGCTCTACAAGGACTCGAACGGCATGGAGCCGCAGCAAGGCTTCGGAATCCTTGGCGGCCGCCGCCAACTCGGTCGGTAGCAGAAGGTTCCGACGCTCCAAAATCCACAGGGCCCCGACCCGAAGCGACACCGGAGCAGCCGGAGACATGAGCGCAGTGCGCAACGTTCCCTCGATGGAGGCCTCCAAGTCTTTACGGTCGCAAAAGTGATTCAGCACGGCCAATCGGTGGGCAAAGCTCGGATCGGCGAGTCGTTGCACCTGTTCAGCCGGTGCGAGATTCCGAAAATCAGAGTGTTGCCTCAGAATGGGGCGGCCGTCGGTTGCCTTGCGCACCACCCGCCAAATCCGCCCGCTGCTGCGATCCCGTCCCGGATGCGACAGAGGCACCTCCACATGGGCGATGATCCGGTTGTAGAAATCGGCGATGTACAGCGCCCCGTCGGGCCCAAACTGCACGTCCACCGGGCGGAACCAGGGGTCAGAAGTACTCACCAAATCGGGCATCTCGTGGGCGATGCGCGTGGAACCGCGATCCTCGATGCGGTCACGGTTCACCCGGCTGGTCACCACATTGCCCAAGAGGAAATTGCCCTGAAACTCCGCGGGCCACAGCGGTTCATCACAGTAGTTAAGGCCGGCAATGGCCGTGGATCCATGGTTGTGCCAAAGCATTTGCGGCGCGTAGCCAAGCCCGTCGTGCGGTTTGCCGAAGACCGGATAGAACCCGCCATGGATGACCTGATAAATGGGCATCGAGTGACAGTCGGAGGTGAAGAGGTTGCCCAAAGGATCAAAGCAGAGCCCGAAGACATTGGCTTGCCCATCGCCGACTTTCTCAATCCGGGATCCATCGCCACGGAGTCGAAAGGTCGATCCGCGCAGTTCCAGCAGGTGTCCGTCGGTGCCCTTCACTCGCGTCTGATTGCCCACACCCTGCCCGCCATAAAACCATCCGTCGAAACCCCGGCGGAAGTTATTGGCGAGGTTGTGGGTGTCGGTGACTCCAAAAGGACCATAGAGAACATCTCGGCGGTCGGCACGCCCGTCGCCATCCGTGTCTTGAAGGCTGAGCACATTCGGAATGCTGAACACCACGGCCCCATCGCGGAACGGCGCAACGGCATCGGGCATACTCAAGCCATCGGCGAACACGGTGTTACCGCGGGCCCGGCCGTGTTTCCCAAACTCCGACAAAATGCGAATCACGTCACTCGGTGCCTTGTTGGTGGCGTTCTCAATGGGATAGGCCCGTGTCTCGGCAATCCACAACCGCCCGCTCACATCGAAGCTCATGCTGACCGGCTTACCGATCTCCGGTTCGGACGCCACCAACTGAACCTCAAAGCCTTCCGGCACCACAAACGCTCGCAACGCCTCGGCCGGACTCCGCCACGGAGTGGACCGAA
>CAINWP010000301.1 GCA_903854475.1 uncultured Verrucomicrobiota bacterium
CCGCGTTGTGCTCCCGGATAGCCGCCTGATCGGTGGCCAAGTCCAGCGGCAGGTCATCGGCGAATTTCACGCCTTCAAAAAACGCCCGAAGCCGGAAGTGGTCCGCCTGCAACAGCGGGTCGAACTTGTGGTCGTGACACCGGCAGCAGGACATCGTGAGTCCGAGGAAAGCACTGCCCGTCGTCTCGGTGAGATCGGCCATCAATTCGGCGCGGCTGCGGTCCTGTTCGTTGAACAACCCGGCCGCGTTGTCGTGAGGCCCCAGACGCAGGTAACCCGTGGCGATCAACGCATCCTGCTCGGAGACAGTGCGCGGCAGGCCTTCCAGCAATTCATCACCCGCCAATTGCTCGAGAATGAAACGGTCGAAGGGCTTATCGGCATTGAAGGCCCGGATCACGTAGTCGCGGAAGCGCCAGGCCCGGGGTCGAAATTCATCCCAATCGAACCCGTTGCTATCGCTGTAGCGGATGACATCGAGCCACTGGCGCGCTTGGTGTTCTCCATAACGCGGCGAAGCCAGCAGGCGATCGACCCGGCGTTCATAGGCCTGCGATGCCGCGCCCCCCGCGCTCCGCGACTCCTGAATGCACTCCCGCTCAAAGGATTCGACGTCCTCCACCGACGGCGGAAGGCCGGTCAGATCCAAGCTCAACCGGCGGATGAGCGTCCGCGGATCGGCTTCGGGTACTCTCGATCGCGGAGAGCTGGACAGGCCCGAATGAAGCCAAGCATCCAGCGGTGATCGCCGGGTTGATGGCGCGGCCGCCAAGGAATCCACCGAGGGAACCCCGTGAAGCGTCACCGGTCGAAGCGACCAAAGATCGAGGCGCTGCCCGCCAAAGGTGCGGACGACTGGATTGCGAGGGTCTTCCCAAGCCTTGCCTACGACACCGGCCGGTGCCCCATCGGCCCAGGCCGCAAACGACACCAGGCAGCCCCAGATCGCGAAGACCAGTTGGATGCGCCGGAGGGAAATCACTGCGGCTACTTTCGCCCTGCACCGCACATGTTGTCCAAGGCAAAGCCCACCGGACTCCTTGCTCGACGGCCGAAGCCGTGGGCAAGGTGACGCATGTTCGTGACGCCCCAGTCGGGAACGCGGCGACGCTTCCTGGGATCGATGGGCACCGGCTTCGGTGCGCTCGCGCTTCAGGCGTTGACTGGACTGGAAGCAAAAGGGGCGTCCACACGGACGGGGCCTGATCCTCTGAACCCGTTCGCGCCGAGACCGGCCCCGCTGCCTCCGAAGGCCAAGTCAGTCATCTTCCTCTTCCTGGTCGGTGGCCCCTCGCAAATCGACACCTTCGACTACAAACCGCTGCTCCAGAAGCTCCACGGCAAACCGGTGCCCGAGTCGTTCCGCGATGCGGTCAAGGCCACCCGCTTCGCCAACGTGTTCCACGGCTGCAAAGACGAGTTGATGGCCAGCCCGTTCACCTGGTCGCAGCATGGGCAGTCTGGGCTGTGGGTCAGCAACCTGATGCCGCATATCACCCGGCATGCGGATGACTTGTGCGTGCTGCACTCGCTTCAGGCCGATTCCAACAACCACGCGCCCGCAAGCTACCAACTGCACACCGGCGACATCCGACCGGGCAAAGCCAGCCTGGGTTCCTGGGTCACCTACGGGCTGGGATCCGTGAACCACGACTTGCCGGGATACGTGACCCTCTTCGACGCCGGCCCTCTCGGTGGGGCTGCCAACTATTCCAACGGGTTTCTACCGGCGGCGTTCCAACCCACTCGGCTGCGCGACAAGGGCACGCCAGTGTTAGATTTGCTGCCCCCGCCCGAGTTTGCCGACGGTCAACGCGATACCCTCGACCTCATCCGCGATTTGAACCTGCAGCATCGGGACGCCCGCCCCGGATTTGCCGAATTTGATGCGCGCATCGCCAGCTACGAACTGGCCTACCGGATGCAGTCTTCGGCCCTCGAAGTGGGAGACACCGAGCGCGAGTCCGAGAGCCTGCGCCGGAGCTACGGCCTCGAGCACGCCGACCCACGCACCCAGGCGTTTGGTCGCAAATGCCTGCTAGCCCGGCGGTTGGTCGAGCGGGGTGTCCGATTCGTCCAAGTGTACGACATGCCCGACAAGGACGGCTGGGATGCCCACGACAACCTAGTCAAGAACCACGAACCCCGGGCCCGCTGGACCGACCAGCCCGTGGCAGCCCTGCTGACCGACCTGAAGCAGCGGGGCCTGCTCGATGAAACCCTCGTCGTCTGGGCCAGCGAATTCGGCCGCACGCCCATGATGCAAGGCAACCTCGGCCGCCAGCACAACGCGGCCGGATTCACCATTTGGATGGCCGGTGGCGGTGTTCGGCCCGGCATTCGCATCGGAGCCACCGACGATCTCGGTCTGCTGGCCGTCGAGAAGCCCATCCAAATGAAGGACCTCCACGCCACGATCCTCCGCCTGCTAGGGCTAGAACACGAAGCCCTGAACTACGAGGTCAACGGCCGACTCGAACGCCTCACCGGAATCGCCGGCGGAGCCCAAGTCGTCCACGAGGCCATTTCCTCCGACTCCCGGTTGGGGGGATAGCGCCGCTCCCTACGGAGCCGAATTCCGTCGACGATTCTCTCCCAAGGGAACGGATCCAATCTAGTCTGAGTACACATCAGACATTTCAGGGATTAAGGCCGTGCTCTGGCTTCTGATTCTACAGCTTTCAAGCACTCTCAAAGGCCAGCGCCACGGGAACAGTGCAACGGGGGCAGTGCCACGGGGGCGGACCGCTCGGAGATCGGTCCCTACCTCGGAAGCTTATCCGGCTACATCCCTGGTTTCTGCCACAAACTCAGCCTCACCCACGCACTTCCGAGGTAGGGCGATTTCTCCGAAA
>CAINWP010000302.1 GCA_903854475.1 uncultured Verrucomicrobiota bacterium
CGGTTTTGCCGTGTTCTTGGGGGCGTTTTCTCCCGGATTGAGCGCCAGCGCTTCTTCCTTCTTCGAATGGATGCCACGAGCGTTCAACGCCGAGCAGGTCTGATCGGGATCGGCTTTGACACCTACCAGGACCGGGCGGGACGAATGGGCCAACAGGTTTCTGAAAAACGCGGTTTACAAACCGGCAGGTTTCGTTGGTTTTCAAACCGTCGTTGACACACATGGAGGACCCGCGTTCCAGCCGAACGCGCCCCATCTCCTATTCAGGGCCAGATCTGGTAGAGAACCAGATACACCAACACTCCAGTCACCGAGACATACATCCAAATCGGCCAGGTCCATCGAGCGATCTTCTTGTGTCGCTCCAGGTCTCCGGCACTGGCACGACGCAGGGTGATCATCGCCAACACCGGCACCGCGGCGGCCAGCAGGATGTGCGAAAAGAGCATCCCATAGTACCACGGCCGAAGGAACTCCGGGCCCTTGAAAGGGGTATGAACCGATTTCAGCAGGTACTTGTGGGTCAGGTACAACAGCAGGAAGACACAGGAAGTGACAAACGCCGCCACCATGCACTTGCGGTGAGCTTCACGCCGCCCGGCCTTAATATGGATCAGTCCGGCTACCAGAAGAATACCCGCCAAGCCATTGAGACAGGCGTTGACCAGCGGCAGTAAATGGAGGGATTGGTTCATAGGATGCCTTTGAGACGCTTAACGGACCGGATAATCTGATCTTCAGCATCCGAATCTTCGCTGTGGATAACAAATCGCAAGCGGCCCTTGGAATCCAGCACCCCGAAATCCGCCGTGTGAATGAATAGATCCTCCAATTTCGGAGACGGTTCGCCTGATTCGACCACTGCGAATTTTAAATCAGCAATCGCCACCCGATAGACTTCGGCCTTTGGACCGGTGAGCATCCACCACTTTTCTGAGGAAGCTTGGTACTCGAGGCCATAGCGCTTAAGGACCTCCGGCGTGTCGTACTCGGGATCCGCAGTCAGAGAAACCAAGCGCACCCCAGATGGAATTCGAGACTGGAGCCGCTGCATTTGGGCCGACAAGCGTCGGCACTGAGTCGGACACCGGGTGAAGACAATGTTGACGACACTAATCCGCCCTTTAAAGGAATCCTTACCCACCGTCTGCCCGAGTTGATTGGTCAGCGAAAAATCATGAAGCTGACTAAGAACGGGAGGCAACCCTTGGGATCGAAAGTAGGCCACCGAGACTGCCAGCAAACTGGCCACAAGGGTTCCCCATAGAACCCGTTGGATATGAGACTCCATGGTGATTAAAAAAAGGCCGCCGGTATGAAACCAGCGGCTGATCCGGCGGACTCAATCGGTGACCCTGATTTGATGAGCTTATTCGAAGCTGCCACCTGCGCCGCCCGCCTTGGATTTTTCGGCAAACCACTGATCGTAGTCCGCTTGCGAAACCACCTTGAAAACACCCTTCATAGAAGCGTGACCATTGCCGCAGAGCTGCGCGCACGTAATGGTGTAATCCCCAATCTTGGTCGGTGTGAAGTGCACAGGGATCGACAAACCGGGAATCACGTCCTGGGTCACACGCATGGCCGGCAACTTGAAGCAATGGATCACATCCATGCTCGACAACTTGGCAATCACCGGCCGATTAACTGGCACCAAGAACGCCTCGGTCACCACCGAGATGTCGTCCTTGGCGGCGGCATCACTGGTATCCAAGCCGAAAGGATTGCCACGGTCGGCAAACTTGGTGTCCTGCTTACCCCACTTGCCATCGGTTCCCGGAAAGTGAGCCGCCCAAGCAAACTGCTGGGCCATCACCTGAATTTCGACCGGCTTCTGGTCAGCTCCGGGAGGGCTGTCAACCGCCCTGGCCCAAAGAGGCACAGCGAGACCTATCAACAGTACGGCCTCCACCACTGCCACACCGATCTCCAAGTAGGTCGAAGCGTGGCTGCGGACACCTACATAATCGGCTTTGGGATTGGCAGCCTTATTGAAGCGCACCATTACTAGGAGGAAGTAACCGAGCCATCCCACGAACAGCGCACCCATGAGGAGATGCACGTACAGGATCAATTCATCGATGCCACTGCCATGGGCCGAAGCCACTTCCGGCATTCCAAAATATCGAAGTAGAGAGGTCATGTATTTCCGAAAATTTTCAGACTATCAAACCAAAGGAGATTCACCCGCTTCCGACTCAGCGTTTACACGCTTGGAGCGACGGGCAATAAAAACAAAAAAACTACCGAATAACACCCAAGCAGCGACCACGAAAACCAGCATCACGTAGATACCCGCATTCATGCCTTGTGCGAGAGCCTCATCGGTCTTGCCAAAACAGGCAGTGCACGCGTTCAAGGACGGCATTAACAGAAAAGCCGCAGCCAAGATCTTGGAAATCCCAAAGCAGAATTTCATAGAAAACTAATGTTCCGGAGCTTCCTAAGGAAGAAACGACCGTAAATCACCAAGCCCACTACCGAGCTGGCCGCACACAGACTCCAGACCAGGTATTCCGTGGAGTGAGTCTCTTGATACGCCAAGAAACTCCATCCGCTCAGGAATGCCATCAGGATCACTGATGCCGCGACAAACACGATATGGAAGGCTTTAAGGGACATACAACGTCTTAGTCTCCGAGTTTCTGGGAAGATCATTGCTGCCCCAGAGGGTCAGCCCCATCAGCGCAACAAAGAAGATCGCCGCGAGAATGAGAACACCGTACACCAATTTCTTCTCCGAAAGGAGGTGCATGAAATATCCCGCGACCAAGAATGCCTTGATCGACGCGATGAACAAGGCTACGGCCACCGTCAACGCCATGCTGCTGAAGTCCACGTAGTACATGGCCACCGTCAGGATGGTGCCGACAAGCAGGGCTCCGAAAATGATCAGATAGGTTCGGACGTGCGCCGCGATGTCGTGATCATGATCATCGCCGCCATGGGAATCCGAAGTAGAAGCGCTAGGTTGGCTCATAAATACAATCAGAGGAGGTACACCACCGGGAACAAGAAGATCCAAACGAGGTCCACGAAGTGCCAGAAAAGGCCACCCACCTCGATGCGGTTAATGAACTGCTCCGGATTGGACTTCCACATCTTGGCTCCGGGGAAGGCAAAATAGCCCAGCACCAACGCGCCACCCAAAACGTGCAGTCCATGCAACGCAGTGATCAAGAAATAGACTGCGAAGAACGGATGGGTCGCCGGGGTATAAGATCCCATAGAAACGATGTCCGAAACCGCAACCTCAACTTCATGATGGTGGGATGCGCCCTTCTTGAGGTGACCGTTGACATCACGCTCCGGGTCCATCTCAACCTTGATCTTAGTGACCTTCTTGTCCGCCAACTTGGCCACACTCCATTGATCGCTGAAGTTCCAAAATCTCGGATGCTTTCCGTCGACCTCGATGTGACCGGTCAAGGCCTTGCCATCCTGAAGGCGGATGACGTAGTGGCTGAACTTGTCGTTATACTCGAACGACTTAATGCCCAAGAAGGCAAAGGCGCACAACACCGTGATCACCATGTACACTCGGAACCGCGCGAAGTTGTTCATCTTGAGCGCCGCCCAAGCCAACACGACAGTGACCGAAGACGTGATAAGAACGGCTGTATTGAACGTACCAATCGGAATATTGAGCAAGCCTCGAGGCCATGCTAACGCCACATCCGGCCAAAAGCCGACCGGAGCGCTGACCCGGAGAAGGATGTAAGCAGAAAACAAGGCTCCGAAGAGCATGATTTCCGAGGCCAAGAACAGCCAAATGCCCACCTTGGCATTGTAGAGGCCCGTGTCAGGTCGGGCTTTGTATGTGTAGGGAATTTCCATTATTGGATCGGTAAAGGATTGGAATGGAACCGTTCAGTTCTTGTCACCCTGAGGAGTGAAGTCGGACTTGGCTCCCGGAACGCTGTACTCATAGGGGCCGCGGTAGGCGACCGGTTCCTGAAGA
>CAINWP010000303.1 GCA_903854475.1 uncultured Verrucomicrobiota bacterium
AACACCACCCGGCGCTGAGCCGGCGACGTGGAATTGTACAGGTGGATGATCACCCGTTTGGCACCCATCAACGACTCGATGGTCCGCTCGATCAAATCTTCCCGGGCCTGGACCAGCACCTGGATGGTCACGTCTTCCGGAATTCGATTTTCCTCGATGAGCCGCCGATTGAAGGCGAACTCGGTGTTCGATGCCGATGGGAACCCGACCTCAATCTCTTTGAAGCCGCAGTTCACCAGCGTCTGGAAGAGCTCGAGCTTCTGGGCCACATTCATGGGCACCGCCAGCGCCTGATTGCCGTCGCGAAGGTCGACACTGCACCAGATGGGAGGCGCGCTCAGCGTGCGTGCAGGCCATTGACGGTCGCGCAAGTCCACCGCCGGAGCGGGGCGATACTTCGTGGCTGGATTCTTCAACATATCCGAAACGGTGGACAGGATACGATGCCCGGGCCCGTTGCGGCAGGAAAAAAGGTTCCCGTTGATTTCACTCAGTGCCGCCTCCGAAAACCAAAGACTCGCCCGGAATCACTCCGAACCCCGAACACGAAAAAAACGTGCTCCCGGATCGGCGGAAATACTGACCTGAGAAGGACCCTCCTGAGACTGGGCGGCGACCTCTTGGAGCAGCTCGAAGGGCTTGAGAAGATCCTGCGCAGCTTCCAGCTGGTAGCGCTGCCCTGCCAAGGCCATCCATTGAATTTGCACACGCCCTTCCGGTTCCAAAGCGGCTTTCAATTTCAACGCGGGCGCCTCCGGTAAGCGAATGGATACCCCTGAAAACACGGGGGTTTCTCCCGCAGCCAGCGGGCCTGTCGTGCCAATGAAGCCGGCATCAAACCTCCGGATCTTCGTGCCGGTGCCCACTTCCAACCCTACCCCGGCGGCGATGCGCAGCGTCTGCCCATAGCGCAAACCACCCAGTCGGCTGCGGGGGATTGCTATCTGGATTGCGTCGGCACTGCTCACCCCCGGTGTCACCACGCCGCGCACCGAATCCGGATTCCAGGCACGGATCCGAATGTCCGGCACCGAACTCAGCGCCGTATCTAATCGGAACACCCCCTGCCCCAGCGCCACCTCCGAGCGCGGACGTCGAAACCGGCGATCCTGCTGCTGGGCCAGCACATCACTCACAACAATTCCTATCGAAGGTCGAAACCCCTCGCCGAAGCTCACGCCCTCGGCGAGATCCAACCCATCGACTCCTTGTGCAGCGGAGTCCTCGGCCAGATCGCGCCGCCCGTCGCCCAATCCCGCCAAAGACGACACACCCGGCAAACCGGGCACCTCGAGAAACAGGCACACATCCGAGCCCTGAGAAAAAGCCAGACCCTCTAGGCTGAGATACAAGTGGGTGCTGTCCATCATCACCCGAAGGCGACCCAAATTGCTGGAGCGCCCGGTGAGCGACCCAATGGCCGGAGCTCGCGACATACCATGGGCTTCCCAAGAGGGCGTCTGTGGAGGCAAATCCCCCTCCGGAGTCCCCAACGCGGCGGCGGCCACAAGCACCGCCTCGGGCCGACGCCGGATCACCGATTGATCCTCCGCCTTCCCCTCCTGGTTCACGCAGCGGACGGTCAACGTATCGCCCTCAAAGCGCAGTTGAGTGAAGTGATACGCCACCCGGAAGGCCGACTGGAATGCGGAGACTTCGCGGAGCCCGTACGGGATCGCCCCGCCACCGCCGGTGATGATTGAAGTCATGCCCTCGACAGGAATGAGTCGTTCGTAATTGTGGTCATGCCCAGAAAGGTACAATTGAACTCCATGCCGTTGGGCGATCGGCAGCAGCACCTCGGCAAATTCCCCGCCATCCGGACGCCCGTTATAATTTGAGTCATCGATCCGGTGGGCTGAGGAGGTTTCCCACGGAATATGAGCCAAAACCACCTTCCAAGGTTTTTGCGAGGCGGCCAGGTCCTGATCGAGCCATCGCGCCTGCGGACTGTTGGTGCGCATTTGGTATTGGCCCAAGAAGGGTTGAAACAACACCGCGAAGTGCACATCGCCTGCGTCGAAGGAATAATACGCCTGGGGCACCGTGTTTTCGGTCCCATGCTCCCCATCGGGAGTGTCATTGGTGGGTGACCCGAAGATGTCCACCAGCGGTGCAAAGCCGTAGTATAAGTCGTGATTTCCCCACGTGAACGCTGAAGCACGAGTCCGCATCCAGGGCCGCTGAACACTCAAGAATCGTAGGTCTGCTAAGGCCGGAGAGAAACCCGGGTACACCATATCGCCGGCGTGCAGGACCAAGTCGGCCTCGGACCGCATCATCTGGGCTACGACGGCGTGCGGGGCAAAGTCTCCCCAACCGGAGTCACCCACGACCTGAACGGTGAGAGGACCTGCTGCGGGCAAGGTCTGGAAAGTAATTGGCGCCGTCGCGCCACCGTCCCCCTGCTTGCCCAAGATCACCCGATATTGATACCGAGTTCCGGGACGCAACCCCTCCAAGCGCACCACGTGGTTCGTACCTTCAGGGCCTGTCACCGCGGCTTCTTGGATCGACTCCGTCCCATATTCTACCCGAATGGACCGCGGCCACGGCGTCAGGCAGCGGACCTCCGCACGATTGGAGGACACATTTTGCAGGTACGGAGCCCGAGAAAAATTGGCCATTACCTCGCCGGTAAAAACTGGCCAGCGAGAATAAACCCCGTCCGCGTGCAACTGGAGGGTCACCCAATTGGTGCCCGGGCCAATCCATCCCTCAGCCGAGCCCATCGGAATCAACTCCGGGCTCCCTGAACCGCGCGGACCTGAGATTGCAGTGAACGGCACCGGAGTTCCCGGCTCTCCGGTGAATCCACGTCGCACCCATTCTCGACCATTCAAGCTCAGCACGAAGCCGCCCGAATAGTCCACACGCAGGGAGAGCCACCGCACGTCGGCCCCCTCCGGAACCACGAATGCACGCCGCAAGAGCACGCGTTCCCAGCCGTTGGTGTTGGGGAACCGGGTCGATTCTCCGTAAGAACTCGCCCCAAACCCGCCGGGCCCCTCCGACCAACCCGTCGCGTCAAAGCCTGGAGCTTGCCAGCCCGCAGGGGCCTCGGCCAGGGATCCCGCGGCCAAGAATCGCCACCGATCGGACAGCCCCACCAGTGCGACATCGTCACCCGCCCTCGTTGTCTCCGCCAACAAGCAGAGCACCCAGAACCCGAAGCAACGAGCCCACTTCAACATAATCCGAAAGGCTACCCGCCCTACGCCGCCTCGAGAACCCCAAAACACCAGAACCGTTCGGCCTGAGCGGCAGCAAAGAAAAAACTCAATTTCTGAAAGGTCTCAGCCGATGCCGACGAAAACCCTCATGACGCCTGAAACGGGCACACGGCAACCGACGCCCCGCCCTTCAGGAACAACAACCACAGCAACCTCCAACCCTGCACAGTCATCGCCACCACCACCGCTATGGCCTCTCCCTGATGCTCACCCTCCTGGCAACCACGCTGACCACGTCGGAGGCCTACGCCGCCAAAAGCTCCTCCGCCAAACCCAAACCCAAACCGGGAGCCACAGGAAACAATCTGAGCCCCCTGGAGAAAGCCGACAAGATCGTCAGCATTGGACAAAATATCTTCAGTGCCGCCAACGCGGTCTGGGACGGAGTCAATCGAACGGAAGATTATGGGTTCCTCGCTGTTTTCAGTGAAAAAGAGGAGGGGGTTAGCGGCCACAAGATGATGCAGATCGGTGACACCGGAGGAGACACTTAGATGGATGCTCGAGCTAGGCAGGGCTCGGTGTTCTGGAAGTGTGGCTGATGCGAACCTCCGAAAAAACTCACCTCACCCAAACAGCTCCGAGGTAGGGCGATTTCTCCGAAAGCAGA
>CAINWP010000304.1 GCA_903854475.1 uncultured Verrucomicrobiota bacterium
GAACCATTAGGCATCAGGCTTTGGGTGGAGTGAGCCGTTAGGTGAAAGGTGGTTGTAGTGCTTGTTTCCTATTTATACAGGTAGCAGGGTCACCCAGCATATGTACAGGTTCAAGCAACCTTTTTATAATTGCACCAGTTCAATTGGTTTCTGTTAAACCTCATATAGCTCTAATTTTGTTGGGTAGCCTCAACACCCCAGTTGGCACTCAAAAGCTAAAGAAGGGGTCAAAGAATTTGATGGTAGATGCTTCTAGATGGTGAAGTTGTTTTGGTCAGTGACACTGTGTCACCGATGCTGTAACCTCACGATTTGATATTCGCTGAACCATTAGGCATCAGGCTTTGGGTGGAGTGAGCCGTTAGGTGAAAGGTGGTTGTAGTGCTTGTTTCCTATTTATACAGGTAGCAGGGTCACCCAGCATATGTACAGGTTCAAGCAACCTTTCTATAAAACATAGCTATAGCAATACCGGAAAGAGTGTGCGGTGAAGAGTGTGACGATTAAAATTCTAATGCTCATATAGACTCAATATGAGCTGAATGGTGTGTTGACACTGTTGTTCGCTTAAAAGCTTATGTAGTGGTCAAAGAACTTAATTGGTGGTGGTTGGTGGGATGGTTGACGATAGAAAACAAAAAGGTGGTTTGGACATAATCCAAACCACCGTTGCAATAGTCATAGTTTTACTGTTTAAGCTGCCAGCAATGTCTTTGTTTCCTGCGGAACAGGAAATTGAGATACATTAGCGGTGGTCTGTCGCAAGTGCCATTCTACATACGGCGTAAGCCATTTGATGAAGAATTCAACTCCATCAGGCTTAACGATAGTGTAGTTGTCTGTCTCAACTGTTGGGCGCCCCAAGAGTGTACCATCAGGGTTGAGCCTGAACTCACAGATTTTGTACTTGGTATATTCGGTTTGCTTTTTAGGTTGGTATGTAATAAAGATGGAATCGCTATATGGAATCAAATCACTAAGGGTACGCTTTGGGCTCTTTGGTTTGCTCTTGGTGCTGTTGTCTTTGGATGCTCCATTGCTGGGTTTTCCATTGGTTCCTGAATTGTTGTTACTGTTGGATTCCGGCTTTGGATACATATAGTCTTCCTGCAGAATTCCAAGGCGAATATAAGCTTGGCGGATATTGTTTACATCTGATGGAATTTCACTGCTACGGTTGGCAAGTTTCATATAGCGCAAACAAGTCTTGTAGCTGAATTCGTTCGCAAATTCCTTTTCAATGAACGGTTTGAACCCAATTCCACGGTCACCATAGCTTTGGCGAATCTTCACCAAGTTGGAACCGCAAATGATGGCGGATTCTAATTCTCGCTTCTGCCAATGCTCCATTTGCTTGGTGTATCCAACAATCAATCGGGAATGGGTCTTTGCCTGATTGACCCAGTCGTTGATGGTCAGTGACATAGTGTCACCGACGGTTAGTTCTAGGCGGTTAGGAATGTTATCGTCTGTAGTCATAGTGCTTTTTTGTTCTGGTTTATCGCCCACTCAAGTTGAGGTTAAGTGGTTCTCAGGGGTTGAGAACAGTTACCACCAGTTCATCGTTGAACCTACGGTGTCTCAACATCTCAACCACAAGAACATCTTAGCATAGATTCAGCCAATGTCTATATAAAAAGTCCGGCTGGTAAAGCCGGACGGTATATGTGGATATGCTGGTTTGATGGAATTTTTAGTTCCCTGTGTGTTGGGCGAATAAGGTTTGAAAGAGCCCAATGCGATTTTCTATGTCAAGCAGCTCATTTTCCCAGTTTCCGTTTTCGTTGCTCTGACTCCTTTTGCTTACGGAGCACTATCCGTAGCCTATCCAGTTGTTGGCGTAGGCGGTCTATCTTGAGTTGGGTTTGATTGATGGTTTCTTGATTCTCCAGCACCATTCCCTGCGTGAGTAGTTGGTGCAGTCGTTGTGCTACGATGTCCAAGAGTTGGAGAATCAATGAATCATCGCCACTGGATAAAGGTTCATTTGGCATCGGGATAGATGGCGTTGAAATTCTGTGCGGTTTCGCATTTGGTTCCAGTGCTTTGGAGTTCCTGAATCAAATGCTCAATCAGAGCATCGGGTGATGGTGTTCGTACGAATGATGTCATATGAGATAAGTATCTGGCAGGAACCCAAAAGATGTGGGAATGAATGCGGTTGCTACGGACGATTGATTTGGATGCTAGCTGGAGGTTGGTGTATAAAATATGGCAGTGGGTAGTTGGATAGCGCTTACAAACTGAAATGTTCGTTTCTGCCTGTAAAAAGCTGTTGAACCGCCCAGGAATGCCTGTAGCAGGTGGTCTGTGAACACGAACTTCGTCTGCTACTACCGAGTCAGTACCACCCAACAAGGTCAGAGTGGCTTGGGTCTGGATGCTCAACGCCAAGCCGTCAGGAATTACGCAGAAAAGGTCCAAGGGGCGGTTTTGGACGAACTGACCGAGGTTGAGAGTGGCAAGGTCAATGAGCGCCCAATCTTGAACCAGGCGATTGAACTGTGCCGACGAACGGGTGCGACCCTACTAGTAGCGAACCTCTCAAGGCTGAGTCGCAACCTTCACTTCGTGACGATGCTTCAACAGTCCAAAGTCAACTTCGTGGCAGTGGACAACCCGCACGCTACACCGTTCCTCATCCACATCCTCGTTGCGGTGGCAGAACTGGAACGGACGATGATTAGCGCCCGAACCAAGGCGGCATTGGAATCAGCCAAACGCCGTGGAACCAAACTGGGAAATCCGAACTTCACCGCATCCCTTGGACGGGCTCGTGAATGTCGCCGGGTTCAAAGTCATCAACGGTTTGAGCAGTTGGTGCCGGTGGTCAGGGAACTTCAAAAAAGTGGCTTGAGTAGCCTCAAAGACTTGGCAGGTGTACTCAACCGCCGTGGATTCAAGACTTCACGAGGATGCCAGTTCACTCCGACGCAAGTTCATCGGATTTTGAATTTTGCTCAGTAAAACCAAAGAATTGAGTGGCGGTCTCCGAGTAGGGATACAGTGACCAAAACTGCTCAGCATCCGCCTTGGACACCATTCGCACATAGTGCTTGGAGGCAGTAGCCTCGGAGTTTCCGAGGTTGGCAGACAGTCGTGCAGCATCTCGGTTTTGACTCTGCCAGTAGGTAGCGAATGTGTGGCGCATCACATTGTGGCTCCACGAAAACCCGAGTTCTTTCTTGAACCGCTCCACCAACCGGCGTGGCGGTGTTCCTATGAACGGTTCAGATGGGTCCAGGTTGACCAACCACGACTTTAGAACAGGCGTAATGGTGATGGAACGCCCCCGTTTGGTTTTGGCGGACTTGCGAACCACCGATATGTGCATCTGGTCCAGATTGATGTCGGACCAGTGTAGACGGGCAATTTCAGCCACTCGGATACCGGCGAACAGTCCGATAGACACTAACCCAACCAGTGGCTTGAACTCTGGCAGGTTCAGTACCGACACCAACTGGCGGCATTGAGCGAGGTTAAGAAATTCTGCCTCTGGAATCGGGGTCTTTACCTTGATGCGTACCGTGGGGTTGATGTCGGTGAGTCCTTGCTGAATGCACCAGTTGAGAAACTGGCTGAGGTGACCCACAAAGTGTTTCCGCAGATGAGTACTGGCTGGTTTGCCCTCGGTTGTTTTGAGCTCGTCCTTGGTCTGGCGAATGAGTTGGTAGCTGAGGTGTTGGAGTCGTTGGGTTGGGTAAATCTTCGCCAATCGTTGGGACCAGTATCGTAGCGTCGCCAAACTGCGTGGGCGCAAGACGCCATCGGTTCCAGCCTCCTTATAGGCGACCCATCGTTTGAGTGTCTCGGAGACCAGTGGTGAGGTTTCAACCGATTGATTGGACCTTAGTACCTCCAAGTAGTGGGCGACCGCATCGGCGATGGTTTTTCCGAACGGTTGCAGTTGCTTGGAAAACTCCGCCAATTCTCCGTTCTCCAGCAGGGAGGTGTAGCTGCCAGCACCCTCTAATCCCTTGTCATCCACCAGAGCCGCAACCTCTCGTGCCTTGTCCAGAGCTTCCTTTTTGGTAAGGAATTCTGGTTGAGCTGGACCAGTCCAACCTTTGCTTCGGCAGTCCACTTGATAGGCGAACCCCTTGCGACGCTTCACGATGCGCACCTTGGGGTAATCCTCTCTGATGGTGGTTGTCTTGGCTTTCTTGGGCTTCAACTTTGCCTTGGCAGATTTGAGCTTCACTGGCACGGTTTGGGTGTTGAGGGCGTGAGTGCGACGAAAGTTGTTGGTTTTTTGTTGGGCGTCAATGGCTCAAAAATCAGTCAAAACGCACAAACACCCTGTAAACATTAAGTTTTAGCCGGTGTAGCTCAGTGGTAGAGCAACGGTTTCGTAAACCGTAGGTCGTCGGTTCAATCCCGACCACCGGCTCCATAGAAAATCAATGTTTACGGGGTTTTCTCTCTGGGGACCTTCTCGGGTAAAAACTGTCTCCAGAGCTGTTTTCTCCAATTTTCTCCAATTCCCCACAAATCGAGCACGCACGAGGCCTTGGCATGGGCCTGATTCGGTCGGCTTACCCCAGTGTTCGTTGCTACCGTCGAAACACTCACGCTTTTTACCGCACCGCTACCGCAGAGACCGCAACTGCGCTTCGATCTCGGTGATCTTGGCCTTCTGGGTCTAGTTTTTCTTCCCTCCCACGAATCTCAGCAACGTTCCGGAATCTACGGATAGTTGCCGGTTTGAAATCCGCAGACTCGCCGGATCCTCGGATCGGTTTTCTTCCTTCTTTCAAATGAGGCCGAATGCGTCCGGGGCCCACCAGACTTGATATGAATTCCCTCAGGCAACCGACATGCTAAGGCCGGATCGATGATCCGTTGAGTTTCTGGGCTCAGTGATTTTCAAACCGTCACTGAAAGTTGTTTTTGGCCCCCCGGAGGCCGCCCAAGGACCTCCAAGTTAGGGGCAGATCTTCGGGCGATCCGTGTCTGCGGACGTGGCGCTTTCGGAGAAATCGCCCTACCTCTGAGGTGCTGGGTAAGGTGGGTTTTGGCTCCCGGAGGCCGCCCAAGGACTTTCTAGATAGGGGCCGATCTCCGAGAGCGGTCCGGCTCTGCGGCGGTCCGTGTCTGCGGACGTGGCGCTTTCGGAGAAATCGCCCTACCTCGGAGGTGCTTGGGTGAGGTGGGTTTTCACACCGTCACTGACCCACGAAAAACCAGTGCAAGACCACTCGGAGATAATGGTCGGATAGGAAAACCTCCTTCTGGCGGGATTCCACAGCAGACCGGGCTTCCCTGAACCTGAAGGGGCCAAAAAAAGCCCTGCGGCCGAGTTTGCTCAACGAAAAGGTTTCGCATCAGACAGGTAAGCACCTCAATACTAAAAAACTGTGAAACGATCTTTGGGATTCAAGTCGTGGGCCCTCATTGGTGTCACGGTGCTCGCTGGGGCTTTCCTAGTCCTTCGGTTCGTAAGCGAAAACACCCGAAGCTCGGAGAGTATTCCTAAGCTGCAGGTCGGAAAGACGGAGACGCGCTCCAGCATGACGAGCGGGCAATCAACCTCGGCACCCGAGTACGCGACCTTCAACTCCGGACGGGTGCTGATGTTGTCCAACAACCCGCATCCGTTCTGCCGCAAAATCGTCGATCGACTCGAACAACGGCTCAAAGAGTCCCCGCACATCCGAGCGGTGGAGCGCCTGAATGAACCGTTCACGATCACCCAGCGGGACGGCGCTCCCAACCTGTTCCTGAGGGTGGACCTGGTGAGCGCGAAGGGCAGCGGCGTGCTGACATCGACCTTCAAGTCGGTGGTGACCGCCACGCTTGGCAACACGCCCTGGTTCGACACCATCCACATGCGAGGTGACGGCAGCGCGCCCGTGGTCTCCATGGAGTGGAACGCTACGGTGGATTCCGAAAGCACCTTCCTGGGGCTGACCACCGATCGCTACGAGGAGGCGGCCCACGACATCGCCCAGTCGCTGGCTAAATCGATGACTGAGAAACTCGCCGAGCTTTCCGAAGAACACCCTACCCTGCCTTCGCTGCCCGTGGAGTTTTTCGGCCCCTATGAGCCGGTGGCCGACTTCGACTGGCTCAGCACCGTGTCTGCACGCCGCTCCGCCTCCTACTGCGGGCTCTTCACGCACAACGAGACCTATTGGCGGTTTCAAACCTCCACCAACCCAGCCCCCGCGCTGGAACAGATCGTGCAGTCGTTGACCCGGGCAGGATTGGAGGTTGAGCCCAGGGATCTCAACAGCACGCTCGCCCCGAGGCTGGAGGCCCGGCAAGGCGAGGCGTCGGTGAACATCTTCCGAAAATTCCGGACGCACACGTTGCTCGATGAGGACAGTTCCGATCCGCAGCACTTCGAGTTCATCGTCTGCCATCGCAAGCCATTCAGCCAGACCGAGCGGGCCCAAGCGCTGGAACTCCTTCTTAACCGGACGCCTTGGGATTCTGAGACCCTGCTGCCTTTTGTGCACTCGTTCGCCCCGGATCAACGGCAACGGTTCTACGATCGGTTGACTCAAATCGGATCTTCATCACCCCGAAGCTGCGTGCAGTTGGCCAATCTCTTCCTGGACCAGGGCCGAACCAATGACGCCAAGCACCAACTGCTGAAGGCTCATGCCTTGAGCGCCACGCGCCCGGACTCCGCCTCCTTGCAAAAACAAATCATGGAACTAGCCGATAAGATCGAACCCCTGTTGCGGGGGAAATTCGAGTACACGCCCGAGATTTGCCGTGAACTGGGATTCATCGAGATCGAGAATGTGACCCAGCCGATGGAGTTCACTCGTCCGTTCGGCCAGCCGTTGGCGTTCTTCAAGCGCTTCAGCAACCCTGTCGAGCCGCCTCATACCGCCATACGGATCGTGGCACTCACGGTCAACGCACCCGCCAAGGGGTTCCATGGCTACACTCTGCGTCGGTCCGAACCGGGCGTGCGTGGCTGCGATTCGGGGGATTGCTTCCGCAAAGTGGGCGAAGTCTTTACGCGCACGATCGGTGCCGGAGACCAGCCAGTGGCGGTGCAGGCAGAACTCCTGTCCGATGCGAAGGGAGTGAAGTTTACCGTCCGGCGGCAACCGAATGCCGGGGGCACCCCGTGATTCCCTGACTGGACTCAACGGGGGACCACCGGCTGGAAGGAGGGTGGCGAGTTCGATCATTCAGCATGGACCTCAAGAAAGGCCGCCCTGGGTTTCGACCCATCCGATACGGGCGGGCGGACGGGAGCAACGAGGGGCTGCTCCGTTCCCTAACCACACCCGCAAATCCGACATCGACCGATTCTTCGGCGTGTGCGATCGGACTCTTTCCGCATGAGAGCATCTTCCACCACGCACGGTCCTCAGGAGTCCCAAGGCTCGGCCGCCACGAGGACACGGCTGCGACGGACGCAGGGTGCTTGGATGATCGACCTAATAATCATGATGGTGTTGGTGGCGCTGCCTCCCGGGATCGGGGCAGCTCCCGGCCCCGAGACAAACTCAACGCCTCACGACTCCAAACCGCATGGTCTGACGCGACGCACACCTTGGACCACCTCGCGAGTCGTTGGTACGCCGGAGCCTTCCCTCCCCTTTACCACACGACCCTTTCGCCCAGAACTCACGCTCAAGAACCCGGTGTTTGTGATCAGTGAACCGGGCACGCGCAACCTACTAGTGGTGCTGCAGGGCGGCGAGGCTGAGCGCCCCTCCCGCATCGTCCGAATCGCCGAGGTGCCGAAAGCCACGGCAGGGACAGGCTCCCCTGCCCCTTACCGGGTCGCGACTCGCCAGTTCAACGCCACCGATTGCCCTATCGACGTCTCCGACTCCAGATCTCAATCTCATCTCATTCAGCCACCGTGGTTTCCCCACTTATGAAGACCTTGCAAGGATTCCGACTACTCCCTGCCGACGGCGTCCGTTTCGGATTCTGGCGAAGCCTGCTCGTCAGCCTGCTGACCGGGCTGGCGTTGAGCGCGATCGTGATCCTGGTATCCGATGAGGATTCATTCTCCACCCAACTTGGCCTGTGTCTCGCTTTATCCCTGCCCGGTTGGTTGGCACCGCTCTTATGGAATCGCCGGGCCGTGGCCGCAGGCGCTCCGGGGTTCTGGACGGTCTGGGGGCGATTTCTGAGACGGCTAGGATTGGCCGTCGTGATCCTGGTAGCGCTGATCTCGGTGGCCTTTGTCATTGAGGGCACCCGCGCGGCCTGGGCCTGGCAGGAGGTCGAGGCCCACCTGAAGCAACGCGGCGAACCGCTGAACTTCGAGGAGCTGGTGGGTCCGCGCGTGCCGGACTCCCAGAACTTCGCCCGTCACCCGCTCATGGACGGCCTTCTGAGCCACACCGCGACGAACGATGCGAAGGGGCGCCTTACCTATCGATGGACCGGCCAGCGGAAGATCTCTGAACTCAATGAAACATTGCGGTTTCCGGAGCCGCCTTCCGACGAACCAAAAAGCGGCAAGCGGTTGCGCCGCACCGGGCCCGACCTCGAGTCGTTGGCCAGCCTGCTGAAAACCGGCACCCACCGAGAGAAGCGGACGGTGTACGATCCGGGCCGGGCCGAACCCCGCGAGACCAACGACCTCATCCACCTGCCCATCCCGCCGGCTGAGATGCCCACCGCGCAGGCAGTCCTGTACGCCTTCGAAGGCCGACGCGCGGTGCTCGACCAGATCACCGAGGCGGTCCGACGCCCGCGGGCCCAGTACGACCTCCGCTATGCCGACGGCCCCAATGCACTGCTACCCCACTTGGCCATCCACAAATCCATGGCCGTGAAGTTGCGCACGCGATCTGCGGCGCGGGTGGCCACCGGCGACACGGCGGGCGCGGCGGAAGACATCGACACGATCCTTCGGCTCGCGGAACTCACGGGTGAGGATCCCACTCTGATCGGCTACTTGGTCCGAGTGGCCATCCAAAGCATCGCCTTCAGCGCCTTCTGGGACGGCACCGCGCAGCACGCGTGGTCCGACGCACAATTGGCCGCGTTCCAACGGCGCTTCGAAGGTCTGAAGCAGCGGGACAGCCTCGTGAAGGCCTTTCGCGGCGAGCGCCTCTTCGGCAAGACCACCTTCGAGTTGATGCGAGAGGGCTGGCTCGATCCGGACACCCTCGGAGCAATGGAGAGCGACGAAAGTGGGAACTCGTTCGGATGGGGGCTCGTTCCGAGGGCGTGGTTGTTGCAGAACCAAGCCTACCACTCGAAGGTGCTGGATCAGGTCGTGGGTGCGCTGCAGCGCTGCGACCCGGAACGCGGCGTCGCCGCCAAGGGCTCAATTTGGGAGACCGAGCGCGTCGAACAGACGGTCTTCGACACGGCGGGCCGACGGTTCCATCCCTACCGGATCTTTACGCACTTGCTGTTGCCAGGCCTGGCCAAGGTCCACGCCAAGGCTGACCGGAGCCTCACGACGAGTCGCCTGGCCAACACCGTGGCCGGGTTGGAACGCCATCGCCTCGCGACAGGCAGCTATCCCAAGTCGCTCGACGACCTCGTGCCGCGATGGGTGCCGGCCGTGCCGCTCGACCCCATGGATGGCCAACCGCTGCGCTACCGCCTCAATGCCGATGGAACCTTCACGGTGTACGGCATCGGCCCGAATCAGACGGACGACAACGGCGTCTTCGAGTCTAAGCAAGGCCAGGACCTCGACTGGGTCTGGCCCCCCAGCCACCCCACCGAGGAACGTCGGTTGTTCTGAGGGGGAACCTCGGGGCGCCTGAACGATGGTTTCAAAGCCAGAGTCGCATCCGTGCCCCTTCAGTGAGCAGTGCAGGATGGGGCCGCCAGGATGGTGCCGCCACCCCCCTTCGATTGGATGGTGGTCGCCCCGCCTCCTAGGCAACCGCCGGCACTGAAACCCCGGCCGGGCACCTGAGGTCCGTCGTTCAGGAACTTCGGGACCAAAGGTTCACCGTCGACTACGGGGGCAGCTGAAACCTGCCAGCGACGATGCCCGGAACCGTGAGATCCTCGTCCAATTCCTCCCAACGGAGAGCGTATCCATCCAGTTCCAACCGGACCTGCGCCAACTGATCGTCCGTGGCGGCAGCGAGAATTCGGAACCTGTTCGCGGGGAATCCAACGATCCGTCCGTCGTGCAGTTCGACGAACACCGTGCGTCCCTCGGTCCAGGCGCGCACGGCCGTGGGCTCGGTCGCCTGCACACTCTCAACGGTTGTGATGCTCATGGAAGGAGTTCCTCAGCAGGGTTTCGTTCTCGAAGACCCATCGTTCGATTTGCCGCAATTCGTGCGAACGCACACCACGGTTGCTTGCCCAACGGATGATCGGCTCGAGCCAGAACTTGCACTCGCCCTCGGGTGTGCGGACATGGACATGCGGCGGTTCGAGCCGTTCATCCGAGTAAAAGTGAAAACGGAAGCGTCCGATGCACAACACCGTCGGCATTGCTTGAGCTTATCGTCTGCCTGGCCTGCGTCCACCTCCGACTGGTCCGACTGCTGTGAATCAGCATCACAGGAAGTCGACGTTTCATGAGGTCTCCATGCCGATCACTGATCACGGTGCTGGATGCCTCCTACTCAACGATCAGCTCCATCCGACGGTGGTTTGGTTTTGGAATCGGCACGGGGTTGTTTCCCAACGACAGCCAAACCGGCCGGTTGACCGCGACGCCTGCGATGCAACGGACAATGGACACGGGCCAGACCTGGACGCAGATGGCGACGACAGGTGCACGCGACCCCCTCCATCCCGGACGCGATATCCTCCAGAAGACGCTGGGCGACCAGGTAGTCACCGTCGACGTTTGATGCCTTCAGCAGCTTCAGTGCCTCACGGCGGGAGGTATCGGACTCATCCCGGAGCAAGATCACCGAAAGCAAATACAGGGCCTCCTCGCGCCCATTCTCACAGATGTGATCGGACTCAATAGCGCGCCGATACATCTCTTCGGCCAGAGTCAGATCAGGCCTGACACCCGCTCCATGCTGCAGGCAATAGGCGTAATCCACCATGGCGTCGCCATCCCCCATCATCGCCGCCTTTTGGAACCATCGAGCTGACAAGCCAAATCGCCCCAGAACCCGATAGGCCACCGCAATATTGGAGATAGCCGCACCGTCGCCTCGCGCGGCTTTGGGGCGCCACTTCCGAATATCACGATACCCACGTTCCTCAGTGGTCATGGGTCTTATAGAACAACACCTCCGATGACGCGCTCAAGGGCTCCCAGGATCGAATCCCAAGGCAGCACGATCACGTCCACTCCGAATCGATCCGAGGAGTGCCAGACTGCTCGAATTACCTCGCGATGGATATTCACGGAACCAGCGACACCAACAACGGAACGCTCATCGGCGGTTCGTTTCCATCCTCTTATCATCTCTCTTTTTGTGCACCAGGAGCTTGGTGCCAGATCCCACGCACTCTCGAAGCCTCGCCGCAACCCAGTCCGAGTCGGTCAAATATGTGCTAGATCCAATATCCTTCTGCGCCGGAACAACCCGGCTCGCGAGATCCATCCGTCGAGCATATTCGGACAAGTATCCGTTGGAATCCCGCACCTGATCGAGTGGCCAACTCAAAGGAAGGATCGAATTGTCCGTCATCCAATAAACATACACGCGACGGGCTCCATCCATCTTCACGACGGGCGAGATAAAAAAGACGTTGAGTTCCTTCTCAGCACACTGATCCGTGAGACCTTGCAGGAAGGAAATCATGGCCGGTGACGGCACAGTCACAGCGGATTTCGCAATGGGTCGGGTGCAGCCAGCGACCAACATCAGTAAGCAAAAAGCGATGACGGGGAATTTCATTACGGTCGGCAACGGGTGAAGCGGTCCAACATTTGGGTGGAAACGGGGTAAGGCAACGATTCCCGATTTTGGGTGCCCCACTCCTTTCGGCCAGAACTCGGTAGAGGATCACGCAAACTGGATGGGCCTTGCCAAGGAATTGAACAACAGGATCTGACACTCGCGCGCCTGAATCAAAATCGGAAATCGTTGCCTGACCCCGTTAATGACCCCGTTAACCTCAGTTCGATGGAGCGCAAAGTTAGACCGCCCGCTTGGCAATGAATCCATATTTCTGGGAAATTTTCACAATCGTCTCAGAATCAAGCACCTGATTGAGGGTCGCGAAGACACCACTTTGGATCAGGTCGCCAATGATCCGAAATGGCTTTTGGTTTAGAGCCGCAGCCAACTCGGCGACCGTCATCTGCTCAGGAACAGTTATCTCGCTGGCGATCGGAAGGGGGGACGCCGACGAAGATATGCCCTGCGCGGCACGCTCAGCTGAGGCCTTCAACTTCATTACGTCGATGAGGTCACTGCAGCCCTCAGGCAACAGGTAGCCACGCTTCAGGTATTCGTTGTCCATTTCTATGTGACGTGATTGGTGGTCTAACGTCCGCGATGACCGGTCACAACTTGCTTTTGGCATGACTCCTGCCCTCGAAGCGGAATCAGCAGGAGGCATGACAAAAGTGCCGAAGGCATGGTGATTCGGTCCATCGCCCCGTTAGCATTATTTTTTCCAGGTCAATGCAAGTCGTCGCTGTTCCTTGGCGCAGTCGAGCAAATACAGATTGATGAGATTC
>CAINWP010000305.1 GCA_903854475.1 uncultured Verrucomicrobiota bacterium
CCGCGGCGGGCCCCATGGACGAGGTCCTCCCAACCGTCGCCATCGAGGTCGGTCCAGGCCAACCCGGGGCCTTGTCGGCTCATGCGGCGCGGAATGAGCGGTTGGATGAGGGTGTCGTCGAAGGGTTCCCCGCCGGGTGCCGCCCCCAGGAGAGCGCTGACGTCTTCGAAGAGCGGCGTGGGCAATTTCGGTCGACCAGGAGACGGCGATGAGGGGTGGTCGGTCGGTTCGGACACCTCATACCGATGGTTGGCCAAGGGCCGTTCGATGCGGCTGATCGCTCCACTGCGCCAGCGGATCTCCAGCACCGACGCGGGGTTCGTGCCTACAAGTGCCGGAACGGCGAAGACCCGGAGGGCTTGGTCGCCCGAAAGATACCGTCCGCCGGCCACCAGTTCCTGACCTTGAGACACGGTTGGGGAGATCAGGCGGATCTTGGCTCCGAGGCCCGCCGTGTTGGGGGCCCGCCCCTTGAGTTCCACCGCGATGCGGTGCGCGGTGGCGTCGTTGCGATGCACCTCAACCGAGCCATTCATACGGTTGACCACTAGGTCCAGATCCCCGTCTTGATCGAGGTCGCCCAGCGCCATGCCGAAGGCCAGGCCTTCTTCCCGGAAACCCCACTCGGCAGACTTGGGCTCAAAGGTGCCGTCGCCCCGGTTGCGGAAGGCTAGGTTGGCCGTGCGCCACTCGGGATACAGTTTCATCCATCGCTTCCTTTGTTCCGGGGAGAGGGTGCGGCTGGGGTCCTTCACCCGCTCTTGGGTGTCCGAATCCATCAGGTCATATTCGAAGCCATTGGAGACCAGTAAGTCTTCGTAGCCGTCGAGGTCGACATCCAGGAAGACGGGGCACCAACTCCAATCGCTGGCCGCGAGCCCGGCACCCAGGGCCGCCTCGACATAGCGGCCTCCCGGTCGTCCGAGGAAGAGCATGTTGCGATTGAATTGGGGCCGACCAGTCCGGCTCTCGCGAGCAACCGGATCCGGCGGGGTCTTACCCAACTGACGCAGGCGCCGCTCGTGGCGGGTGGCCAAGAGATCCACTACCAAAATGTCGTCATGGCCATCGCGGTCCACATCCGCCACATCAATGCCCATGGAGTTGAAGCACGTGTGTCGCAACGTGTGGGGCGGGGCTGCACGAAAGTGACCACGCCCGTCGTTGAACCAAAGCCGATCTGGAGAGGCGAAATCGTTGGAGACGTAAAGGTCCGGGGATCCGTCCCCATCGAGGTCGCGGAAGACCACGGCCAGACCCCAGTCCCGAGTCATGGGCTCAGGCTTGCCTTGGTCATCGAGGAACACACCCGGCTCGGCCTGCACCGGCGTGAAACGTCCGTGACCGTCGTTGCGGTAAAGCGCATCGGCTTCGGGCAGTTCGACGACTTCGCCGTCCGGCATCACTTCGAATCGATCCCGAAAACGGGGATCGGTGGTGGGGATGCCGTTGACCTGGCTGACCACCCAACGCCCTCCCTGCTGGCTCATGGCGAAGCGCGTCGAGGGGTCGATCATGTGCATCACATCAATGTAATGGACACAGTAGAGGTCGAGGTCTCCATCACCATCCATGTCGGCCAGAGCCATCGATGTGCCGGTGGTGTGGCGGTACAGGCCGCTGTCGCGTTTTTCAGTCCAGCGACCGTGACCATCATTGAGGAAGAGTCGCGTCCCGGCGGCGATGCCGTTGACGAGCAGGTCTAGGTCGGCATCGCCGTCCACATCGACCAATACCGCGCCGGTGGACATCTGCTCCAGGCACGCAGCGTCACCCAAGGGCATGGGCTCGAAGCGCCACTGGCCCAGGTTGCGATACAACTGGTTGGTGCCATGGAGGCTGCAAAGGTACACGTCCGGGCGGCCGTCGCCGTCCACATCTCCGATCACTACGCCCGAGCCATTGTGCGCCACCGCATTGGTAAAGTAAGCGTCACCTGTCAGGCGGTTGGTGAACGTCACCCCAGTGACGGCCGGATCCATCAATGTGAATCCCGACCGCTGGCCCGAGATCGCCGGCTAGGCCGTGGCACGCACCTGAGCCTCAGCTCCCGACAATGCCAGAGTTCCGGCGGCCACAAGGAAACCCAAGACCAACCAATGGAAGATCTGGCTGGCTGGACCCACAGTTCTAGATCGGTGAACGGGCATGGCGGAGGAGAAAGATTGGTCGAGACCGAAGAGGCCTTCAACGCTGCTTCAGCCACAGAATCGCCTCCCGCTGCCAGGTGTCCCACGAGGCGCCCTGATAGCCATGGAGGCCGTGGCCGCCGTCGGGCAATTCGATGAGCTTGCTAGTGACCCCTTGAGCCTGGAGGGCCTTGTGATACAGGCGGCTGTTGTCGATGAGCACCGCCTGATCATCCACGGCGTGAGCCAAAAATGCGGGAGGCGTCTGCCGAGTAACTTGTCGTTCGCAGGAAAACCGTTGGATTTCCTCCAAGGTGGGTTTTTTGCCCAAAAGATTGTCGCGAGAACCTCCGTGACCGAGTTCTCCCAAGGAAACCACAGGGTAAATTAGAATCGTGAAATCCGGCCGAGAACTCTGACCCGCGATCGTCTCGGCGGCTTCGGGTTTGCCCAAGTCAAACTGCGTACTCGCCGTGGCCGCCAAATGACCGCCGGCAGAAAAACCGATGATGCCTACCCGCTTCGGATCGATCTGCCATTGGCGGGCGTTCAGTCGGACGGTGCGGATGGCCTGTTGGGCATCCAAAAGCGGCACCTTCGATCGGCCCGCAGGCAGGCGATATTCCAGCACGACGCCCATGATGCCGTGCAAATTGAGCCAGCGCGCGATCCCGTGTCCCTCTGGCCCGGTCACCACTCCGCCATAGCCACCGCCCGGACAAATAATCACGGCCATCCCGTTGGGCTTCGGGGCCGGATGGACGGTCAGGCCGGAGTTCTCCGGGCTCACCAAACCACCAGCTCCATCCGGAGCCTGGCCGGGCCAAAGCGGGAGTTTGGGCGGCGCGGCCGGTTCTGCAGAAAAAACAGAAAGTCCCGAAATGCTCAAGACGACGGCCAAGAGTGCGGGAAGGGATTTCCAACGGGGATGCACGCCGCCGATAGAGCCCGAGTCGGAATTAAAAAGAAACCTCGGGATGCGGCTGATGATCCAGATTCCACCGGCGGCGGTTGGACTCGGTGTCTTCCACGAGTTGGGAGTTCCGCTGGCTGGCGGCGTGGCCATCGGTGAACAAAATATTGGCTCCGCCATTGTGGCGCTCCTTCGAGGGTTCGCTGCTAATGGACAGGAGGAATGAAAAGTACTGGAGGTACCCCGGCTGCGGCATGGAATCAGCGATGGCGATCATGTCCGATGGGGCCACGACACGCTCCTCGGGCACCTGAGCCACCTCTTGGCCAGGACTCACCACAAATCCCAGACCCAGGTTTTCATACCACAAGGTCTTGTTGACCGATCCGACCCCAAAGCCGTTGTAGCCGTAGCTCACACCCACCTGCTTGTCGGGCCCGGTGGGGCCGCGCATGTAGGCATTGCCGAAGGCCCAGACGATGGACTGCTCCAGAGGCCATTCGCCCTTGAAGGTGGGGCATTTCAGGATGTTCGTGCTGCGTGCGAGGTCCGGCATAATCGCCGTGAACCAAGTGTTGGTGGTATTGGCATCCACCGTGTGCGGGAACACGCGATGATCGATGCGGTACATCGACAAGGCCAAGCCGACTTGGTGCAAATTGCTCTTGCAGCGGGTGCTCAGCGCCGCGGTCTTGGCCCGCGACAGCGAGGGCAACAGCAGCGCAGCCAAGATGGCGATGATGGCGATGACCACCAGCAGTTCGATCAGCGTGAAGGCAGAGCGGAATGATCGGACCCAACGCCTAGAACCCGCCCCGTGGGCCGCACCGGCACCCTCGAGCAGGCGGGACTTTCGGAAAACTGGAGCCGATAGATTCAATGGTCGGTTGGACCCAGGGCCATGGACTGGGATGCGCCCGAGATTTTGGCAGTTTAATGATCCTGGCCGCAAAGTCGAATCCCCGCGGCCTGCGGCTCCGATAACGAGTTGCGCCGGTTCTCGATGTTTTCAATGGAAAAGGGGGGAGGTGACGGCCACAAGATGATGTGGAGCGGTGACACCGGATGAGATACTTGGATGGTTGCTCGAGCTAGGCAGGGCTTGGCGTATTCTGGATGTGCGGCTGAGGCGAACCTCCAAAAAAAAACACCTCACCCAAGCACCTCCGAGATAGGGCTACATACCTGGATCCTTCCACAAACTTAGCCTTACCTGAGCACTTCCGAGGTAGGGCGATTTCTCCGAAAGCGCCGCGTCCGCAGACACG
>CAINWP010000306.1 GCA_903854475.1 uncultured Verrucomicrobiota bacterium
AAGACTCCTGAAAATTGATCGGATCGGCAGGCCCGATGGTATTCAGGGAGGGTTTCAAAACCGGTCTTCTTGCGGATTGATTTCTGTGTCCAAGGCGTCCCTTGCAACTCCCCGGAAGGACTTCGGTCCTCCGGGATTTTGGAACCTAGCACCGAGGTTGGGTATTACGCGAAGAGCCTTGAACCAGAAGCAGATGAGCTCGAAGGAGTTGTTGAAGGTGATCCAAAGTTACTGGTTAGCCATTGAGAACGGGGTGCACTACCGGCGGGATGTGAGCTTCGAGGAGGAGCGGTGCCGGGTGAAAAACCGACAGGCGGCCTTTGGCACGCAACCGCTCATCCATGGTATCCAAACCCGGTCAGGCGAGAGGTTCATTATTTCATTCCCAGATGTAGATAATTTCACCCTGCCAGCCAGCAATCTTCGGTGCTCTTCGATCTGTAGAAGCTGTTCGATCGGGCGTAATTAGAGGAACCCCATTTGCTGTTGGGCAGCCTGAAGCGATTGGTGGTAATTGATGAGGTACGGCGGATGTCGGAATTGTTCTCGGTGTTGCGACCCAGAGCGGACCGGATGGAGTTCTCGGCCAGGTGTTGGACACGACCAATTTATGGCCTGAGTGGCTGCGGCAAGGTTTCGAATTGCGATTTGGCCGGGGTGGGCTTTCGGGGTAAGGTCTTCCCACTAATATGGAAAACGTCGTGATCATTGGGACTGGCTGCGCCGGTCTGACCGCTGCCATTTACACGGCTCGTGCCAATCTTAAACCGCTGGTGCTCACGGGAACCATGCCTGGCGGACTTCTGACCACGACAAGCATTGTTGAAAATTTCCCGGGTTTTCCCGAAGGGATCGATGGTTATGAGTTGATGACCCGCATGCAGGCGCAGGCGGAGAAGTTCGGAGCTCAGGTAAAGTTCGCGACCGTGGATTCGGTGACGTTCGGCGACGGCGTGACGGATTTGATCGTCGATGGCGAACCGGTGCAGACCCGAACGCTAATTGTCGCCAGCGGCGCAGGCCACAAGCACCTCCACGTCCCGGGTGAAGATGAGCTGGAAAAGAAAGGAGTGACCTACTGCGCTACCTGCGACGGGGCATTGCCCATGTTCCGCAATCAGCCGGTGGTGGTGGTCGGCGGCGGCGACTCGGCCTGCGAAGAGGCGACTTACCTCACGCGCTTTGCATCGAAGGTGTACCTGATCCACCGCCGCGATACGCTGCGGGCCTCGCGGATCATGGCCGAGCGCACGTTGGCCAATCCCAAGATTGAAATGGTCTGGGACAGCGTGGTCACCGAGGTCACCGATGTGGCGGCGGACAAGGTTACGGGCGTGAAGCTCAAGAACCTCAAGACCGGAGCCGAATCACACCTGGCGTGCACCGGGGTATTTGTGGCCATTGGGCATGTGCCTAATACGTCGCTCTTCAAGGGGACCTTGGATTTGCACGAGAATGGCTATTTCAAGACCGATGGGACGGTGTTGACGAAGATTCCTGGCGTGTTCGTGGCCGGTGATTGTGTGGACTCGGTGTACCGCCAAGCCATCACGGCCGCAGGGCTGGGCTGCTCGGCGGCGATCGAAGCCGAACGCCACCTGGCTGGGTTGAACAGCTGAGGTTGCAGGGTGCGAGACGCTTGGGATTCATCGCGGCCCAGATGGTTCATCCATTCTTACCATTCCCACGGTTTGTCGCCTGATTATGACATCCATTACCCCTAAAGATTTGAAGAATCAGATGGATGAGACTGGCCCCATCCGTTTGCTCGATGTTCGCGAACCGGAGGAACACGCCCACTGCGCGCTCCCGAGTTCGCGGCTGCTACCGCTTTCGGAATTGGAGGCGCGGTGGCAGGAACTGGAAGAGTGGTGCGCCGGCGATGGAGGCACGGTGGTGTATTGCCACCACGGGGTGCGCAGTGCCCATGCGATCGCGTTCTTGGAGGAGAAGGGTTTCACCGGTCTGGTGAACCTAACCGGTGGCATCGACCGCTGGAGTCGCGAGGCTGATCTCGCTGTGCCCCGTTATTGGTGATCAGCCCTTCGAATCGGTCTCCTGTAGGCCGGGTCCCCCGACCCGGCGTTCCGCAAGCCCCAGCGTTCCCCACAGGCAGGTATTTCCAGAGAGCAACGAGCCTGCGGACCGCAGGGTGAAGGTACCAAGCCTACGACGTACCGCCCAACCCACGATGCCCCCTGTAGGCCGGGTCCCCCGACCCGGCGTTCCGCAAGACCCAGCGTTCCCCACAGGCAGGTATTTCCAACTCACCCTTCGAACAAATAGCGCAGGTCGTCCAGCGTGAGGGATTGGGCGAACTTGTCCTCTCCCAACACATCCTCGGCCAGTTGGCTTTTAGATCGCTGGAGTGCGCGAATTTTCTCTTCGACGCTGTTTTTAATGAGCAACCGATAGGCGATGACCGTTTGTTGCTGACCGATGCGGTGGGCCCGGTCAATGGCTTGGTTTTCTACGGCCGGATTCCACCACGGGTCAAAGAGCACGACGTAGCTGGCGGCCGTCAGGTTGAGTCCGAAGCCACCCGCTTTGAGGGAAATTAGGAATACGGCTTCACCCGAGTGTTCTTGGAATTGCTGAACGAGTTCGCCGCGGTTTTCGGTGTCGCCGGCCAAGTAGTAGGTAGGCCAGTTTCGCTCGGCGATGGCCTTCTTAATTATGCCCAGCATTTCGACGAACTGGGAAAAGACGATGACCTTGCCGCCTTCTTCCATGATGGGATCGAGGGTCTCCATGAGGGCTTCGACCTTGGTGCTCTCGGCCTTGGAGTCCTCTTTGACCAACTTTGGGTGGCAGCAAATTTGCCGCAACCGAAGCAGGGAGGTGAGGAGGTTGAATCGGTTCTTGTTGAGCTGTGAGGCGGTACTAATGCCTAGCAGCATTTGTTGAGCTCGTTTGAGCTCGGCTTTGTAGAGGGTCTTCTGTTCGCCCTCGAGTTCACAGAGAAGGTCTTCCTCGATGCGCTCAGGCAGGTCCTTGGCGACTTGCATTTTGGTGCGTCGCAACAGAAAGGGACGGACACGTGCCGCAAGACGTCGCCGGCAAAGAGGGTCTTCTTTGGCATCGAAGAGCTTCTGGAATTCCCCCCGGTTGCCGAGAATGCCGGGCATCGCGAAGGCCATCAGGCTCCAGAGGTCCATCAGTTTGTTCTCGATGGGAGTGCCGCTCAGCAGGACTCGGTTCTTCGCTTCGATCCGGGTGGCGATCAGGGCGGTGACGGAACCCGGGTTCTTAATGTACTGCCCTTCGTCCAAAACAACGGCCAAGAATTCAGTCCGGAGCTTCTCACCGATGGATCGTAGTTGATTGTAGTTGATGATGTGCAGATCGGCCGAGCCGGTCTGGCTGGGTAGCGATTTCATGTCATCACTGCTCCAGACACGGGGACGGACGCTTGGAAGGAACCGTGCGGTCTCGGAGCGCCAGTTGTCGGCCACCGACTTGGGGCACACGACTAAGATGGGCCCGGGTTTGGCGTACTGGCCTCGCAACCAGGCAATCCAAGTCAGGGTCTGGAGGGTTTTGCCTAGACCCATGTCGTCGGCAAGGATGCCGCCAAAGCGGTTGGTGCTCAGGTAGGCTAAGAAGTGGAAGCCTTCCTTCTGGTAGGGGCGGAGTTCTGCTTGGATTTCTACCGGAATCTCCGGTGTCACGCGGGCCTTTAGTTCAGCAGCCCGTCGTTCGACCTTTTGATAGTTTATCTCCGAGAGGAATTGGCGGGCAGCAGGGTCGGCCAATTGGAGCGCATGCATACGCTGCTTCTCCGAGCTGAGTTCGTGGGGGTTGAGTCCCAGACGGGCCAATTGCTCGTCTTCTTGTGCCGACAGTTTGAACTCCAGTTTTCGCCACCCCTTGTTGGAGAGGCGCACCCATTTGCCTCGGGCGTTGAGCAGGATCTTGATCTCGTCTTGCGTGAGCGACGTGTCCGAGACATCCACGATCACCGAGAGGTCGAACCAGTCGATGCCCGATTCTTGAACATCCAGTTTGACGGTCCCCGCGACCTCGGATTGCAGGAACGAGGCCAGTTCGCCGCGGAGGTCGAGTTCGAGCGATAGTGGGAGCGACTTAAGCCAGGGAACGAAGCGATCCGGAAATTGTCGGGTGACCTTGGCGGACCAGCGCTGACGAGCGAAGTCCCACCGAAAACCCGAGGCGTCGAGTCGTCGGGCGGCTTCAGCAAGGGCAGAACGGTCGAACATCCAGAGCGATTCTGGCGACTCCGCGGTGCGTGAAGATCCCGTTTTCGCAGGTGTCTGAGCCGAGTCTGAGGCGTCGAGGTCGGTCCAGGCTGTGCCAGTCCAACGCTCCACGGGTTGTCCGTCGGGTCGGACAGCCAGGAGGTCAATGAAGCAGAACTCATTGTCGTAGCCGACGATGGGCTGGACCAATTCAGCTAGGATCCGCGGATGGAGGACGATCACCGATACCTTGGAAGAAAGGCGCGGTGGAAGGGCCAACTGAAGGTGGGAGAGAAAACGGACACCCGCCTGGGTCTCGAGGGCCGGGGCTGGGATGCGGGTTTCCAGCGCGGGATCCAGCGCGCGGTCCTCAGCCGGGGGGCCGGAGAAGAGCGTGTCCAGGGTCAGGTAGAGGGTAGGGCGGCCATGGAGGGTCAGGAGGAACGGCGGCACCGGCTGTCCTTCTCCGGTGAGCAGGCGCAGCGAATAGTCGGAATAGTCGTCGGCTGCATCGTTGAGGGTCCAGCGCAGGGCCTGTTCGGGGCGGTTCAAGGGTTCTCCCGCCGCTCCGACGATGAACGGATGCAGTGCGGGCAAGCGCAGCACCCGGTTCAGGAACAAGCGGGTGTTCTGATCGTGGTAGAAGAGTTCAATGGGATAACCGTACCGGGCCCGTTGGGCCAGCGGCTGCCAGAGTAAGGCGACCTCGGCTAAGAGTTCTGTGGCGTGCTTCTCGTCGAAGTCCTTGAATTTGCCGGGCTTGATCGCAGCCCAGGTGTCCGCCCCTGCCTTGTGCCACTCGACTAAGGCCTCTTTGGCATCGAGGCGAAGGCGCAGTTCGATCTGGCCACCGGGCCGTGCGTCCTCGGAAGGTCCGAGTTGGAGGTTGGTTAGAAGGGTTCTCCAGCGAGTAACGTCACGCTCCCGCCTGTGGGTGGACACCGCAACACGAGCCTCGTCGGGTTGGGTCACCGACTTTAGGAAGGCAGGTATGGCCAGATTTCGTTCTTCGGCGAAGACGGCGATATATTGCCAGAGTTCCCAGGAAGACCGCGGCATGGCATTCCACAAATCAGCCTTTTGCCAGGCGTTTTCGGTGATGAGAAAACCGAGCTCGGACAAGTGCCCCAGGGTCAGAGCAGTGCCGCTCCGGATCCGCGCAAAGAGACTGTCGATGAGGCGGATGATCTCAATCTCGTTCGGCTTGAGCGTTCTCCCCAGGTTGCTGGCCACGCTGCTTGCTAATTCGCTGGCAGCGGTATCCGTGGGAGTTTCGACGGGTAGGTCTGGGGCGGCAACGGACCGTGGACTCGGACGCCCGGATTTCCGGGGAGTCAGAGTCGGGGCATCGGCCAGCGAGCGAGCAGTGGGCTTGGCCTTGGGTTTCATACGAGCAACACTCCTAGATGGTGCATCGTGAGCCCTTGATCGCAAGGCTGGGTCCGTATTTGAGTCAGAAGCTTTGGGCTGTTCGATCTGTCCGGCGCACGGAACTCTGTCGGTGGAATGTTGTCTCGATGGTTTCGCCGAGGGGTTCGATGGCTGATCGCCCTGCTCTTGTTGCCGATCAATTTGGGGGTGAGTTGGGCCGCCTGGGAAGTGGGTCGAACCTCTGTTTTCGGTAGCCCGTTTTGGGTGCCGCTCTTGGTAGGGTTTGGAATTTGGATGGTGGTCTATGTCCAACTGCCACGCCCGATGTGGCTTTATGTCCTGGGCCATGAGTTGACTCATGCACTCAGCGCCTGGATGTGTGGATCTCGGGTTCAATCCTTCAAGGTGAACAGCCGTGGAGGGGAGGTCCGGGTTACCAAGAGCAATGCGTTCATCGCTCTCTCTCCCTATTTTTTACCCATCTACTCTATTCTCTGGTCATTGGTCATGGCATTGGTGCGATGGCGCTGGGGAATGGTGTGGTGGGTCATGCCGATTTATCAGGTAGGTTTGGGGCTGACCTACGGCTTTCACGTGACCATGACGGCGGTGATACTGCGTATTCGACAGCCGGACTTGGTGGGCGAGGGGTTCCTGTTTTCGGGGTCACTGATCTGGCTGGGCAATGCCTTAATGCTTCTGGTGGGCATGGCTTGGCTGACCGGGCGGCCAAGCTTGGGGACTGCGTTGCGAGCGGCTGCACAAATTTCCGGTGACTTCTATCTGCAGGCCTGGCGGTGGGTGCAACTATGGATCTCCTGACGAAATGAACCCCTCTGTGGAAGTTTCGCAGTGGGTGATGCAGCACGGGTTTCGATCGCTGTGTTATAAATGACACTTGAAACTCAGCCCACGCAGGCGAGAAGCTTGGGTTCCTAGGTACGCATGAATCTTGGCGATATTCTCACGACACGGCAGATCGTTCCTGAACTCGCGGCCAGAAACCGGTGGGAGGCCATTGACGAGTTGATCGGTTGCCTTGTCGCAGCGGGCAAGGTTCTACCCGAACACCGGGAGGCCATCACCGCGGTTGTCAAAAAGCGCGAGACGTCGATGAGCACCGGTATCGGATTTGGCATAGGCATCCCACATGCCTCCACCGATTTGATTCCGGAAGTGATCGCCGCCTTTGGGCGTTCCCGCACCGGTGTCAGCTTTGATTCGTTGGACAATCAACCGGTCCATTTGGTGACGTTGTTCTTGGTGCCCGCTGGGCAGTTCCAACGCCATCTGCATACCTTGGCTGGAATCGCCAAGGTCTTGCGCCGCGATGACTTTCTGAAGTCCATCTCCAACGCCTCGGACGCGGAAGCCATGATCAAAATGATACGCGATTTCTCCGAGGGTCTGCGCTGACCTCCGTTGGGGTGATTTCATCCGAGCCCGACACTTCTGTCCCATGTTCCATTCTGTTATTGAATCCCGGCTACGCGCCGTGGTTTCCGCTCTCGTTCCTACCGCCGATCCGACCACCATCCAGGTGAAGCCGGTTTCCGAAGCTCGGTTCGGTGATTTTCAGAGCAACTCCCTGATGCTGGTGGCGAAGGCCGCTCGGATGAATCCTCGCCAATTGGCCAGCGATGTCGTAGCGCGCCTGGATGTCTCCGATAGCTGTGAAGCGGTAGAGATTGCAGGGCCGGGTTTTTTGAATTTTCGACTCACTCGACATTCTCTTGAAAATTGGGTGAGCGATGCGGCCAGCGGGAAACCGGTGCTCATACCTATGGCCGAGACGCCGCGGACAGTGGTGTTGGATTTCTCGTCGCCGAATGTTGCCAAGCCCATGCATGTCGGGCACATCCGGTCGACCGGTATCGGGGATGCGTTGCAGCGGATGTGGCGACTGCTCGGACATCGAGTCATTAGCGACAACCACATCGGCGACTGGGGGACTCAGTTCGGCAAATTGCTGGTGGGTTGGAAGCAGTTACTCGATCGGCAGGCCTTGGAGCGTGATCCGATTGCCGAAATGGAGCGTCTATACAAAACGGTCAACAGCCAGTGCGACGCCGACCCGGCCCATCTGGAGTTGGCGCGTCAAGAATTGGTGCACCTGCAAGCCGGCGACCCTGAAAGCCTAGCGATCTGGAAGGAGATGATCCGCCTCTCGCAGGTTCAGTTTGATACGCTCTATGGGCGGATGGGCACTCAGTTTGATCGTACCCTAGGTGAAAGTTTCTACAATTCTGAGTTAAGTCCGGTCGTGGAGGCGCTTTTGGCGGCGGGCATTGCGCGTGTAAGCGATGGAGCCGTTGCCGTATTTAGCGATGGAACGTTGCCGCCCAAGGAGGATCCCTTCTTGGTGAGCCGGGATGGGGAGTGGGTGAATGTGCCGGCACTGATCCGCAAGAGCGATGGAGGGTTCAATTACATGACCACCGATCTGGCTACGGTGGATTATCGCATCCGGACTTGGGCGCCCGATGAGATTCTCTACGTGGTAGATGACCGGCAATCGGGCCACTTTCGGGCGCTCTTCCATGTCTTTGCTCGGTGGCAACCTGATGCCTATCGCAAGACTCAATTGCGGCACATCGGTTTCGGGAAAATTCTAGGCGAGGATGGGAAGCCCTTCAAAACCCGCTCCGGAGATACGGTCCGATTGGCTGACCTCCTAGATGAGGCTGAAGAACGAGCCCTGCAAGTGGTCACCGAGAAGCGGCCTGACTTAGATGCTTCAGAACGTCGAGAGATTGCCCGGATCGTCGGTATTGGAGCCGTCAAGTGGCAGGATCTGTTGCCAAATCGGCAGAGCGACTACGTGTTCTCCTGGGATAAGATGCTGGCGCTCCAAGGTAACACCGCTCCCTACGTCCAGTATCAGTACACCCGGGCGGCGAAGGTGGTCCGCGACTCTGGTGTACCGACAGCGGCTCAGCCTATCGTTTTGACTGAGTCCGCCGAGATCGCGTTGGCCAAGCACCTCATGAACCTCGGTTTTACGTTGCAGGCGGCCGCCGAGGAATGTCGCCCCAACTATTTGTGCAACTACCTCCATGAGTTGGCGGGCCTTTACAGTAGTTTCTATGAGGCGTGCCCCGTGCTGAAGGCCGAAGAACCGGCCCGCTCGACGCGGTTGGCCTTGTGCCGACTCAGTGCCCAAGTCTTGCGATTGGGCCTTGAGACGCTGGGGATCGAGGTCACTGAGAAGATGTGAGGCGGGCGACTTATCTTCGGGGATTGTTTCTTAGATGCTCGCGGATTTCCGTGAGAAACTCCTCACCGTAGTCCCGGAGTTTGCGTTCACCGACGCCCGAGATGGTCAGGAATTCTTCATCGGTAGTGGGAAGATCCCGAGCCATGAGTCGCAGCGAGTTATCGCCAAAGACAATATAGGGCGGAACGCCCAAGCTGTCGGCCTGTGACTTGCGCAGGAGGCGGAGCTTCTCGAAGAGCAGTTCGTCGCAGTCGATGTCCCCAATCCGTTCGGCCTTGGGGCGGGATCGCTCCATCGGCTTGGTAAGGGTGATGCTCCGACGGTCCTTCAGGGCGGCCATGCCATCCGGGGTCATCTCCAAGATGCTGAACTGCTCGGAGGTTTGCCGAAGGTATCCTAGACGCACTAGTTCTCGCCCGATCGAGGCCCATTCACTGCGGCTCAACTCTGAACCAATGCCGTAGGTGCTGAGCGTGTCGTGCCCCCACTGGATCACCTTTTCGGACTCGCTGCCGGTGAGGACCGCGATGACATGATTGAAACCGGTTCCAAATCCGCTCTTTTGCCGGATGCGGAAGACGCAACTAAGAAATTTCTGGGCAGCGACCGTGCCGTCCCAAGTGGAACGGGGGGTTAGGCAATTGTCACAGGTACCGCAATTGGTCTGGGGGTAGAACTCTCCGAAATAGCCGAGCAGGCCAGCCCTTCGGCACTCGGAACTGTCTGCGTAGTGGCTGATTTGCTGGAGTTGTTCGCGAGCGATTCGCTGTTCTTCCGGGTCGGTTTTTTCGGCGATGAAGGCCGTCTGCTTAGCGACATCCCCAGGGCTATAGAGCAAGAGACATTCACCGGGCAGTCCGTCTCGTCCGGCTCGGCCCGTTTCCTGGTAATAGCCTTCGATGTTCTTGGGTAGATCGTGATGTATGACAAAACGGACATTGGGTTTATTAATACCCATGCCGAAGGCGACCGTCGCGCAGACGACCCGCACCTCATCCCGCAGGAACGTGTCCTGATTGGCGGAACGTTCTTTGGAGGACAACCCAGCATGGTAGGCCAGCGACTTGACGCCGTCCTGAGCCAGCTTGGCCGCCACTGAATCGGCCGAGGCGCGTGAGAAGCAATAGACGATTCCGCTCTCTTTGGGGCGAGCTCGTACAAAGTCGAGGATTTGCCGGTAGGCCTGGGATTTCGGGATGACCCGGTAGGTCAAGTTTGGGCGGTTGAAGCTGGCCACGTGGACCGACGGATCTTTCAGGTGGAGCTGCCGAATAATGTCATCCCGGACACGGGTGGTGGCTGTCGCAGTCAGCGCCATGAAGGGTAGGTCGGTGAACTGCTCCCGCAGCAGGGACAGTTGCCGGTACTCGGGGCGGAAGTCATGCCCCCATTCGCTGATGCAATGAGCCTCATCCACCGCCACCTGCTGGACATTCCACTGACGCAGGGCTTCGAAGAGCGAGCCTTCGCCGATCATCAGACGCTCGGGGGACAGGTAGAGGAGTTTGAATTCTCCCTGATGCAAGCCGCGCCATCGGGCCTTGCGTTCTTTTTCGGACAGTGACGAGTTAAGAAATGTGGCGGCCACCCCGTTGGCTCGCAGTTGGTCGACCTGATCCTTCATTAAGGCAATCAGGGGCGATATGACAACCGTGAGACCGGGACGCACCAAGGCGGGTAACTGGAAGCACAATGATTTGCCGCCGCCGGTGGGGAGTAATGCGAAAACATCCCGCCCGGCCAGAGCATCTCGAATGATCTCTTCTTGATGAGGCCGAAACCCGGTGTAGCCGAACACCTGCTTGAGCAGTGACAGTAGGTGAGCTTGGCCGGTGGATCGGGACACGAGTACGTGAGGTTAGGGATAAGTTGGCAGGTCGGCAATGCGCCTGAGTTGGAACGATTCAATTGGACCGTTGCGGCGTGCCCGAGTGACATCGGATTGTGTCGAAGAATCCAGGTTTTCTCGTCGGCGGCAGGATTGTGAGTTGCCCGTCTGTCGAGGGATTTGGCAAGGTGTCGCCTGCTGATATGTCCTACAAAAAACGGATTTTCGGAACCGACGGTGTCCGGGGTCGGGCCAACGTTGAGCCCGTGACGGCTGAAACAGCCTTGAAGTTGGGTCGAGCGGCGGCGCATGTCTTTAAGAATAGGAACTCTCAGGCGCGGAATCGCGTGCGCCACCGGATCGTGATTGGCAAGGACACCCGCCTCTCTGGTTACATGTTGGAGAATGCGCTGAGTTCCGGAGTGCTTTCGATGGGTGTCGATGTCGTTTTCATCGGACCATTGCCGACACCGGGTGTGGCGTATGTGACCCGATCCATGCGAGCGGATGCCGGTATTGTTATCACGGCTTCCCACAATCCTTACGATGACAATGGCATCAAGTTCTTCGGGGCTGACGGCTACAAGTTGGACGATGTGACCGAGAAACTGATCGAGCAGTTAGTCTTCAGCGACGAGATTGAATCTATTCGGCCCACCGCCAATGAGATCGGCAAGGCGGTCCGCGTAGAGGACGCTATTGGACGTTACGTGGAACAGGCCAAGTCTTCTTTTCCCAAGACATTGACGCTCGAAGGCATGCGCATCGTGGTGGATTGCGGCCATGGCGCCTCCTACAAGACCACGCCGATGGTCCTCCAGGAACTGGGGGCCGAGATTATCGCCTTCGGGACTCAGCCTAATGGTACAAACATCAACCGCGAGTGTGGTTCAATGTACCCGCAGACGCTTTGCAGCAAGGTTCGCGAGTATCGGGCCGACTTGGGTATCGCTCATGATGGAGATGCCGACCGAGTGATCCTTTGTGACGAAGCGGGGAGTTTGGTCGATGGCGACGACATCATGGCCATTAGCGCCTTACAAATGCTCGCTGAAGGACGATTGGCTAAGAACACTTTGGTGGCCACGGTGATGAGCAACGCGGGGCTGGATGTAGCAATTCGTGCGGCGGGTGGCGAGGTGGTCCGGACCGCTGTGGGTGACAAAAACGTCATCGATTGCATGCTCGCTAATGGGTACGTCTTCGGTGGTGAACAAAGTGGACATCTAATTTTCCGCGAACACAGCACGACCGGGGATGGTCTGGTGGCAGCCCTCCAAATTCTCAGCGCCATGCGAACGCGTGGGGAACCGCTTTCCAAGTTGGCACGCTGCTGGACCCGCTATCCGCAGTTGGTCACCAATGTTCAGGTTCGGGTGAAGACGCCCTTTGAGGAGCTCGAGGAGATTCTCGAATTGGTCCAGCAGGCGGAGGCGGAGGTGCAACCGAAGGGTGGGAGGGTTCTTCTGCGCTATTCGGGCACTGAACCCAAGGCCCGCTTGCTCATCGAAGGCCCTGACATGGAGGTCATGGAACGCTGGACCTCGGCCATTTGTGGATCGATACGCCGACAGGTGGGTCAGGTCGGTTGAGTGAGGCTTTGAGTGTGGCCGGACGGGGCGGAAAGGCTTGCGTCGTTCGGTGACTGTGCGCGCCATTGACTGCATGAACGCTTCTCCGGCGGTGTCCGAACAGCGCTTTGTCACGGCGGCTGAAAGCCGGACCGATCTCACGCCGTACACCCTGAACACGTGGCTCTCACACCCGGACATTGTGCCGTGCGAGTCGCTGCTCCTGGTTCGAGCCACTTTGGATGCAGGGCGTTGCCACGGTTTTCACCGTCACCCGAACCGTGAGGAAATTATTTACATTCTTTCGGGACAAGCCGAGCAGTGGTGCGGCCGGGAGTATCGCATCCTCAAGCCCGGCGAGATGGTGTTGATTCCGAAAGACGAAATCCACGGCACGTACAATCCCTACCGGGAACCGGTGATTTTCTTGGCCATGTTGTCTCCATCGGTGGCCGATGAGCCTGGGACGGTGAACGAGTGGGACCACGAACCCTGGGCTCGTCTGCGTCAAGGTCTGGGATTGCCCGAGTGTCGTTGAGCGGGGTGAATTTCTTAGAATTGGTCCCATGGTTGAACTCTTGCCACCCGCGCTTCTGGCACTGCTTCGCTCTACTCCGGGGCTCGAGCGCTCTTATTTGGTGGGAGGGTGTGTCCGCGACTGGCTTTTGGGAGCGCCGGTTCATGATTTTGATATCGAGGTGTATGGCGTTGATTATCCGGATTTGGTGAGGTTGCTCTCCCGATATGGTCGAGCCGATTGGGTCGGGAAATCCTTCGGGGTAGTGAAGCTCACGCATGCGAGTGGTGCGGTCTGGGATTTTTCCGTGCCGCGCCGGGATTCGAAACGGGGGCCCGGGCACAAGGGATTCGATGTGGAATTCGACCCGCAGTTGAGTTTGATCGAGGCTTCAGCTCGGCGTGATTTCACAATCAATTCGATGCTGTGGGATCCTCGGAGCGATGTGTTGATCGATCCCCATGGAGGGCTCTCGGATCTCGAGGCGCGAATTTTGCGGCATACGAGTGCGGCCTTTCCTGAGGATCCGTTGCGGGTTTTGCGGGGGATGCAGTTTGCTGGGCGCTTCCGGTTGAAGGCTGCAAATGAAACTCTGGAGCGGTGCCGGTCCATTCGCTCGTGCTACGGTGAACTCGCTGTGGAACGGGTGCGGGAGGAGTGGCTCAAGTGGGCGACGCGTTCGGTGCAGCCTTCTCTGGGGTTGGAGTTTCTAAGGGCGAGCGGCTGGCTCGAGGCTTTGCCTGAGTTGGCCGCGATCGTTGGGGTTGCCCAGGATCCGGAGTGGCATCCGGAGGGCGATGTTTGGACTCACACGTTGCATGCGGTGGACGCGCTGGTGGCCTTTCCGGACTGGGCTGGGATGGTGGCCGATGATCGGTTGGTGCTCATGATGTCGGTGCTGCTCCATGATGTGGGCAAAGCAACGTGCACACGCACCGAGTTCAAGGGCGGGAGGGATCGCATTACCTCGCCGGGACATGAGGTCGTAGGGGCCGAGGGGGCCGCTCGGTTTCTCCGTCAAGTGGGTTTCCAGGAGTCGACGGTGCAGCGGGTGGTTCCATTGGTGGCCAATCACATGGTGCATGCCGAGGCGCCTTCGGCGCGGATGGTTCGGCGGTTGGCGGTGCGGTTGGTCCCTTCCTCGATTGAGGAATTGTGTGCGGTGATGACCGCCGATGCCTCGGGGCGTCCTCCTCGCCCCCCGGGAGTGCCGGCTTCGGTCCAGAAACTCCGGGAAGCCGCGGCGAACCTTCAGGTGCAAGCTTCGGCGCCCGTGGAGCTCTTGCAGGGGCGGCATTTGTTGTCCAAGGGGTGGACGGGTGGCCGGCAGTTGGGAGCCATCCTGAAGGAGGCCTATTCCGCACAATTGGACGGTGAGTTCACTGATCTCGATGGAGCTCTTCGCTGGGTGTCCGAGCGGGCTTGGAACGGCGATGGGCTCCGCGGTATCAGGCCTCCGCTCGCTGAGTAGGCTCTGAGGAGGATCAGCTTTCGCGCTGTGCGCGAGGGGGTTGGGGTGTTCGCCTCCAAGGCTCGCTCCGGCCTGACACCGCTCCGCTGCGGTTTTGGTGGGCGTGGCTCCGCGGTATCAGGCCTCCGCTCGCTGAGTAGGCTCTGGGAAGGAGGATCAGCTTTCGCGCTTTGCGCGAGGGGGTTGGGTGTTCGCCTCCAAGGCTCGCTCCGGCCTGATACCGCTCCGCTCGGGTTTTGGTG
>CAINWP010000307.1 GCA_903854475.1 uncultured Verrucomicrobiota bacterium
CAATTGCGGCGCTCATTGCATGTGGCCGTGATGAATCGTGACGAAGACCAACTGTTAGTGATCGAGTTTTCGGCCGAGAACCTGCACCGAGTCCGCATCGCAGACGGCGCCACCTCCATCGCCGGTAGCTTCAAGGGACACACCAATCGGGTGATGTTTGCTGCCGTCTCCAGCGACCTGAAACGCATCGCTGGCACTCGTTCAAACCGTCCGGTGTTGGTCGATCTCGAAGCCCCTTGAGGGTCCCCTCCTCAGGAAGACCATTCCGTCGTTCGAGAGTGGCATGAGGCCAACAATGCATCCGCTTGCCTCAACCGGCCTTAAACGCCACCTCGTAGCCTATGGGGTCGGCCGTGTCACCCACCGCACGGACCCATCGGTCGGAGTATAGCGCAGGACTTGTCCGGAAGGTGCCTCCGGTACCCGTGCCAGAAACCCGGCTTGCACCAACTCCTGCAACTGGGACGGGTAGCGATCTTCGGCCGCATGAAACTGCTGCAACGCCGACAGAACCGGAGCCAGGCTAGCGGTCTTTTCGGCCGACTTTTTCCCTGCGGCAGTGGCCCCCAAGTAATCCACCGGAGCCAACAAGGGATTGGACTCCGGCTTGCCGGCCTTGGCCTGTCCCTCCGCCGGATCCGAGCGCCCACAGCCAACCCACGCAGCAATCGCAAAAAGCAACCCCAGCCAACTCACTCTCATAGAACACCACTTGAAAGAGGCCCTTCCAAAAAATCAAGAGAAGCCTCCGTCCCGAATGGACCAACACCCCCCAGTCCCCGCCACCCATTCCCGGAGACCCACCCTACACAGCGATCTCAGAAATCTCCCACACACGACTGCCGAGACCAAAACACCAACAACCCACCCCGTTGCCTCACGAGCTCGAAGGGTTCATCCCTTTGATAGTGGCCCCTGCGGTTCGAGCCATTGCTGCGCGAAACGCTCCAGTTCGGTAATGGCCGGCTCCCACCCGGTATTGAGAGGCATAGAGAAGCGGATGAATTGCTTACGAGCTCCGACGTGAAACGGATTTTGGACAAGTCGGCAGACCGAGGCCCACCGCGTAGTGAGAGTCCGCCCGACCTCCTGAATGTAGGCACCCACAGTGACGGCTCCATCATTCAGGTTGGGCGGAGGTCCGACCAAAACGTCATCCCAACGCCCATCCACGCAGGCGGCCCAAAGAGTGATCTCGGGCGTGGGAAGTTGTGGATGCCTGAGGACTCGGCATTGGAAAGAAATCCGCCGGCCTGCAAAGTTGAGGAACACTTCTGAAGGTTCATTGAAGCGGACAGTTCGGAACCCTTGGCCCACCCAGCAAATCTCAGGAGTGTGACCAAGGCTTCCCCCATTGCCCTGCCCCGCCTGCCACTGAGCCTCAAACACGGAGACCCTATTAGAATGGCTATCAAAGAAATGGCCATTGAAGAGGTGGGTGGTGGCCAAGGTTTCCGCAACGTGCGCCCCCAATGGAACCTCCTGAAATTGATAGCCCGGGAGTTGATGATGGGCGGTCAAGAACAGAGGATCGTGAGGCGGCCGTGTCTGGGTTCGAATCCAAAAGCTGGTACCAAAGACGGACACGCCGAACAGCGCCAACGTGATGAAGATCGAATACGGAACGCGGGCCCGCGATAGATCTGGATGCGCAGGGGATGCCATTCCCCGAATAAATCGGCAGGGTGCGAGCCAGTCGAGTACGGAACGCGGGCCAGCGATGGAGCCGGATGCGCTAGGGATGCCATTCCCCGAGTAAATTGGCAGGGTGCGGGCCAGAGTTGACCAGAGATCTCAGCGCGGGAAATTGGAGCCGTTGAACCGTTGCCATGGGCTCGTCTTCTCAGGCAATTTAATCGCGAGCAGCCCATCCTGCCCGGGTTCAATTGGGCGGTTCTAATCCGTCCCATGTCCCTGACCACTGATTCAAAAATCTACGTCGCTGGCCACCACGGCCTGGCCGGAAGCGCCATCTGGCGGAGCTTGGAACGGCGGGGATACCAGAACCTCATCGGCAAGCGCTCCCGCGAGTTAGACCTTTGCGACTACCAGGCGGTCGACAACTTCTTTGCTAATGAAGGTCCGGAATACGTCTTTCTGGCGGCCGCCAAAGTCGGCGGCATCAAAGCCAACAACGATTTCCCGGGCGAGTTCCTCTTCAAGAACCTGGCTATTCAGAACCACGTCATCGACGCAGCACGGCGGCACGGCGTCCGGAAGCTTCTCTTTTTGGGCAGTTCCTGCATTTATCCGCGGTTAGCACCTCAACCCCTCAAGGAGGAATACCTGCTCACTGGGCCGCTGGAACCTACCAACCAGTGGTACGCCATTGCCAAGATCGCCGGCATCAAGCTGTGCCAGGCCTACCGCCGCCAATACGGTTGTGATTTCATTTCGGCAATGCCGACAAACTTGTACGGCCCCGGAGACAATTACGACCCGCTGGGTTCGCACGTGCTCCCGGCGCTCATCCGGCGCTTCCATGAGGCCAAGGTGGCGGGTGCGGCCTCCGTCACCTGCTGGGGCACAGGGGCCCCTTTTCGAGAATTCCTGCACTCCGACGACTTGGGCGATGCATTGGTGTTCCTCATGGAGAACTACTCGGCCGAAGAGTTCATCAACGTGGGTTCCGGCCAAGAATTGACCATCCGCGAACTGGCCGAGACGGTGGCGCGAATCCTCGGATACCCGGGAACGATCCACTGGGATGCCACCCAACCCGACGGCACGCCCCGCAAGCTCATGGACACCACCCGCCTCAACTCCCTGGGCTGGTCGCCGAAGATCCCCCTCGAAGAAGGCATCCGCGGAGCCTATCAAGATTTCCTGAAGCAGACCTGAATCAAACCTGAAGCAACTCGCTGACAGCCGGATCGATCACTGCAGGTCCTCAGCCACTCCAGCCTGAGTTTCTAAAAGAGGAGGGTCACCCGACGCGATCGGCCTCATCTCGAATCGCATCTGTGTTTTCGACTCCGTCCTGGGCAGAGGCCATTGCCTCCAGTTTCTCCAAAGAATACGCGCCACCGCCCCTCAAATAAAACCGAGTCACCTGTTCACGGAGGGTCCGATACAATGCCGGGTCGGTTTGGGAGAGTGCCACCGGCACATCCCGCTGCGCGTACCGAACCAACGCAGCCAGCTCCCTCCACCGTTTTTGATGGAAACAGACTAGTTCCGCTTCCGGGTCGCCTAACAAGGCAACTGCGACTAATTCCTCTTCTCGGGCAGTCATGGCTGGGGTTTTAAAAGATCCAAATACACGAGATTCTCCATCGCCCACCCACGAGCCGGTTCCGGAAATGAAGAAACCACTGAGCGAACCTTGTCTAGACTCGGATGGTGGCGACCGATCAAAAAACGAATATCGCCTAAATCCTTTGTTGCCGACCGCACCAGTTTGGCAGCGATCAAGTTCTCAATGGGTGGCCTGAACAACTGAAGCCTTCCCATGCGCTCAACGAAAACCGGTTCAAAATCCCCGAGCTGAGATATTCCGGGCTCGACCAATTGAAGATAGGGTCGATTGGGCTCGAGGCTCTGTTTGGGATCGAACAAAAGCCCGATCTTTTCTGCGGCCCGTTGAAGCTCACGCCTGTCGAAGTCACTCGCCGGTTTCCAAACATCTAAGTCACCCGAGGTACGTCCGTCCATGCCTCCAAATAGGCAGGCCGCGGATCTGATCAGACAGAGTTTCACTAATGGCCCCTCAGAACCCAAAGCCTCCGACAACTCCCCCAGCAAGATCGTCCACCCTTCACCATCGAGTTGTGAGCTGATGTTCATTTTGGAGAATCCTCGCATCGGGCAATCAGCACTCGGCACATTGAGCTCAGAACCGAACACCGATGACTTTCAATAGTGCAAACTCTGATTGAAATGGAGCCATTCATCCATCTCAGAATCGCCCTGCCCTGCAGTCCGAATCGCTCATTTTGATTCAGCGTGGCAGCACCACTCTGTAGCCAAGGGCGCGGGCAGCAGCGGCCTGTTGCTCGTCGTTGGTGTGATGAGGAACTTCACCCGAAGAAACGCTCCGTCCGCTCCTCTGCCAACTTCTGATCGATTGTGAAGGGTGGTTTCTTGTCGCTCCATATTTTCCGGATCAACACGGCGTGCACGGCCGGATCGAAGCGCTTTGCAGCTTTCTTAACCTTGGAGAGTCGCGGCAGTTTCAGCGGCGCCACGACCGCGCCATCACGCGTCACGGTGAGTTCTCCCAGCACCGCGAGCCGCTTCTCAACCTCGGGCCAGTTCTGACGCAGGTCATGGAGGGTCACGGTTTCCATGGTTGGAGTGAAACAGTGTTCACCCCAACGTCAATCGTCCGTCAATCGTCTGTCGCACATCGCCCGGTGCAACTCGGCGATCATGAGCCGATCGCTGCAGACACCGAAACGCCTCTGCATCGATGCCCTGACAGGTCAGCGCCATTCCCCGGTAGGGATCGAGTCCTCTCGGTCCCGATGTGCCCCATCGGACAGCCCAGGGAATGGACGGTGAGACACCGTCCCTACCAAATGCAGCCCAAAGAATGACG
>CAINWP010000308.1 GCA_903854475.1 uncultured Verrucomicrobiota bacterium
CATCAGACGCAGCGCCTCGTAGTAGGCCAGTCCGTTCGTACGCCCTAGGTCGAACACACCCAATAGCACGTCCAGTTCTGCTTCGGCGGGAGGACGTCGATAAGCCTTCCGAGCCAGAGACCCCGCCGCCGTTCTTGCTGCGACACGCAGGTCAGCACCGCTTCGAGGCACCGACCCCAACCAACGCCGTTGCGCGGAACTCGGAGTCGCTCCACCCCGGGGCAGGATTCGATCCAGCACCTCGTTGGCGATGCTTAGGTACTGCTCCGATTGAAGGGGCGACAACGTGTTCAAGTAACCCTCCCCAATCACCTCGTCCGGTAACTCCTGGGCGATCGCCGGATCCACGCCGAAGAGATCGTGCAGCGTATTGCCATACTCGACCTTGGTGAGGCGACGAATCACGAACAGCCCGGGATCCTTCTGGCTCAGAAATTTGATCTGAGCGATTCCGTTCAGAAATGCCTGCCGCTCCGAATCCGTTGGCTGCTTTTTGGCATTGGCCGGCGGCATGTCGTGGGCCTTCACGTTGGCGGCGGCCTGCTTCCACCGCTTAGCGATCGTCGCATCGCCCGCATTGCTGAGCGCCGGCTGAAAATTAATCCCCCCCTTCTGCCGATCTTGGCCGTGGCAGCCGATACAGTAGGTCTTAACGAAGGGAGTGACGCCGTCTTGAAAAGACTTCTGGGCGTCGGCCTTCAGCGTGGCGAAATCCCGATCAACCCGAGACTCCGCCAGACCAGTCCAAGTGAGGATCAACATGAATCCGCAGAGGGCCTTGGCCCGCTGAAGACCGCTCGGTAATTCGGAGATTCGCATGGAGAGCGGCGCCAAGCATGAGCAGAACGTGCCGAATGACAACGGATAGGAATTGGCCCCGACCGCTCTGCCATTCCAACGCCGTGTTCAATCCGGAGTCCAAAGACCCTTCGTCCGTGGATTCCCGGAGTAGAGTCTGAGGTGCAGGGTTCAACCGCGTTGACCCAGCCAATCCACAACGGACCGAGCCGCATGGGACCCCATCGCAAAACAACCCTGCATGAGGTATCCGCCGGTCGGCGCTTCCCAGTCCACCATCTCGCCCGCGACGAACAGGCCGGGAAACCGTCGAACCATGAGTCGATCATCGATCTCCGACCAACTCACTCCGCCCGCCGAAGAAATGGCTTCAGCCAAAGGACGCGGCCTCTTGAGCGGGATGACGCACTGCTTCACGGCGCGCGCCAAAGAAATGGCGTCGGTCCAGGGCCGGTCCGACAACAAGGCGTGCGCCGCGTCCCCGATGCGCCACCGAGGGAGGGCCTCGTTAAGAAAATTACGTCGCGCCGACTCCATCTTAGAAACCAACTGCTCGACACTGAAGGTTGGCTTGAAGTCGATGGCGATGGCCGGTTCGGCCATGGCACGCAGTGCGGCCCCGAGTTGGTAAATCGCGCCGCCCTCGAGCCCATAGCGCGTCACAAGCAGCTCCCCGATGGCCAGCGCATCACCCGCGCGAACATGGATGTTCTTCAACGGCTTGCCTTCGACACGCGCCAGAACCTTCGCAGGCCAATCGCATTCCCAACCACAGTTGGCCGGAGCCAGCGGATGCACCGTGAGACCGAGCGACTCCAACAACCCGGCCCAAGCACCGTCGGATCCCGTCTCGGGCCATGACCCACCACCCAAAGCAAGGATGAGCGCATCGGCCGTGGCTGTCGCTCCATTGGCAAAACCCAATTGGAAACCCCTCGCACTGGAATCCGATCCCTCGATGGTCTCGGGTTCGCCCCTTTGAACCGAGGTCCCTGCCAACGACTTCAAGGACACGAGGCGGTGATTCACCTCAAAGGTCACACCGAGTCCGCGCAGGCGAGCCACCCAGCGGCGCAACAGCGGTGCGGCCTTCATCTCGACGGGGTAGACCCGCCCCGTGGTGGCCTGGAAGGTTTCCACGCCCAGTCCGGCGGCCCAATTCCGCAGTGCCCCAGGATCAAACTCGCTGAGCAATTTCGGCCAGAACTCAGTCGGTTGACCCGGTCCGGAGTACCGCGTCAAAAAGCGATCTAGAGCTTCTCCGTGGGTGATGTTGAGTCCGCCCTTTCCAGCGACCAGAAACTTCCGGCCAACGGAGGCTTTGGCTTCGTACAGGGTGACTTGCAAACCTGCCGAGGCCGCGACTTCCGCAGCACGCAAACCCGCCGGTCCGCCGCCGATGACGGCAACGGAAGAAATTTTAGGGGAAACGAGGGACTTCATCAAAACCATGGCCTGCAACTGGGGAGACCAAGAGCCAACAGCGTGCGCAGCGCCCTCAAATTCACCACCACAATCGAAGCAACACTCTCTTCCTTAGTGAAAAGGCTCGTCGATGGGCCGGCATTTGCTCCTCCGGGCCATCACCAGTGTCTCTCCCAGAGTACCGAACTCTGCTCAGTGCTGCTCAACCTAGATGAGTTCGCCGACGTGGTTCGATTCCGGGCTTTGAAAAGTAATTGCGATGTCTATGTATCACGATGTATATGTAGCTCATGAAGAAGCCGCTGAAGTATTCGAGCGCGCCAAAACCGCCGGATGTCTTGCGCGATCTCCCCGCGCTGTCCAGAGGCCTCAACGAGTCCGTGGGTATGGTTCGCACCCAAATTTATCTGACGCGCACCGAGCACGGTTTCATTGAGGCTGAGGCGGCGCGCCGGGGTGAAACGATGGCGGCAGTGATCCGTGGCTGCATTGACGACAAGATGCGGGTGCCCGACACCGCGTGGGCAGCCAACCCCATGCTGGAGCCCACGCCGTCGGATGCCGGTCTCGAATTGCCGGAGGATGCTGCCATCAACCACGACCACTACCTCTACGGAACGGCCAAAAAATATATAAAGAAACGGGGTAAATGGGTGCTGGCCGAATCGGAGGCGAGACACTGATGCACAGCCACCGAGTCTTCCTCGATTCGTCGTTCTGGATCGCCTTCCGAGATGCTCGCCAGACCCATCATGCCCGGGCGCGCGAGTGTCTGGCCGCACTGTTTCAAGAGCGGACCCACTTCGTGAGCACGCCCTTAGTGTTCGCGGAAACCCATGCGACCTTCGCCCGTTCACTGGCGGTGCGCGAAAAGATTATCGCCGACTTCTGGGAAAATCCGCTGCTCCATTTCGCGGAGGTCACCGACGCCGACCACCGCGCGGCCATCCAGTTTCTGAGGCAGCACGCGGACAAGTCCTATCCCTTCTGCGATGCGATTTCGTTCGTCGTGATGCGGCGATTGGGGGTGAAACGCGTCGCCGCCTTCGATGACCACTTCCGGCAGGTCGGTGGGTTTGAGGTGATTGGGTGATCCGGGGTGGGCGGCGCAGTTCACCGCGCTTGGGTTCTTGGGCGTTGGGTCGCGGCCGAAACGATCCAATGAGACAAAAGGTGATGGCGCCGCGGATTCTTTCGCAAGACGGGGCGAGGGCCCAGAAAATCGCCTCCGTGGATTAAAACCGAGATTGGAAATGGGTCACCGTGTTACGATTTCTTTTAGTTGTAACAACCTCCCGCCAGCCACCCCTTCTTGATCCGGCCACGACCTCTCCGTATCCGGACTCGAGTTAACCCAAGCTTAACAGCGGTCCAACCCTCCCGTAACCTACGGTCGGGTAATCTGATGGGGATGTTACCCAGAACCATTCTATCCATACCCCTACTCGCGGCCTCTGCGACCTTGGCGTTCGGACAGTTCGCCGGATTCGTCAACAAGGGGCTAGTGGGCGTCGGACGTGTGCCGGCCGCCACCTTCGACAAGGCCGGCGACGGCCGGCAGGACACCCTCGGCGGCTTCTCTGCCATGGCTATCGACACCAATTCGCTGGTCTACACCGCTGGCCGGATCTCCGGCCGAATCGTGGGCCTGCCAGATCGCGGATTCGGCGATGGCGCCACCGACTACCGTCCTCGCCTCGAGATGTACGACTTCGTCATCTCGCCTTACTACGGCGAAGGTCCGATCACCCAGCAGCAGATCACCTTCACCAACACCTCCACGGTCCTGTTCCGCTATGGCAGCGAGGGTCTTCCCTATACAGGATTTGATGCAGCCAACACCAACGACCCGGTGGTGCCCCAGGCTCCGGCCGGTTCCATCGGTGGCGGCCGGCGATCTCTGGACGCAGAGGGTCTGGTGCTCACCGCTGACGGCGGCTATTGGGTGAGCGACGAATATGGCCCGGCGATGTTCCGCTTTAATTCCGAAGCTCGACTGATGGAGACAATTCTTCCCCCGGCTGCGCTGCTCCCGGCGCAAGGCTCGTTCCCGGGCCGGCTCAACTTCACCGGCAACTCCGCCCCGACCTCCGGGCGTCGCAACAACCGCGGTCTCGAGGGACTCTCCCTGACCCCCGACGGTAAGCGCCTGGTGGCGTTCCTCCAGTCGCCGACCATTCAGGATGGCGGCGCCGGCGGCCTCGGCCGCAATACCCGCATCCTTCAGCTCGACGCCGACCCCGTGTCTGCCACCTACGGGAAAGTCGTCGCCGAACACGTCTACCAGCTCACGCTCAACGGCAACACGACGACCAATAACCATACCCCGGTCAGCGAAGTTGTCGCGCTGAACGCCAGCACCTTTTTGGTGCTGGAACGCGACGGCATCGGCCGCGGCGCGACCCCCGGCCTTTCGCCGACCTACAAGCGGATCGTCCTCGCCTCGACCGCGACCGCGTCGAATATAGCCGGCACCGCCTACGATCTCGAGCGGGGTGCGCCGGGCCAAATATCACTGCCCAACACCGGCACCACGCTGCCTGAAGGGATCACGCCGGTCGCCCGTCAGGACTTCGTCGACCTGCTCGATGCCGCTCAGCTCGCGAAGTTCGGGTTGAACACCAGCACGAACCAAGATGTGAACTCGCTGAGCGAGAAGTGGGAAGCGATCTCGTTAATTCCGCTCAAGGATCCCGCAAATCCGGATGACTACCTGATGCTCTTGGGCAACGACAATGACTTCAAGGCGGACGTCGTCTACCACAACGGCATCCCGGTCGGGACCAACGCGGTTCAGGTGGACATCATGCTCCTCGCCTACCGCGTGACGCTGCCCGGCGTAGGCACCGGCCGCGCAGCCAACGTCGTCCCGACGATCGCGATCAGCCTGCCGTCCGGCAACTCCTACGCCCAAGGTACCCTGCCCTTCACCGCCACCGTGGCCGACACCGACGGCATCGTGGTCAAGGTCGAGTTCTTCGAAGACGGCGTGAAACTGGGTGAAGATACCGCCTTCCCCTGGGTTTGGACCTTCAATCCCACGGTCGGTGCGCACACCTACCGCGTTGTAGCTACCGACAACAGCGGCGCCGTCTCGGAGGCGAGCCGCAGCATCAACATCACCGCCGGCAACATCGCGCCCACGGTTGCGATCACCGCGCCGACAGCGAACACCGTCGCTTCAGCGCCCTACAGCCTCGCGTTCCGGGTCTCCTCAGGCGACATCGACGGCTCGGTCCGCTCGGTCGACTATTTCGCCGGTGCCACCAAGCTCGGCACCTCGACCAACGCGCCGTTCAGCTTCACCTTGGCTAATGCGCCGGTCGGCACCCACATCCTCAGCGCGGTGGCCACCGATAACCTTGGGCTCACCTCCACCAGCGCCCCGGTCAACCTCACCATCACCCGCGCCATCGGCGGCGCGCTCACCTTCCAGGTGCTCCACGCCTCAGACTTCGAGGCCGGCGTCGCCGCCCTCGACGACGCTCCGCGGTTTTCGTCGGTGTTGAATGCGCTCAAGTCTGCGTACCCCGCCGCCACGCTGGTTCTCGCCAGCGGTGACAACTACATCCCCGGCCCGTTTTTCACCGCGAGCGCCGATCCCGCCGCCCCCTTCAACGGGATTAAAGGCCGCGCCGACATCACCATCCTCAACGCCCTCGGCATCCATGCGTCCTGCTTCGGCAACCATGAGTTCGACGACAACACGGCCCAGGTGCGCAGTCTCATCCTCCCGGACACCGCCGCCGGCTACGCGGGCACAGCGTTCCCCTACCTCAGCGCGAACCTCAACTTCGCCACCGACAGCAGCATGGCCAGCCTCGTCACCGCCGATGCCCAAGAGGTTTCCGCGATGAAGAACAAAGTCGCCAAGAGCGCCGTCATCACCGTCGGCGGACAGAAGATCGGTCTGGTCGGCGGCACGGTCACCGAGCTCCGATCGATCTCCTCACCCGGAAACATCGGCGTCTCCCAGAACCTCCTGGCCGACATCCAGGCGGCGGTCGACGGCCTGCTCGCCCTCGGTGTTAACAAGGTGATCCTCATGACCCACCTCCAGCAGTTTTCGCGTGAGTTCGAGCTCGCCCGCCAGTTGCGCGACGTCGACATCATCGTTGCGGGCGGTTCCCACAGCGTTTTTGCCAAGCCTTCCGACCGCCTGCGGCCGGAGGACTTCACCGCCAGCCCCTACCCGACCCTGTTTAGCTCCGCCACCGGCGAGCCGGTCTACGTAGTGAACACCGGTTCGAATTATCGCTATGTTGGCCGCCTGATCGCCAGCTTTGACGAGGCCGGCCGTCTCACGGGTTTTGACGCCCGCAGCGGCGCCTACGCCACAGACATCCAAGGCGTACTCGACACCGGCAACGTGGCCCCGTCCTCGAACGTCGTCGACGTCGTCACCCGCCTCGCCAACATCGTGGACGGCAAGGACGGCAACCGCTTCGGACGCACCTCGGTGTACCTGAACGGCATCCGGAGCAGTGTTCGCACCGAGGAGACGAACCTTGGAGACCTGACCGCCGACGCCAACCTTTGGCGCGCGCGCCAGACCGATCCCAACACTGCGGTCTCCCTCAAGAACGGTGGTGGCATCCGCGATTCCATCGGCGCGGTCTCGTCCTCCGGCGGCTTTGTCGCCTTAACTCCGCCTCCTGCCAACCCGCGCGTCGGCAAGCAGGCCGGGGACGTCAGCCAGCTCGACATCGAGAACAGCCTCCGGTTCAACAACACACTGTCGCTCGTCACCCTCACAGCGCAGCAGCTGCGCGACACCATGGAGTGGGCCGTTGCCGGCAGCGGCACCCCGGGACAGTTCCCGCAGGTTTCGGGCATCAGCTTTAGCTTCATCCCAACCAACGCTCCGATGACTTACGTACGCGACACCAACGGCGTCCCTACCTCGATCAGCGTCCGCGGTGAACGCCTTCGCAATCTCGTCGTGATTCGCGCCGACGACAGCCAGGACATGGTCGTCGAGAACGGCCAGATCGTGGGCGATACGAACCGCACCTTCCGCATCGTGACGTTGAACTTCATGGCGTCTGGCGGCGATAGCTACTTCCCGCTCACCCAGGGAACCAACCGGATCGACTTGGTCCCGGCCGGCACCACCGTCGGATTCAACACCGACGGCGGCGAACAGAAGGCTCTAGCCGACTTCCTCCGCGCAATCGAGGTGTTCCGCGAGGCCGACACCGTGGCTGCGGACGATCTCCGCATCCAGAACCTCTCCCGCCGTGGCGACATGGTGCTGGCTCCGATGGTTCGACGGATCGAAGGGCCGAGCCCGGCGACCCGCTTGACCTTCAGGTCGCTGCCGGGACGGACCTACGCCGCGGAATCCAAGGAGTCGCTCGACGGCACCTGGGTCCGACTCCCCGTCACCACCCAAGGAACCGGAACCCTCCGCGAGCTCCTCGACAACCGCACCCCCAACGGCCAGCGCTACTACCGCATCGTTGTGGTGCAGTGATCATCGCAGAGCATCAATAGCCCTAAGAAATTACTCCTTACGGCTCAGTTTAGCGGGGGCACCCAATTGGAGGTGCCCCCGTTTTTTTAGCATCGAATCGCAGCATCCCAGTGTCAGTTGCCAACGACAGCGGCACGTCAGCCAAGAAAAACGAGGGGAAACAACAACTCGGGAGGTCCATTCAGGATCCGAAATCTCGAATCTGCAGGAATCGAGCAAACAGAGCACCGGGTGAACGTTAACAATTCTCTTCGAAGGTTAGTCGGTCGAAGGCGGCAGCTTTTCTGGGATTACTGGCAGGCAATGAGCAGCGCCTTGATGTTGCCTTTCTGGCCGGGATTCGCGCCGCACCACTGAGCCGCGGTCTGGCCGAAGAGGGCCGTGTTGAGCACATCGGCTTAAGACGCCCGGAACTGATTGAAATTGAATGAGATGGATTGTGAGGTTGAAATCCTAAGCGGCGCGTTTAGATTTTCGATCAAGTTCCTAATCGGAGACGTTTTTAGCCCGCTTGGATCGGTCGACCTGGGTCGCCCCCTAACCCGCGGCGATGACCTCGCGGACCACGTTGCCGAAGACGTCGGTCAGCCTGAAATCGCGGCCAGCATGACGGAAGGTGAGGCGTTCATGGTCGAAGCCCAAGAGCTTCAGCATGGTCGCATGCAAGTCGTGAACTGAGACCGGATTCTCGACGGCCCGAAAGCCGAAGTCGTCGGTCGCTCCATGAATGGTTCCACCCTTGATGCCGCCTCCTGCCATCCAGAGGGAAAAACCCCAATGATTGTGGTCCCTGCCCTGTGCGGCTCCCGATCCGTTTTGTCCCATCTCCACCGACGGCGTTCTCCCGAACTCTCCGCTGCACAAGATGAGGGTGCTCTCCAACATACCCCGCTGCTTCAAATCCATGATTAAAGCCCCAAGGCCTTGATCGCACTCATTGGCGACCTTGCGGTGTTCTTCACGGATGTTTGAATGACTGTCCCATGGCTGCATGTTGCCGTGCCACGTCTGCACAAATCGCACCCCGCGTTCGACGAGGCGGCGAGCGATGAGTAGCTGCCGATTCTGCGGTCCTTCGCCGTAAGCCTTCCGGATGTGTGCGGGTTCCTGATCCACATCAAAGGCATCGGTCGCCTCCATTTGCATACGGTAAGCCAGTTCGAAGGATCGAATCCGCGACTCAAGGGCCGCCTCACCGGGCCGAGATGCCAAGTGATCGGCATTGAGTTCTCGCAACAAGTCGAACTGCCGCTGCTGATCTTGAGGTCCGAGGCGCGCGTTGCGGATGTGGTCGATCAACTTCCGGGGATCGGCTTGTGAGGTGTCGACGTGCGTTCCCTGATAGGAACCCGGCAAGAACGCCGAGCGCCAATTGGCGGCTCCACCCACCGGCATCCCGCCTGGGCATAAGGCGACAAAGGCCGGTAAATTCTGGTTCTCGGATCCCATGCCCCACGTCAACCACGAGCCAAAACTCGGACGCACCAGCCGCTGATCTCCGGTGTTCATGAGCATGAGCGACAGCTCGTGGCTGGGCAGCTCGACATGCATCGACCGGATGACCGCCAATTCGTCCGCACATTGGGAAAGGTGAGGGAAAAGATCGCTGATCGGGATCCCGCTCTGACCGTGTTGCCGGAAGGTGAAGGGCGATGGAAGGGCGACTCCCGTCTTCCGCTCCGTCTGGAGGTTTTCATAGGGCAGCATCTGGCCCGCCCGACGCGTGAGCTCAGGCTTGGGATCAAACGTGTCTACCTGCGACATGCCGCCATTGAGAAAGACATGAATGACCCGTTTTGCGGTGGGAGCAAAGTGCGGGACCAGGGGCATGTCTCCGGCCAAGGCTGGCTGGCACACCAGGTCGGCAAGAGCCAGAGATCCGAAGCCCATGCCGCAACGCCTCAGGAAGTTGCGCCGTGAATGAGGAAGTGAGGTGTTCATGAGGTCCAGTTCAGTCCACGAATGAAAACTCATTCGAAGCGAGCAACGAATGCGCTGCCTGCTGCCACGCCGCGGCCTGAGCCGTTTCGTCGCCAGCCCGCACAAAACGCACGATACGATCGAGCTCTGCAGGTCGGGGCTCGCGAGCAAACACGCGGCGGTAAAGCTCCCGGACGTGCAGGACGGTGTCCTTGCCCGCAACCTTGCCGGTCAGCGCAGCCAGCGCCTTGGCCCGGTCTTGGACAAACTCCGAGTTCAGTGCGAAGAGGGCCTGTTGGGGAACCGTGGTGTCCGGTCGACGGGCGGTGCATGAGCTCGGGTTGGCCGCGTCGAAGGTGCTCGATAAGTTTGACAAGATGTCTCGGTTCACAAAGGCGTAGACGCTGCGACGCAGCACTCCGGCTTGAGCCTGACGATCGAAGGGCTTCCCGCCCATGGTCAGGTCGAGTTCACCCGATGCCCACAGCATGGAGTCCAGCATCGCCTCCATCTCCAGTCGGTGAGTCGGCATGCGCCACCAAAGCTGGTTGTCTGGATCGATATTTCTGGCCTTCTCGTTCTCCAGAGACCCTTGCGCATACACGGCCGAGAGCAGGATGCGGCGGTGCAATCGCTTGATGGATCCCCCATCTGACGCGAAGACCGACGCCAAATGATCGAGCAATTCCGGATGCGTCGGACGGTTACCCCGCGTGCCCCAGTCGTCGGGCGTTCGGACCAAACCTTGGCCGAAATGATGCTGCCAAACCCAGTTCACCAAGACCCGGCGTGTGAGGGGGTTTTCCGGAGAAACCACCGCGCGGGCCATACCGAGCCGGCGGGAACCCTCAGGAAAGGGTTCCGCACCCGATCGGCTCAGCACGGACAAGAATTGCGGCTTAACCACGTCGCCTCGGGTCAATGGGTTGCCCCGCTTCAGCACATGGAATGCGGCGGGGGCCGGAGACTCGCTCAGAACCATGGCGCGGGCCGGAGATCCTGCCGCGTTCAGGTGCAACTCGTGAATGCTCCCTCGGCGTCCTCCCAAAGTGTCATTGACGGTGCGATTGAGAAGTTTCAAGGCGACTGCCTCCGTCACCGCGGTCGGAGTGTTTCCACCGTAAAGATGACGACGCAATTGCCGCTGGACCGGGCTGTTGATTTCGAGTTGCCGAGGGTCTTCGTCCGGAGTGAGTTCTGCCCCGCTTGCCGCTTCGGCCGACGCCGTCATGAGCGCCTTCAACCACGCTTGATGCACGCCAGCGAAAACCTCCCCATAAGCATCCGCGACCTCAGCGAGGGATTTGCGAGGCTTCCGCCCCATCGCTTCCAAAACCCGGGGATTCCATCGCGGGGCTTCAGCGGGGAGTTTGTGCAAGTCCTTGATGGCGGCCGGGTCCCCGTTCTCCTTGAGCAGCGCGTTCACCAAATTCGTGCACGCCGCCTCAAATCCGTCCGCCGGCACTCGTGCCAGGCGCACCCAGGGCCCGAACACAGGATCTGTATCGGGCATTCCAGCGAGGTAATCGCGCCAACGATTGAAGATCAACGGGCGGATGTCATCGGTGCGGTAGGACAGGAACTCGGTGGAGACATCCTGCTCCGGAACCCCCTTGGCGATCTCGCGCAAGTAGAGGCCCACCTGCATCCGCAGGCGGCCGCGCATCACCTCATTGTGTTCCGCAGCCATGTCATCGTGACGGGTCTGGAGACGCACCAACTCCCGCTGATAGTCACGGCGCGCGTCGTTGGTTTTGCCAGAATCAATCACCGGCAGAGAATCGGGCACGCCGCTGGCAGCCAATGCCGCGTAGAGGGAATAGTAGTCTCGGGTGGAAATGGCATCGAACTTGTGATCATGGCATCGGGCACAGGCCACGGTCAGTCCCATCAATCCCCGTGAAACGACATCAATCTGATCGTCGATCACGTCGTGCCGATTGCGGTATTGCATGCCGACGGTGAGAAAGCCCAATCCCGCGAGGGCCGGATCATTCTCCTTCAGACCCAGTTGATCGGCGGCGATTTGCTCGGTCACAAACCGCTCGTAAGGCACGTCGGCGTTGAAGGATCGGATGACGTAATCCCGGTAGGTGTAGGAGAACGGAAACCGCGTGAAACCAATGGCGCTCCCACCGTGAGTGTCGGCATAGCGGGCGAGATCCAACCAGTGACGGCCCCAGCGCTCACCGTAGCGTGGTGAATTGAGCAATCGGTCCAACACCTTCTCACGGGCATCGGGCGACGCATCCGACAAGAAACCCTGAACCTCATCCCAAGACGGAGGCAGCCCAGTGAGGTCAACGGTGGCGCGCCGAATCCAGTCCAACCGAGAGGCCGGTGGCGATAGGGACAGACTGCGAGACTGAAGTGCAGAAACGATAAACCGATCAATTTCGGTGTGAGAGGGATCCACACGCGGGGGAGGCGTCGGGTTCCCCACCGGCTGATAAGCCCAGTGGTTTGTGCCGCTCCCAGCGAGCGGTGCAGCCCCCCGCAGCCCGATGGCAAAGAACCCAACCACTATCCAAGCGGCAAGGAGTTGCTGGAAACCCATCCGCATACCCAGGCCATGCCATCGACAACGATCCATGGGAGGGTGACTGCTGCAGGGGCTCATAAGTGAAAACGTGTGCGGAAACACCGCGCTCATCAAGCCTCACCATGGAAGCGCTGTAGACGGTCTAAATTCTAACTCCCACTCGTCGCCGCATAAAAACGGACGCCGAATTACCGCAGTTCGGTTCCGGCGCGACCTCCGGAGCCATCCAGAACGCAAATCTGATTCACTGTTTTGAACCGAGCGTGATCGGTAAATTCCCAGACGACCTGTTTCTCTCTCGTAACTTCAAAGGCTTGGGGTTGTTTGCCCAGAAATGGACCCGGCAAATAATTGCTGATGATGGTGTTCCCATTGCTCAACCGCTGGCAGCCAGCGGGCAGTCGCAACGGATTTCCCGGCAGGTCGTTTTTGTCGATTTGCCAAACCACGTTCAATTTCTTGTCCAGTTCTACGACTTTCATCGTTGGTCCGAGAGTGACCAAGAGGTGTTGGTTGGGCAGGCGAACGGCCGCATGCGGATAACCCGCCGTGGGGATTTCGCGGAGCAGGACGCCCTCGGGCGAGAGTTCGACAATTTTCTGCTCATCCATCAAGCACACCCAGTAGTGACCATCGGCGGTTTGGCGGGTGCCTCGGAACTGGTGCCCCATGTTCTTGGCTTTGGAGGCGACCGGTATTTCATTGGCAATTTGCCCCGTTTTTCCCACTTCAACAATCCGGCTCATGCCACACTCGGCAATCAGAACACTCCCGTTTTTGAGCGGCTGGCACGAATGGCATTGAGCTTGGGCAGGCGCTCGGTATTCCCAGGCAATCACATGCTGAGGGGTGATTTCCATCGCTCCATGGCGGTAACAAACGAGCACATTGCCATTGGGCCGCATCCAACAGTCTTGCGGTGTCTGAACAGCGTGCTCCCACTCCACCTTGCCGTCCTCAGCGACGATGGCGATTTTGTTCCCCTCGTAATCACAGCACAAAATGCGGTGGCGAGCCGAGTGAGCCTCCGTTGCCCCTAATGCCGGCAAACCTTGCAAGGCAACGGCGGCAGCGGCCTGCCAAGTAAACTGACGCCGCGTGAGCATGGAAAAAGAACTCTTGTTCGGTATCATGATGGGGAACCCACCAGTTGCTATAGCACCCAGCGTCGCGTAGCGAGACTGATCCTTCAGCAGTCCGGGACGCCGGGTCAGGTGACCCAAGCCTAAAAGGGATCTCGTGGATTAGGCCGGTGCCTTGTACACTCGATGCCCTCAACCTGGCGACCCGAAGGCCCGGTGCGCTCTGGAAATACCGAGCCGTGGGGAAAGTACCCGAGGGTCACGTCCATCGTAAGGATGGCCTCAGCCACACGAGCCGGATTCTGAATCTCTCCAACCGATACCGCCAGGATTGACCACCTCCCGACATGATACGCTTTATCCATGCTGCCGACCCTCATCTCGACAGCCCGCTTCAGGGACTAGAAGCCCACGAAGGGGCCCCGGTTGAGGTGTTGCGAGGGGCAACTCGACGGGCCTTTGAAAATCTGGTGAACCTCGCGATTGAGGAGTCGGTGGACTTCGTCGTGATCGCCGGCGACCTCTACGATGGCGATTGGAAAGACTATAGCACTGGCCTGTTTTTTCGTGCGCAGATGGTTCGACTCCAAAGCAAAGGGACTCCCGTTTACCTCATCGCAGGCAATCATGATGCGGCTTCGGTCATCACCAAGAAACTCAGTTTGCCCGAGAACGTCCACGTTTTCTCAACTCGGACGACTGAGTCGCTGGAAGTGGCCGGGCATCCGGTAACCATTCATGGACGAGGCTTTCCCAACCGTGCCGTACCGGAAAACTTAGCTATCGAGTATCCCATGGCCGTCCCGGGCCGGTTCAATCTGGGGTTGCTGCACACCAGCCTGACAGGAAGACCTGGGCACGATACTTATGCTCCGTGTTCGGTGGCCGAACTGCGTGAGAAGGGTTACGGATATTGGGCTTTAGGTCATATCCATCAGCCCGAGGTGATCAACAAGGACCCCTGGATCGTCTTTGCCGGGAACTGCCAGGGGCGGCACATCAAAGAAACAGGGCAACGCGGTTGCCGATTGGTCGCGGTGAGTGATTCCCTCCAGGTTGAAGGCGTTGAGTGGCGCAGCTTAGATGTCGTCCGCTGGGAAGAACTCAACGTCGATTTGAGCGGAGTCGAGACTGAAACCGATGCTACCCGTCTTGTTGGTGACGCGATGGGGAAAGCAGTAACAGCTGCCGAGGGACGTCTGGTTGCCGCCCGAATTGTCCTCTCCGGAACAACGCAATTGCATGGCTCTCTGCACCGCAATGATGAGCACTGGAACGCTCAATTCCAGGCAAGCGCACAAGACCTTGGCGCTGAAGCCATCTGGATAGAACGCATCACCGTGTCCACCTCTCCGGTCTATGATATCGCTCAACTGGCTGAGAGAGATGCCCTCACCAAGATTGTCATATCGAATCTCAATGAGACCGACCAACAACCTATTCTCTTACCTCCAGAAATTCAGGAAATGCTCAGTATTCTGCCGCTTGAAGTGCGCAGCGAAGTCGAAGAAGGATTAAACGGTGAACAACGAGCAACAGTGCTGAGCGACGTTCGCGCCATCATCTTGGACGCTTTGGCCACCAATGGAGGGCAGAACTAGTGAGAATTCAACGCCTACAAGTCCCCGCGTTCGGACCCTTCACCAACCTTGATTTTCGGTTTCCACAGCCGTCGTGCGACTTCCATGTCATTTACGGTGCTAACGAGGCCGGCAAGAGCTCGTTGCTCAGAGCCATCCGGGACCTGCTCTTCGGCATTCACGGACAGTCTGCAGATAACTTTCTCCATCCCTATCCCAACCTCCGAATCCAAGGTGAGATTCACAACCGCGCCGGCGACCAATTGGTTTTTCAGCGGCGCAAAGGCAACAAGAACACCTTACTGAAAGAAGACGGCACTCAGTTACCCGATAATGCCTTAGCACCGTTCATCGGCAGCGTAGACCAACCCTACTTTTCTGCGATGTTCGGCCTCGGTGCCCGAGAGCTTCAGGATGGGGCTCAGGCTCTTCTTCGCGGTGAGGGCAATATTGGGAATGCACTTTTCTCTGCCAGCTTAGGTGGAACGCCCGTTCAGAAAATTGCGGAGTCGCTGCAACAGGATGCAGAACGACTCTTCAAGGGTAACACTCGAACTCACGTTTCAATCCGCCCTGCGGCGACACGCTATAGAGAACTCCTCAAGCAAAGCCGCGAATCGATGGTCAGTCCTGAAACCTGGGACAAGTTGGATAAGGAACTGACGGCAGCAGAGACCACAAAGAAACTTCTCGAAGCGGATATTTTAAAACTAGAGCGGGACCTTCAATGGATTTCCCGCTGTCAAGACGCCCTTCCAACGGTCGGGCGCCTCATCGAAGAATCAGATAAGCTTGCCAAGCTTCCCACACTGCCAGAATTGGCGAGCGATTTTGCACCCCGGGCGCAGACAGCACGCCAGGCCGCAACTGCCGCTCAGGGTGAAGTGCAGAACCTGACTGCCCAAATCGCCAAACTTCAGACTCAGCTGCAGTCCTGCGCGACGGCTCCCGCTCTTTTGGCCCTGGCCGACGACATCGACCAGTTGCATGAAGAGTTGAGCGTCTATCGTGAACGCAAGGGGGCACTCACCAATGCCCAAGCACAGCTCGCGGGGCTTGAACCATTGATTCGGGCAGGCATGGACAACTTGTTGCTCACCGGCGAATTAACCTCATTGGCGAAGCACCGAATTAGCAGTCCGGTTCGGCTAGCCTGCGAGGAAGCCGCCAAGGCATTGAAAACAGCCTTGGCTGACCAAAAGGTGAATTTCCAAATGGCTGAAGGCCTGGAGGCGCAGAAGGCCACTCGCGAATCTGAATTGAAGTCTCTCCCCGAACCCGACTTGGCGGGGCTTCGTGAGGCGTTAGCTCTCGCCGCCGAGGCGACGGATGCAGACCGGACGTTCCATGCAACTCAATTGGAGGTCGCGCGCCTGAATCGGGAAACCATCGACCTGCACCAACACATTGCTGGGGCTCCTTCAGACATGGATTCATGCGCTGGGCTTAGGGTCCCGGCCAATGCCACACTCCGGACCTATCGCGAACGACTGGATACCTTCCAGCGGGCTATTAAAGACGAAGAAGACAAAATCAAGGCTGCCAAAAAGACGGCTGAATCGATTCATGCCGAACTCGTTCGACTACAACGTCTTGGCGAACTGCCCACCGATGAAGCGCTCCGCCAAAGCCGGGAGTATCGAGACCATGGTTGGACCCTAGTGTTGGCAGACTGGAAAGGGGGCGGGACCAAAGAAGAATTAATTCCTGGTGTGCCCCTAGACCAAGCCTTCCCTCTCGCGGTCCAAAAGGCCGACGGCATTGTGGATCAGCTCCGGCTCGATGCCGAAGCCGTGGCTCAAGCTGAGGAGAAACGAACCCAGTTGGACGATATCGCAGTCCAAATAGACGTTTTTCGCGCCAAAAGTGCAGAAATCCAGAGCCAACTGGATACATGCCTTAAGGCTTGGGAAGCGGAGTGGTCCGACTGCGGAATCCGCCCTCTTTCGCCTCTAGAAATGGAAGAATGGCGCTCGGGCTGGACCGATTTCAGAGATCGCCTCGGAAAACTCAGGAGTGCGGAAGAGGCCCTGAAGCAGAAGGAGCATCAAATTAAACAGGCCAAGAGGAGCCTCGCGGCAGTTCTTGGTCATTCTGAAGAAAAAGAATTCACCCTCCTCTTCGCTGCGGCCAGAAAGCTCGTACAAGATGGTGAGCAGTCGAATGGTCAGCGCATCGAATTGGACAAACAGCTGGGTCTCTCGAAGAGTGAACTCGCCAAATTAGAAACCCATCGCGTTCGCCTCATCGAGGCTGTCAGAGCCGCAACCGCCCATTGGATTTCACACTGTGTCGCCGTAGGCTTGCCCGAGACCACCTCGACCGAGGTTGGACTAACTATTCTGCAGGAGCGAAAAGAACTCCTCGTCAAATTCGATGAGTGGCAGAAGTTGTCGGGTACATCTCAATTACTGACACAGGCGATTTCCAAGTATGAGAGTAGCGTCTCCGACAAATCGGTCTCACTCGGAATCAAGGCCGATACGACGGAAGCAGTCGAATCGGCTCTTTGGAAAGCCCTCACCGAAGCCCGCAGATCCCAACAGCGCCAAGACCAATTGGCCGAGCAGATCGAAGATAAAAGTAATGAGTTAGTTAATGCCCAAGAGTTGGTTTTAAGAACAGAACAAGCCCTCATTGACCTCATCAAGATGGCGGGCCTCATCACCTCTTCGGACCTTGAATCGTTCCTGTCCCACCTCGAACAGCATAAGTCCATACAGACTCGAATCGACAGCTTGAGAACGACACTCAGTGGCCTTGCCCGTGGTCAGGCGGTCGATGAGTTTGTGGCCAAAGTTCGGGCCGAAGACCCTGACCAACTGAGAGAGAGGAAACCCATCGCTGCCGCAGAGAAGGCGGAGAAGGAATCTGCGTTATCCGCCAATCGAGAAATAGTATTCCGACTTGGAAACGAGAGGCGGTCTTTGGAAAAAGCCGGCGATGCCGCCGCGGACTTCCGTCAGCAAGCCGAATCCTGTGCGGCCAGTTTAAGACACGACGCTGCGCGTTTTCTGCGCCTCCGACTTGCGACCCACCTTTTGGAGACGCAAATCGAGCAGTTCCGAAAGCAGAACCAAGGCCCTCTTCTTCAAAAATCGGGCGTGGCATTCCAAGCAATCACTCGTGGCGCGTTCAGCGGTTTAGGTGCGGAGTTTAATGCAGACGATGTCCCTATCCTGATGGGCATTCGCGCAGACCAGACGAAGGTCCCGATTGAAGGCCTAAGCGATGGAACTCGCGACCAATTGTACCTAGCGCTTCGCCTTGCGGCCCTCGACCACTATTTAGAGGAACACGAGCCGATGCCACTCATTCTCGATGACCTGCTCATCACCTTCGATAATGAGCGGACAAAGGCTATCCTTCCGCAACTTGCTGACTTGGCTAGGCGCACTCAAATACTGCTCTTCACACACCACGAACATCTTGTCGAACTGTGCCGTCAAACCCTTGGGGAGAATCAGTTCCAACTTCACCGGCTCTAGGCCCCGTGAGGAACCCAGCCGGCCCATGTTGTGAGTCACCGACACCATAGGTGCCAAACAAACCGCCCCAAACGAATCTAAAAACCTTTCAAAACTGGATTCTTAGCCAATTCAACGAAAACAATTTGCGTTATCTTTGATCTCGTACGAGTGGTTTCCAATTATGAAGCCCCCGCATTTCAAACTTCTCAGCAAACTCTGCTTCGTTCTCGGCTTTGCCTCCATTATCGGCTCCATCGCCATCTGGTTTCTCACAGGTGGTCAGGCGACCGAAACACAGGCGCACGGTGAACGATTTGGCATCTTTGTCGGACTGTGGGCGCCGACTTTTTTCATCCTCTCAAACCGCTTCGATCGTTTCTCTGAGAAAGCAGCCTGATCGTTTGGGAACCACGGATGAACCCAATCGCCGTGTTCGATCGCCCAAAACAAAGCGGGGGACGCCGGGTCGGGGGACCCGGCCTGCATGGGGCACCGTGGGTTGGACGGAACGTTGTAGGCTCGGTACCCTCACCGGGCGGCCTACAGGAAAACTAGTGCCGCTCGTAGCGGTGCCAACCAGGGGTTTCCCGGACTTCAACCGGACCTCGGGGCGCGTGCATGAGGAAGGCCTCGACGGGATAACGTCGCAGTCGATCGAAACCCGGGTCCGGCCCCAGCACGCTTAAGACCTTAGACAAAGCGTCCGTGGTCATCGCCTCCGCACCGATCAAGGTTACTTGGCTGGGATGCGTCAGCGCCCATCCAGTCCGCGGATCCAAAAGGTGCGAGTAGCGGACCCCTCCCAGTTCGACGCGTTGAAACCGGTCGCCGGAGGTTACCAATGCTCGATCCTTGAGCCAAACCACTCGACCCGGTGGTGCGTTCGTCACGTCCAATTCCCCGATTTCAATCTTCCAGCCCGACTGTCCCGGCGGCGATCCGGCGGCAAACATGTCTCCTCCACCGGACACCAACGAGCACCGGACTCCCCTCGCCTTCAGCACGCGAGTCGCCTCATCCAACGCATATCCCTTGGCAATCCCACCCAAATCCAGGCGCATGCCCGGTACTATCAGGCACGCTGTGCGTCGCCCCGTGGCATCCCTTCCCAGCACCACGTGCCGCCACCCCGTGGCCGCACGCGCCGCGGTCACCTTAGATTCTTCAGGTAACACCCGCTGACGCCGGGCTCGCTTCCACACATCCACCAGCGGACCCACGGTGATGTCAAAAGCCCCATCGCTCATACGAGAAACTTCCTGCGCTCGATCCAGTACACGGGCCAGGTCGGCACTCAGGGGCACCACTGCCCCCGTGCCGGAGGTCTTGGACAGGCGGCTCAACTCCGAGTCCGCCTCATAGTCGCTGAGGATGCGATTCAGGTCCGAAATTCGTTGGAAAGCCGCGGCCGCCGCCACATCCCCGGAGGCCTGATCCGAAGCATAAAGCACGACTCGAAAGGGCATCCCCATGTGGGTCTGGCGGTATTCACAGCGCACCTGGGAGGCCGGACGGGTCTGGCAACCGGTCCCGATCCAACTGAGCAATAGCGCGAGGCATCCGACGGCGGCTAGGGTCGTCCGGCCCCATCGAACCATCCGCAAGCCTCCCTGGCGAAAGTTCCACGATGCCAATGGTGGAGTCCCTTTGGCTCGTGCCGTCTTCCCGGATGGATTCATGAACGTTTCTGCTGCACCGAGGTGGTCGGCTCGGATCGAGGCTTCACTTTCTCGGTGTAGGTAATGACTCCGGCCCCCAAGACGATGAGGCAGACTCCCAACCACCGAAGAGGGCTGACTGTCTCGTGCATGACGAACCGCGCCGCCAAGGTCGTGAGCACAAAACCGAGAGAGGTGAGGGGCCACACAAAGCTCACGTCACCCTTGGACATGAGGTAAAGTAGGCACCCGAAGAACGCCGCCTGAAAACCCACTCCAACCAACAGCGGGACATTAGTGAAGCCCGAGCGGATGAGTCGCAGGATCTCCGAAACACTCACACGGTCCATCTCACCGATCTCTTTCAAGCCCCGGCTCAAGAACACGACCCCGATGGCCTCTAGACAGAGACCGGTCAGCAGAACCAAAATCAGACGACTCATAGGCAATCAGAATAACGGCACAGTTGGATGCCCCGCGACTCGATCACCTCGCGCACCCGGGGGCTGAGCAACGCCTCCAACTCATGCCGGTGGGCGTCCTCGTCGGCATGACAGTACAACTCCCAGGTCCCGGGCTGAAGCTTCGGCAAGAGGCGTATCAAATAGTCTTCGGTCACCCGGCTATTCTGGAGCAACCCGTAGGTGCAGCCGGCGTGACGCAATTGGTGGCGCGCCAACAACGGCTCGCAACGGCGCGACAAGGCTCCAAAAACCCCCGCGTGAGACAGCCGATATAAGTACTCCCCGGACGCCAGTCCGAGGTTCTGGATCAAGGGATCCCGGGTCAGGCGAACCGAGCGAACTCCCAATGCTTTCGCATGATCCAGCAGTACGCGGAACACCCCGGGATGCAGGTGAAAGTTCAGGTGACCGTTGACGTGATCCAAGGCGAGTCCCGTAGCACGAAATCGTTCAAATTGAGCCAGAAGTTCCAGGCGCACTTGCTCGTTCAGCCCCGGCGCAAAAAAATAACGCAACCCGGCCAATACGGGCCGATCGGTGAACCGGCCACGCTCATCCACCAACCCAGGGATCTCCGTCGGGGGCAATACCGAGCGACCGCAAACGAGCACCGAATGCAAACCCACGCCAAGTCCGGGATTGGCCCTCGCGATCTGCACGGCGGACTCCGCGGCATCGCCGGCCACCATCAAGCTCGCCGAAGTGAGAATCCCCTCCCGATAAGCCCGTTCGATCGCCCGATTGGCGCTGTCAGAAATCCCGAAGTCGTCGGCGTTGACGATGAGTCGAATGGGAGCGTGTCTCGAAATCATGAGCGATGCTCCTGGCAACCAGACAACTTCTAGGCGCCATAGCCCGTGACCCGAAGTCCGAGGCGAGAACGCAGAACCGCGTTCAGAATGATCCCGATCTTCCGAGCACGGGTCAGCCGGAGTGGGGTTTCCTCCAAAACATGAAAACGGGATTTCTCCAAACGCTCCAACAGACGCCAGTAAACATTGCCCATCAACTCCGCCGACACCATGGAGGCACGCTCGGAAACCGGGAGCACTTCGCGAGCTTTCTGATAATAGCCTCGAGCTCTGCCATCTACTTCTAAGGCCAACTGATGGAAACGCTCAGACCATTCGCAGCGGAGAATTTCCTCAGGAAGCACCCGGAATCGCTGCAAATCTGACAACGGCAGGTAGATGCGGCCCCGGGCTGCATCATTGCCGACATCGCGCAGAATGTTGGTCAATTGCAACGCCTTGCCCAACGCATCGGCATAGGCTCGGCACGCCGGATCGGTGTAGCCAAAAATCTCGATGCTCAACAACCCGACGACACTCGCGACACGGTAGCAGTACAACTCCAGGTCGGCCGGGTCTTGGTAACGCGTCTGAACCAGGTCGGTTTCGACCCCGAGGATCAGCTCGTCAAACAAGCGGAAGGGCAACCGATAGGTGTGGATGTGGGGAGCCAATTCACGGTTTACCTCCATCGAAGGCTCCCGACCCTCGCACGCTGCAGAAATGTCTGCACGCCATGCAGCCAAGGTTCTCCGGCGTTGGTCTATCGGGATGGAATCCTCGTCGGCCGCATCATCCACCTGACGGCAGAACGCATACAATGCCGACATCGCTGCACGCTTCTCGGGCGTCAACAAGATGAAGGCCAGCGCCAGGTTCGAGGCGCTTTTCCGTGTTATCTGGTCCGAAACGCCTGAATTCACAACTCCGTCGGATTAAGATTTCCAGTACCCTTGGCGGGGAGCCCACCCGTGTCGGACAAGGACGGATTGCGTGGGCGATCTTTGCTATGGCGACGACGTCGACGACGGCCTGATCCCTTGTCGTCTTTAATCACCCCTCGAAGGTTTTGTTTATCGGACTTCCGAAAGAAAACGGCCCAAATTACCCCGAATGCCAGAACCGCCAGCCCGGCAAAAATGGCAACCGTGGAACCACTTAAGGCCTTCTGGGTTTCAGAATTGAAGCTCGACGGCAATTGCGACGCCGTGGAGTCGGCCAGCACTAGCATCGAATGGGTGAACAGTGAACTCATCGAACGGGAGAGCCTGTTCCGGTATCCGCGTCTTCGTCAACGCCGCCGTCCACACCCAACCCAAGTCGACCCATGCGGTAACGTAATGAATGCCGGGACAAATCCAACGCTGCAGCGGCCTTAGACAAGCTGCCGTCACTGGCCTCCAGGGCATCGAGAATCATCTCCTTTTCAAAGCGCAAAAGCGCCTCGGGCAACGAGCCTCTCCTTGAAGTACCGCTCTTTTCGACAGGCCCGTCTCGCAAGCGGGATTCCACCTCGAAGTCCGGGAGACTCGCTGGCTGAATGAATTCTGAAGGCTCAAGGATGACGGCCCGTTCGATGACGTTGCGCAACTCGCGCACGTTGCCAGGCCAGCTGTGGGCCTGCAGCGCAAGCATGGCTAATGGCGAAATATCCTTCACGGTGCGTCCCAACTTGAGTGCGAACACCCGCAGGAAATTACGGGCCAGCAACGCAATGTCGGTGCCTCGTTCGCGCAGCGGCGGAGGCCGGAATTGCATCACATTAAGGCGATGAAAGAGGTCTTCGCGGAACTCCCCCTTTTTGATGGCCTCGACAATGTTCCGATTGGTCGCCGCAATGAGACGCACTTGGACCCTCAGTTCTTGAGTCCCGCCCACGCGGGTGAAGGAGCCATCTTCGAGGAAACGCAACAGCTTGGCCTGAAGCGGACGACTCATGTCACCAATCTCGTCCAAGAAAATCGTGCCGCCGTCGGCCTCCTCCACATACCCCCGCTTGGTCCGATGGGCTCCGGTGAAGGCTCCGCGTTCGTAGCCAAAAAGCTCCGACTCGAGGAGCGTCTCCGGAATGGCCGCGCAATTAAGTCGTATATAATGAGCCGCAGCGCGGCGACTGTGGAAGTGGATGGCCCCGGCGATAAGTTCTTTGCCTGTGCCGCTTTCACCCAAGATCAACACGGTAGCGTCCGTCGGCGCCACCGTCTGAATTAGCTGCCGCAACTCCCGCATCTTAGGAGAATCGCCAAGGATGTTCTCGATCCGAATGCCATTGCCGGCACGAGCACGAAGGGCGGCATTTTCGGTCAATAGCCTATGGCGCTCGGCACATCGGCCCACAGCGTGCAGTAGTTCATCCGGTTCGAAGGGCTTGGCTAAGTAATCGATCGCTCCCGATTTGATGGCCTGTACAGCAAGTTTGGGAGTGGCATAGGCCGTGATCATGATCACCGGCAGATCGGGCTGTTTTTCGGCCACCATCTTCAGAAACTCATAGCCACTCATGCCCCCCAATCGGGCGTCGGTGATGACCATGAAGAAGGTCTCCTGCTGGATGAGCTTCAGACCCGCTTCGGCGGAATCGGCCAAGCGAACCTCATACGACTCCCCCTCCAGCACCGTCTGGAGCGAAAGGCGCATATTCTTCTCATCATCAACAACCAACAAAGGAGGCAATTTCATCTCAGTCTCATCAAAGTGCGTGCTGGAAGCGTGATGGTAAAGGTCGTGCCCTTGCCAGAATCCGATTCGACCCGGACACGGCCTCCGTACATTTCACTCGTGTGCTTGACGATGGTCAGGCCCAGACCAGTCCCGCGATCTTTAGTGGTGAAGTACGATTCCCAAATCCGACCGATCACCTCGGCGGGGATTCCTGGTCCTGAATCTCGAACGGTGACTTGAATCGCATAATCCGGTGCCGGCCGTGCGGTGATCCAAACCTCACCAGTTTGCCCCATGGCCTCACGGGCGTTCACTAGGAGATTGGTGAAGATCTCCATGAAGTGCCCTCGCTGTCCCAGGAGAACCGGCAATGCCGGCGGAATGTCGAGATGGACCTGAATGGAAAAACCCGCCCCCGGCGGGAGCGCGATGGCCAAGGACTGTTCCAAGATCTCGGAAATGGTGACCCGCTCTACGCGCCCCTCCACCAGCCGAGCGTAACCCATTAAATCAGTGATGATCCGGTCGGAGCGGGCCACTTCTTCCCGGATGATGGCGATTTGCTGGGTGATAGTCTTCCCCTCGCGGACCGTCTTCTGCAACGTGTAGGCCGCATTGTTAATGATCCCGAGCGGATTCTTTAGCTGATGAGCAATCTCGGCGGCCAGACGACCCGCAGCTTCCAATTGTTCCTGCTTCAAGGCGAACTCCTGGGTTTCGGCCTCCCGTTGACGCTGACGGTCGATCAATATCTGAAGCCCCAGACAGACGACCGTCATTAGCAGAAGCAAAAGCACACGGAGCACCAACGATTCGAACGGCTCGCTCACCGCTTCGGGAATTCCCCCGCTGGATTCGAGCTTCGGGGTATAACTATCGAGAACCTGCGTCTCCACCAAACTGAGACGCATTTCTAGGACACCCGAAAGCACATAGAGCGCACAAACAAACAAGTTCACCAACACCTGGACTTCGGAACGAGGGATGATCGCGGCGTTCCTGATGACCAATCCGAGAAAGACCCAATACAGGATGCTATCAAAACCGCCGCAGAAGAGGGTCAACGCCGCCAGGAACGCGGTGTCTAGGAGAGTGGTCACCGATACGACCCGTTCCAAAATGGGTGTGGAGATTTCGTCCATGCCCCACAGCAAAATCCCTGCCCCGATATTCACCGCAGTCATCATCAGGGTGAAGGTCTGCAAGTACCCCAAGACATCCTCCCGGGGCACCGAGACGCTGCCGAATGCATTGGGGTTGAATAGGAACCAGTAGATGACTGGTGAGAGCATCAGCTTGACCCAAATGCCGATGTTGCGCTCAACAAAGCGGATGCGCCGACGGAACAAAATCGGGTCTGACGGAGGGGCTTGAAACACATCGAAGAGCCCCTGCCACTGCTGGCGCAGGGCATCGGCGGTGATGGCTTCAGGCATAGGCGGGACGAGGGCTTAGAGTTGTGTGGAATCAGCGGACCATTCCGCAAACGGGGACCTCAGTCGGGCAACACGCCCACCTCACGAAGAATTTCTTCGATGGGCGCCAAGCGTCCAAGACCTTCATAGCCACAGGAAAGCATTCCCTCGCCAGGGCCAACCCACTGGACACCCCGGGATTCGAGGAGAGCCACATTGGCCTGGGTCGCCGGATGTAGCCACATCTTGCCGTTCATCGCTGGAGCGATGAGCACACGGGCCTCGGGACGCAACGCCAACGCAATGCAGGTCAGTGCATCATCGGCCAGACCATGAGCCAGCTTGGCCAGACAGTTGGCCGTTGCCGGCGCGATCAACAGCAGGTCGGCCTCATCGGCCAAACGGATGTGGGTCGGCTTCCAACCTTCTTCCTCGTCATAGAGGTCGGTAATCACCGGTTGGCGAGTCAGCGTCTTGAAGGACAGCGGTGTGACAAAGCGCTGGGCATCGGCTGTCAGCACCACGTGCACACGATGCCCGGCGTGGGTCAACTGGCTGGCCAAATCGATGGACTTGTGAGCGGCGATCGATCCGGTGACTCCGAGGACGATGTTCATGGTTTAAGATCTGAGATTGGCCACCGGGGCCGGTTCCGTCAGGTCCCAATGGAAGGTTTGTCGAGAAACCCGGGCACTTTCGGCCTCATAAATCGATTGCAGCGACCGCAGGTCGTCCTCACGGCTGCGACTCACTAAAAGATAGTCGAACTCCGCCCAACGAGCGACCTCCGGTTCAGCCATATCTAACCGACGAGCAATGGCCTCAGGCGCATCGGCATCCCGACCGCGGAGCCGTGACTCCAATTCTTCGCGGGACGGCGGCGTGATGAACACCGTGACCAATCGCCCCACCAGGGCCGGGTCGGAAGCCACCACCCGGCGAACCGTTTCGGCCCCCTGGACATCCACGCTGAGCAGCGCGTCTTGGCCCGTGGCCCAATGGGCTTGCACCGACTCTTTGAGAATACCTTTCCAGTCCCCGTACACATTCGCGTACTCCAGAAATTCTCCGGCGGCGATCCGCGCTTCGAATTCGGACCGGGAAAAGAAGTGGTAGTCTACTCCATCAACCTCACCCGGGCGCGGAGCCCGACTGGCGCAGGTGATAATGCGACCGATGCGCGGATTGGCGCTCATCAGGCCTTGGCTCACCGTGGTTTTTCCGGCCCCTGAGGGAGCCGAAATAAGGAGCAGAAACGGAGCGCAAGCGTGCATGGATTCGAACAACGGAGCGGTTACTCGATATTCTGAACCTGTTCGCGGAAGCGTTCCAGTTCTGTCTTCATGAGCACCACCTCAACGGCGATCCGGGCGTCATTGGCCTTGGAGCCGATGGTGTTAATCTCGCGGTGAAACTCCTGGGCCAAGAAATCGAGCTTACGACCCACCGCTTCCTGGCTCTTCCGGCAGTCCTCGTATTGCTGGAAGTGGCTGTCGATGCGGGCGATTTCCTCCGAGATGTCCGAACGATCGGCGAACACCACCAGTTCTCGCAGGATACGTTCGTCGGCGATGGTGACTCCCTCCAAGCCGGCCGCTTGCAGTCGTTGCGCCAACTGCTGGCGATAGCGAATCACCACGTCGGGAGCCAGGGCCCGAACTCGATCCAGGGCCGAGCGAATTTGTCCGAGTCGCCCCTCCAAATCTCGTTCCAGCGCCTCCCCTTCCCGACGGCGCATCGAATCCATGGATTCGAGGGCTGCGGCGAGAGCGGCGGACGTTCCGGGCCAAGCGGCCTCGGGATCCACCACCCGGGTCTGGACCTGCATCACCCCAGGGCATCGCGCCAGCAACTCCAAGCTCACTTGTGCAGCCGCGCCCGAAAGCCCCAGCTCAGCGGCCACCTCAGACCATTCTCGAGTATAAGCTTGGACCGCAGCGCGGTTAATTCGATTCCCCGTGCTTTCACCCTCGGGAACATCGAGTGAAACACGAATTTCACACCGACCCCGAGAGACCACTCGAGCCACGGACTCACGAATTCGACTCTCCAGCGCCTCCCAATCCGGCGGCAGCATCACCACCAACTCGGATTGCTTGCGGTTCACCGACTTCAACTCCACCACCACCTTCGCATCGGCCGCCGAAGATTCCCCCCGCCCATACCCCGTCATCGATTTCATGCCGGAGTGTCGCGGACAGGTCCGCCGGTTTGCCAATGGAATTCCCAGATCGGCCGATCGATCGAGAGAATCCCAACAGCCTGTCCCTAGAGGCAGCCCTCCCCCTGCGCACCTGAACAGCGGCAGCGGGACCGGGCCGAAGCGAGCATTGAAGGCTAACACCCTCGTCCCCTCGCGCGCAGCGCGAAAACCCCCACCCTCCTTGCGCCTTCCTGCGAGCGCAGGCCTGGTCCCGCGCAAGCCAGCCCCAGGCCTACGCCCACACCATAGCCTGTCCCCTGAAGCACCTCTGAAGCACCCCTTGGCAGATTTTAAACCCAAAAAAACACCTATCCCATCAAGACGGACCGAATTTCGCTTGAGTAAGAAGGCCGATAGCGACAACCAGAACCATGTCTGCGATTCGCCGATTACTATTGTGGCAACCTTCCCGGGTGGTGCCGATCCTGCTCCTGAGCCTAGCAACCGGAGCCGGTTGCTTTCATGGACACCACTCGGAGAATCCGAGCTCCAAGGGCGATGGCCACCACGTCGTTGGCCCCAGTTACCCCATCGACCCAGACCTCACCGATCGGGGCAATCCCAAGGGCCGGCAGTTCGAATTCAAGATGCGACTGGCCGACAGCAAACTCTTCCGCGGCGACGACACCACGCTGGAGCCCACGAAAAAAACCGTCCGGACCGAGCGGAAAATCTTCGTGTATATCCCGGCAGCCTATCGCGATGGCACTCCGGCTCCCGTCCTGGTGACCCACGACGGCCCCAGCCAACTTAAGCTCGTCCGCAACGCTCTCGACAACCTGACGATCTCGAAGAACCCCGAGCGGAGCCTGCCTCCCTTCATCGTGGTTTCGATCGAAAACGGCGGCAACGACGGCAAAAATAGCGAGCGCGGCCTCGAATACGACACGATGTCGGATCGGTTCGCTCGATTCATCAACGACGAAGTCTTCCCCGCAGTGCTGGCTGATCCAGCCATCCATGCGGCCTATCCAAAACTGGCTATCACCAGCAACCCCAGATCGGAAGAGCACACGTCTGAACTCCAGTCACTATGCCAGA
>CAINWP010000309.1 GCA_903854475.1 uncultured Verrucomicrobiota bacterium
GGTATGCCAAACTTCCGCAAACCGCCTTCCTCCGCGCCGCCGACGCCCTCCACCTTGCATGTGCGGCTGAGCACGGTTTTACCGAGGTTTATTCCAACGATCGCCACTTCCTTGCCGCCGCTCCGCTTTTTGGACTAAAGGGAATCAATATTATCACCTCCTAAACACAATTCCTACCCAAGCACCCGCCATCTTCTCGCCAAAAAGGGTCAGTTCTTGATATTGGCTACTCCCCGCCCAGCTTCCTCCGGCGATGCACGAGATGGTTCGGATAACCGCGCGTGCCCATCGCCAGACGCTCGGCGATCCACCCCACTGTCATCGTCGTCTCCGCCCGCAAGCGGGCCGCCAAAACCACCTTCACTGAATCCCCCTTAGGCCGAGTTTTGAGATCAGCTTCCTGCCTCCGCCCCAGTTTCAACTCCTCCGCGATGATTAATTCCGCCGGCGCCTCCGCCGTCTCCGCCAGCTCCTCGCCGTAATGCTCTGCCCCATCCGCTCGCTCATCTGCGTCAGCATACTCGACCCTCAACTTGCGGGCCATGACTGGACAGTGGCTTCGGCTGCTTCATGTATCAATATCAAGAACCGACCCCTTTGGGAATCTCGTCGGCATCAGCCTCTGGGACCGCCGTGCCTCACCAACCTTTGCGGTAAGCGAGGATGAGGAAGGTGGTGAAGGCGGCGGCGAAGGCCACCAGGGCGAGGATCAGCAGGGCTTTCAGGACCTTGAAACCGAGCTTCAGGAAGAGCAGCGCCAACGCCAAGCCCACCGCCGTGGCCACCGCGATGGCGATCCATTGTGCGGTGCTCAGGGCGGGGAGCATGGCTGGCGGTGGGTGGGTCGGTCCGGTCGTCAGTTCGTCGGGCCGTCAGATTGTCAGATCGCCGTCGTTGCAGCGGGCGCAGCGGCCGGGGTGCTGGTCACGCCCGAGTTACGCAGCACCTCGGCGCCGTGCCGCAGCATGCGCTCGGTGACTTCCCAGCCCAGGCAGGCGTCGGTGATACTGAGGCCGTACTTCAGGTTCTTAGGGTCCTTCAGCGACTGGGCCCCCTCGTTGAGGTGGCTCTCGACCATTACGCCAATGAGCGGCTTGCAGCCCTCGGCGCGCTGGGCGATGAGGTTCATCCAGACGTCTTCCTGACGGGCATGCTGCTTGCCAGAATTGGCATGGCTGCAATCGACCATGAGGGCTTCGGGCAGTTTGGCCGCCTTCAATTGGGCCGCCGCGTCGGCGATGGAGGCTGCGTCGAAATTGGTGCTCGCTCGTCCGCCGCGCAGGACGACATGGCCGTCTTCGTTGCCGGTGGTCCGCACGACGGCGGTGACCCCTTCTTGGTCCATGCCCAGGAAATGATGTGAGTGGCGCGCCGACAGCATGGCGTCGATGGCGATTTGCAGGGAACCGTCGGTACCGTTCTTGAAGCCCACGGGCATCGACAGGCCACTGGCCATTTCGCGGTGGGTTTGGCTCTCGGTGGTCCGGGCTCCGATGGCGGCCCAACTAATGAGGTCGGCCAAATATTGTGGCACCACGGGATCTAGGAATTCGGTGGCAGCCGGCAGACCCAGGTGGTTGACCGCTAGGAGGAGACGCCGTCCGTTTCTTAGGCCGGTGTCGACGTCATAAGATCCGTCCAAGTGCGGGTCATTGATCAGGCCCTTCCAGCCAATGGTCGTGCGGGGCTTCTCGAAATAAACCCGCATCACCAGAAAGAGTTGATCCGACACCTCGGCCGATAGGGCGGCGAGTTTGCGCGCGTATTCCATGGCCGCCTCGGGATCGTGGATGGAGCACGGCCCGATCACCACGAGAAGGCGCGGATCTTCGCCGCGCAGGATGCGCTGCACGGTTAATCGGCCTTGGACCACGGTTTTGTTGGCGCGCTCGTCCATCGGCAGCGCTTCCTTGAGTTCGCGCGGTGCCGGGAGGCGTCGTGTGGCGACGACGCGGAGGTCGTTCGTCTTTTGCATGTCGGGAAAGAGTGTAGGGGTAGAAAATTAAGGTTGGAAGGGCTGCGGTGCGCCGGGCAGCAGCTTGACATGGGCCTCAGCCCGGAGGCGGTCGCCGTATTCTGGAATCCGAACCTCCATCTCGCGTTGAATCATTAGTTCACGAATTTGTTCGGTAACCTCGGCCATCGGGATCACCCGGGCCGGGACATCTTCAAGTTTCTTGAACACATGGAAGCCGAATTGGGTGGTGACCACCTGAGTGTGCAGGGTGCCAGGCTTGAGGCTCCAGACCGCTTGTTCGAATTCTGGGAACATTTGGGTCTTTTGGAAAACGTACTCTCCGCCGCGTTCCCGAGAGGAGGGGTCTTCGCTCACCTGCTTGGCCAGGGTGGCAAAGTTGGTTCCGGCCTGCACTTGGGCCAGGGCTTCTTCGGCCTTCTTATTTTTGGCTTCGATGACGTCGGCCGGTAGCTTTTCACGGTTTTCCGGGTTGATGGTGGCGAAAAAGATCTGGGCCGCTTTCACCTGATCGGGCTTTTTCCAGCGGGAGTCATCTGAGTCGTAGTAGCCTTGGATGTCCGAATCCGGAATGCGGATCCGGTTCTTCACTTCCCGGTCGATGATGTTCACCACCAGCGCTTCTTCGAACTTCTCCTTGCGGAAGGATTCTTCGGTGTAGCCGGCCTGCGCCAAGGTTCGAAAGAAGGCGTCGGCCGAAGGAGCGTTCTTGATCATGCCGTCGATGCGGCTTTTTGTTTCAAAAAGAGCGCGGTTGGTGTCGCCCTGATCGGCCCGGCGCAGGACGAGTTGCACAAAGATGAGGGTGTCGAGGGTTCGTCCCCGCAGGGCAGTCAGGTCGCGATCCGAGAGAGAGCGGCCCGCGGCGGCGGCTTCAGCGAACGAGCGCGACACTTTGGCATTTACGGCGCTGGCGGTGATGCGGAGGCCATCGCCTTCAGCCCAGACGGATTCTCCATTGGTTGAGAGCGTGGAAACCTGGTTGGTGGTGCTGGCCGCAGCGGTGGTGTCTGGGGTGGAAGGGGCTCGAGCGGCCGGTGCCGTGAACGCGTCCAGCGAGTTGGTCAGGACGAGCTTGGGCACGGGACGACCCGTGGCCGAAGGCGGTGTGGAGCTATTTTGCGCCAAGCCTATCGGCAGGAGCCACATCCATAGGGAAGCAATCAACAACCTCATGAAGTAATAAGCCTATCCCCCAGCCTTCGGGAAAACCAGCGTGGAACCCGCCATCCGCACCCTTCTGCGAACGGGGTCGCCCTGTAGCCTCGGGACTTTGCGAAAAATTCCCCACGGTCGTCCCATCTGCAGAAGCGCTGCAGAACCCAGTTGGGATCAGTGCCTGGGCTCAAAACCGGAATCCCAGTTGGTTCAGCCCGGTTTGCACCTCAGGGCAGGACATGAAGAGGCGCCAGAGCAGGCCGGTGCGATGGTTTTCCATCATGACCACGATGGGGCCCTGATCGATGGCGAGGTACCAGGGTTTGCACCAGCGGTGATGGAGGCTGAAGCCGTCGTAGAAGCCGTAGGGGCCGTAGATCCAATGGCCGAGGTCGTCGTGGAAATGACGGAGGGCTCGCAGGCTTTCCCTCGGGGTGTAGGGGAAGGATGACAGGGCGGCCGTGGGGGAAATCACTCCCAGGTCCTCGCTCGGGCGGTGCGCCGCGTAGAACCCCACCGAGTATCCAGCGGTCAATCCCCAGCACTGGGGGCCGTAGCCGGAGTAGCCCATCGGGTTTTCGATGCAGTGCTGCCGGTTGATTCGCGTGTGCTCCACGTTGTGCCGCCAGTAGTCGGCGTAGCGGTCACGGAGTCCGCGTGGGTCTAGGCCGAGGAAGGAATAGTGTGACCAGAAGAGGGGGCCGCCAGACCGGGAATCTCCCTGGTGGTTGAGCTCCAACTGCGGCCCTGGAGTTTTTGGATCGGTGCTGTTCTTAATGCGCCCGCCGCGCGCCCAGCCATCGTGGTAGGCCATCGCGGGGATGGGGTGGGTGGGTGATGACGCGGCTAGCACATAGGTGATCAGGCATTCGTTGTAGCCCTCGATTGGAAAATTCATGGCCCAGCCCCGGTCGGGCGACCAATGCCAGTAGAGGACGTTTTGTCCGCCGCGTTGGTACCAGTCCCATTCCACGCCGCGCCACAGGCGGTCGATACGTTCGGCCAAGGCTCGTTCCGCCGGGGAACCGTTGCGGAAGTATTGGCGCACGCAGAGGAGGCCTTGGATTAGGAAGGCGCTCTCCACCAAGTCCCCGCCGTTGTCGTTGCGGCTGAAGGGTTTTACCCGGCCGGTGGGGCCTTCGAACCAATGGGGCCAGGCACCATGGAAGCGGTCGGCTTTCTCCAGAAACCTCACGATGCGGGTCAGGCGCTCGGCCCCTTCAGTCCGCGTGATGAAGCCCCGTTCGATGCCCACCAGAAGAGCCATCACGCCGAAGCCGGTACCTCCGGAAGTGACGATGTGCGCGTCGTGGTCGGGGTAGTCGCCGTCGACGTGGACGCGTTCGCGGGCCGCTCCGGAGTGGGGTTCCGCACCGTCCCAGAAGTAGCGGAAGGTGCGCTGTTGGACTTCGCGGATGAGGGCGCTGTCGCTCAGGCGTTTCGGGGGCGTGCGCGGTTCGCGGACCCGCGGGTTTCCGCGGAGTTCGACGCGGGACGGGCTGAGTGTCGACTCCGGGGCTGCGCCCACGACGGGTCGGGTCGCCAAAACCAGAGCCCAGAGAGTGGTCGATCGGAGCAAGATCGATCGGAGCAGGACGCCTCGGAACATGGCGGGTAGGAGCTATGGAGCGGCGGGGTAGGTTCGGTGGGCTTTTCTGGACCGAGGGACTGGCAGGAAAGGGTGGCCAAGAGTCTCAGTGGATCCTGGGGACTCCCGCCGAGGTCTTCCGATCAATGAGCCTTGGTCGGGGCCGGTTGCGACCAGCTGTCCTGGGCTTTCTTAAGTTGCTTGGCGCTGAGACCAAAGGCCTTCAGCACCCCGGTGGCCATCATGCGATTGCCTTCGGGGTTCATGTGCACCCCGTCGCTGGTGAGCAGGTTGCCTTTGTGATCGGGTCCGGCCTTAGTGATGGCGGCCTGCATGTCGGCATTCAGGTCGGCCAGCCGGCACTTCTTCTTTTTAGCCAGGTCGCGCAGGAAGTTGTTGTAAGCAGCGAGTTTCTGGTTGTTGGAGTTGGGCGCATCCTCGCCGATCATGGTGGACGTCAGGATCATCACCTTCACACCGGCGGCCTGACACTTCTCCACAATTTCAGTGATGTTCTTTTTGTAGGGCTCCAGCGGGATGCCGTTGGCCCCGTGCCACACGTCATTGACGCCGCAGCTCAAGGTCATCCAGTCGGGCTTCTTGCTCAGAACATCGCGGTCCAGCCGCTCGAGCATCTGGTTGGACTTGTGACCGCTGATGCCCGCGGGAACCGCAGTGGCCCGAATGCCGTTGGCCTCGAGGCCTCGGATCACCAGCGTCACATAGCCCTGGGGCTCGGCGCCGGCCTGGGTGATCGAATCTCCCATGAAGCCAATCTTCTGACCGTTCTTGAGGGGAATGCTCGCCGCCTCGACGGGTGCGGTGATCACGGTCATCGAAAGCAGGAGGGCCGACATGAGTGTGGCGACCGTTCCCGGAACGCCGTGGCAGAATGGAATGTTCATGGAGGGAGGTAAGGTGCCCGGGGCCACGTCGGCGGTCACGAGGGTTTTCCTCCGGGTGGTTTTCCCCGGGGTTTCCTTCGGGCTCAGAACATCCGTTCGGTGTTCGGAGTGGCGGAAGGCCAGGGCCAGTCCCGATCTTCGCTGACGCTGTTGTTTTTCCGGTTCCGGGTGCGGTAGATCCCGCCGTCGTCCTTCCCATCCGGACCCACGCTCCAGAGTTTGAAGCGGCCGTCCTCCGTGCGTCGGTAGTGGAAGGGTTGTCCACTCATCCAATCGTCCGGCAGGGCCTTCAACGTCGCCGGCCCCAGGTCGAGCAGCGATTCGGGATAGCGCCCGTGGGCGCGCTGGTGTCGCTCGAGGGCGCAGGCGACGGCTCCCAGTCGCGCCAGGGTGATGGCGCGCTGGGCATGCTGCGAACTCTTGCCCAGCGAGGGTAAGAGTCGGCGGACCAAGAAGTTGCGCGGGGTCGTGTGGGCGCTGGCATCGAGAAGGAACCGGTCGGCGACCTCATCCAAGGTCTGGGCCTCCTTCAGCGCCTCCGTGCGAGCGGCGGGCTTCATGGCGGTCCGGGCCGAGTCGAGCAGGATCTGGTACCCCAGCATCAGTTGGGCCTGGTTTTGTCGGAACCAACCGTCGGGCATCAGGACGGAGATCGCGGTCGAGTAC
>CAINWP010000310.1 GCA_903854475.1 uncultured Verrucomicrobiota bacterium
CACCACCGGCAATCCGCCCAAGCTGGCCGGCGCCGTGAGCCGGATCATGCGGGGTCGGGTGGCAGCATGATCAACGCCGGCCTTCAGAACACGCCTCGCACTGGCCGGAGCGATGAGGACATCGAATCGCGCGAAGAGCGGGTCGAACCCGCGACGGAATGCATCGCGTTCGGCGAGCAATTCGGAATACCGCGCCGCGGAAATTCCCCGCCCCAAGTCCAACCGCGGCAAGATCGCCGGATCGTAAGCACCCGCATGGTGCGGTAAATAAGGCGCGTGGGTGGCATGGGCCTCATGGGCCTGGATGGGCACGAAGCAGTCCACCGCACGGTCCCACCCGATGCCTTCAAACGATTCCACCGAGCCACCGCCGGCCTTCAACGCTTCCACAAAACTCTCCAGTCCGGCCGTCACCTCAGGCTCAGCCGGAGCCAGCCAATCGCCCCGAACCACGCCCACCCGAGGCGCCCGCGACACGACCGGTGAGGCGATGCTGGGACGAAGGTTCCGAGCCACCCAGGGCAAATCGCCCAAACTGCGCTGCAGCCAACCGAGCGTATCGAACGCATGGGCCAGCGGAAAACTCCCGGAAGCATCCTCGCTGCCCAACGTCGCCCGATACGACACCAACCCACACAGCGCCGCCGGTGCACGCAAAGATCCGCCCGTGTCAGTGCCCAAACCGATTGCGGCCGCACCCAGGAGCACGCTGGCTGCCGCTCCAGAACTCGAGCCCCCCGTCAACCGGTCCGGATGCCCCGGCTGCGTGACATCCCCGAACCAACGGTTCTCGCCGGTGATGCCGTAGGCGAACTCGTTCAAGTTCGTCTTGCCCACCAACACGGTCCCCAGCGCGCGCCAATCGGCGACGTAAGGACAATCCGTCTGGGGCACCGGCCGGGTGCCGGCATAAAACGGCGACCCGCACGTCGTGGGCAGACCACGAACATCGAAGAGATCCTTCACCGACAGCGGTAACCCCCAGAACGGACCCTGGGGACCGGACGCCTCGAGGGCCGCGGCTTGGGCCCTCGCCCCGGCCTCGTCGATCACAATGAACGCCCGTGAGGCCGCACCCCGCCGAGCCGACTCAAGGGCCGATTCTGTCAACTGGGTCGGCGTCAGCTCTCCGGACTGCAATGCGGCAGAGATTTCACGCAGGGACCGTTGCAGTAGTGGGTTCAAAGTCATCGCGCTTGGCCAAGCAAACCACACAGGGTCACGAACTCAATTCGCGGTATTGACCCGTTGCAGGAAATTGGTCGGCCTCAACTTTACAGCCGAACCATTCAACCAACCCTAGACCGAGCCTGATCGATACGACCCCGGGCATAGGCCTCGAACACGCGGCGAATCTCGTCGCGGACTCGCCGGAACACCTCCATTTGCTCGTCTTCGGTGCCTGGGGCGTGGGCCGGATCTTCGAAGGGCCAGTGGTAGCGATTCGCCTGGCCCGGATACACCGGACACACTTGGTCGGCATTGCCGCACACGGTGATCACCGTCTCCACCGGCTGGTCGAGGAAGAGGTTCATGTGTTTGGAGGTGTGGCCCGCCAGGTCGATGCCGATCTCAGCCAGCGCCCGAATAGACAGCGGGTGGACATACCCGGCGGGTTTGCTACCGGCACTGGCCACGCGGAACACCCCGCCCGCGGCCGCACGCAAAATGGCCTCGGCCATGTGGCTGCGACAGGAGTTGCCCGTGCACAGCACGAGGATTAAGGGGGTTTGAGTTTCTGGATTCATGGGGGCAGTCATCGTGCTTTGGGCAGGGAGCGAAAACCGATGGTTTGAGGGGCTGGTGCGGCGACTTGGCAACGATCCTGGGCCAGGCAATCGGTGTGTCGAAGCCCCAGATGCAGGGCGAGTTCCCCACCCTGCTCCGTGATAGACTCGAGCGGCATTTGCGTGACAAAGCCGACCTCGTGTTCGACATCGACCTCCAAGTCGTCGCGCAATCCGACCGGGCCCGCCTTGTCGAAAATGGCCAGGAGTTTTGCGGCGCTCAGGCGATGATCCACATCGTCGGCCACCCAGGTTTGCAGGCGGCAAAACGCATCGGCCCGAAGCACCCCGCCGCAGTCGATGTAGTGCTTCTCGACCCGTGCTACTTCTGAGACATGCGCATGGACCGCAAGGAAGGTGCCATCCGGCCGTTGGAATCGCAGGAGCGCACTGGGGTGCTGGGTCAGGAGGGTTCGGAATTCCAGGAGTTTCATGGTGGGAGGAGATTGGGAGAAGTGGCGGACGAGGCTCCGTTCAGTTGATTCAGCAGGGATGTTTCAGCGCAGACGACTCAAGATGGACCGCGGGGCGAACCCGCACGGGTCCCTTGAAGGATGCGATGCACCGGAACCGCCAAAAGCGCCCCGAGCATCGGGCCCAGACAGTAAATCCACAGCGAACCGAAACCGGGCCCGAACACCGCCGGTCCGAGAGAACGTGCGGGATTCATGGAGGCTCCGCAAATCGGCCCAGCGAACATCGCCTCCAATCCCACCGTCGCACCGATGGCCACGGCGGCGGTGATGCCCTTTTCTTTGGCCCCAACCGAAACCTGCAAGATCACCACCATGAGGAAGAAGGTCAGGATCGCTTCATAAACCAAGCTCTGGGAATCGGATCCCGAGGGCCGGGTGGCTCCCAAATTCACGACGGTGGGAAACAACCACCGCAACAGCCCGCTGGCCGCCAAGGCCCCGCCACACTGAGCGGCCACATAACCAGAAACCGCCTGCCACTCAAAGCGACGGGCCGCCGCCAGGGACACCGTCACCGCCGGATTGAAATGGGCCCCGCTGGTCTCGCCGAGCCCGTAAATCAGCACCATCACCACCGCTCCGAACGTGAGCGCGATGCCCGGGTGGGTGATGGCACCGTGCGAGACCTCATTGGCCACGATGGCCCCGGCGCCCGCGAACACGATGAGGAACGTGCCCAGAAACTCCGCCAACCATGGAGCCCAGGGCAGCCATCGGGATGCGCGGTTTTCTTGGCTCATGCGCCTCCTTTCCGCTCCCGTGATTTCAGCGATCGAGATCCCAACGACCGGGACTCCATTGATCGGCATTGCGATCCCACACAGCACTGGTCGGCCGCGTCGCGCAAAGCCAGACGCCGCTCCAGGCGGGCCTGATCCCGCCGCAGGTGCGCATCGGTGGCCAACACCGACGGGAAGACTGCGAAAAAGGCCTCGGTCACCGACTGGCCCAATGGCGTCAGCCGGTGGTAGCTCCATTTGCCCTCCTTGCGGGAAGCGCTCAGCCCTGCATCGCGCAGCACCCGCAAGTGGGTGGACAAGGTCGACTGCGTCAGGCCCAGCGCGTCGCACAATTCGCACACACACAACTCGGGCCCGGAGATCGCCCGGAGGATGCGCACCCGATTCCCGTCGGCCAAGGCCGCGGCAGCGCGCACAAGCGGCTTAGCTGGAATCGTTATACGCATCGGCATTGACCGATATGAAAAGCCGCAGAGTATGAAGGCACAAGCTCTTTCAGGTCCGAGTTTCCGGCAGAAAAAGCGCAGGATTCCGGGCGGGAATCCGCACAGCCTCAGCGCCGTTTGGAGGGCAGTTTTAAGGCACGCCGCAACTGGGGTTCGAGCCCATCGGCACACCATTGGAAGCCCAGCGAGTTGGGATGCACCCCGTCCACCAATCCCGAACCCTGGGAGCGCGACAGCATTTCGAGCCCGTCCACGAACACGATTTCCCGGTCTCCCGCTTTCCGCCGGGCGGCCACGAAGTCGCGGGCCGTCTTCCGCTTGCTCTCTTGTTGGGCATGGATCGCGGCCGATCCCGCCTCGGCCGGAAACCAAAACGGGCCCGTGACCAGGATCGGCGTGCGCGGATGCCGCCGGCGCACCGTGTCCACGAATCCAGGCAAGGTCTCGCGGTACACCTCGGGCGACGGGTTGGCCCAGTAGTCGAGCACGAAGGCCTCCGCGTCGATTTCCGCCACCGCCTCCGCCACGGCCGGCTCCCCAAGACCCGCACCACTAAAACCCAAGTTGATGAAGTCGAGGTTCAGCGACCGACCCAAGATGGCCGTGTAGCTCAGGCCCGGATTCTCGGCACAGCCTCCCTGCGTGATGCTCGAACCATAGAACACCACCGGCCGGGGCCGGGCCATCGGCGTCGGCGCGATCAGCGTGGCCCCTGAATCTAGCACCAACCGTTCGATGCTCACCGCCTTGTACAGCGGCAAATACAACGTCACCTCCCGCATCGGGTGTCCCTCGCCCATAGCCCACTCTCGCTGGATCAACCCCTTCGCATCAGGCCAGGCGCTGTTGCGGTACTGGCCGTCGACATACAGGTCGAAGCCGTTTTGGCCGACGCTGGTCATGTGGTGCATCGTCGACGCATCCGGGTTCTTGGCCACCAGGCCGAGACGGGTCGAATCGGTCCGAAAACGCACTCGGGCCCCGGAAGGATGCTGAGCCAAGCCCCACACGGCCGGACTCACCCGGTCCTTCACCCGCTCCGGTAACCGGCGTAACACCGGCGCATCTTCTGCGAACCAGCCGAGCCCCGCGACTTGGATCGGATCGCTGGGAATGCGCACCGAACGCGCCTCGGGAATCTCCCACAGCGAAGCCCCCAAGGCTACCGATCCGCCCCAGGGGCTCGTCAGGGCGAGCCACAACGCCATCACCGAAGGCCCGGCCATCCGCCGCCACACTCGGCCCACCGCAATCCAAGGAGACATGGCACGAAGCTGCTCCAGCCGGGCCCGATGCATCAACCTGGAAGGCCGGAATACGGGCGGCGCCTTCAACAGAGGGTTCACAACCCCGGGGTTGCCAGAGCGTAATCGTGGCCCACATTAGCTCTCGTGAAAGCCGTCCTTCTCGCCATGTCCCTCTCTCTCTTTCCTTTCTTGGGCAACGCCGCCGAAAAACTCGCCGTCGGAGCCAAGGCACCGGCCGTTACCTGCAATGATCAGGACGGCAAGCCCGTCGAGCTGGCCAAGGCCGGAGCACAGGGCTACCTGCTGGTGTATTTCTACCCCAAGGCCAGCACCCCGGGCTGCACCAAGCAGGGTTGCTCACTGCGCGACGCCTGGAGCCAACTGCAGAAGCAGGGAGTCAAGGTCTACGGCGTGAGTACCGATGGCGAGGCCAGCCAGAAGCAATTTAAAGACGAGCAGTCCTTCCCCTTCGCCCTCTTGGCCGACAAGGAGAAGGCCGTGACCGAAGCCTTCGGCGTGAAGAACCTCATCGGCATGGCCAGCCGCTCGGCCTTCCTGTTCAAAGACGGTGTGTGCGTGTGGGTGGACCCGAAGGGCTCGACCTCCGATCAGGCCGAACAAGTGCTGAATTTTATCAAGACCCAGAAGCACTGAGGGAACTTGCAAAACGGGGGCACCCTCAAACCCGGGGGTAAATTTTTAGGCCGTGGTGCATCCCTCGGCGCTTTCGGAGAAATCGCCCTACCTCGGAAGTGCGCGGGTGAGGTGAGGTTTGTGGCGGGAATCCGGGATGCAGCCTGATGCACCTCCTAAATAGGGACCGAAATAGGGACCGATCTCCGGGCGATTCGGCTCTACGGCGGTCCAAGTCCGCGGACGTGGCGCTTTCGGAGAAATCGCCCTACCTCGGAGGTTGCACCTACCCATCCGGGCTCAACGCGCGGGTGGCGTGTCCGGGATGGGGTTCGGCGAAGGGCTGACAGACGTCCCGCCTGCCCGCTGGGCCCACAAGTTGTCCACCGAGTAGAGGGCCAGAGCCGCCCAGATGAGCAAAAAGCTGTAAAGCCGCGTTCGGCTCAACGGCTCGTGGTACACCCAGACCCCGAGGGTCAACTGCAGGGTCGGGGCCACATATTGCATCACACCCAAGGTGGAGAGACGGATGCGTTGGGCCGCATGGGCGAACAATAGCAGCGGGATGGCCGTGATCACCCCGGAGCTCAGGATGAGCGCATGAGTCGCTGCATCCACACGACCCAGGGCCCCGGAGCCCTCGACGTGCCTCCACACCAAGAACCCCAGCGCCGCGGGAGCCAGCAGCACGGTTTCCACCGCCAAGCCCGGAATGGCACCCAAGGCCGACTGCTTGCGCAAAACGCTGTAACCGCTCCAACTCCCCGCCAAGGCCAGCGTGATCCAGGGCACCCGACCCGCTTGGGCCACCATGGAACCCACCCCAACCGCCGCCAGACCCAGGGCGATCCACTGCACCCGGCGCAGCTGTTCGTTCAGCAAAAACCGACCGGCCAGCACACTGAAAAGCGGCACCAGAAAGTATCCCAGACTGGTTTCGACAATGTGGCCCGTGTTGACACCCCAGACATACACGAGCCAGTTGGTTGTCAGCAGCAGCGACGCCAGCATCAGCCGCGCAGCACCCCGGACCGTGGATAACGCCGCCACCGCCGAGCCCCACCCCTCTCCCCGGACCACCATCAACAAGGC
>CAINWP010000311.1 GCA_903854475.1 uncultured Verrucomicrobiota bacterium
GCGCCATCAGGTCCAGCAGCGCGGACTTAGCATCAGCCTCGGACACCCTATCCTCACTTACCACATTCTCCAGGAACTCGCTAATTCTTACCTCCAGCGGATACACGGCCATCGCCGTCGCACGACCAAACGTAACTCGATCAAGCGTAACGCCGTAGGCATTTAGGAGTCCAAGAATCGTGAATGCCACGTCGCCTATGTCGTCCGCAATCAGAGATCGGAGTTGGTCGATCTTCTTTAGCAGTCCATCGATCCTCGATTTTGGTAGGTTCCCAAGCGTGGAGTGGTAAAGCGAGGCATGAACGAGGTACTCATCGAACCACTCGGACTTCGCAAACCCTAGCTGCTGCTTGCAGAACTCGGGATCGCGTTGCGTTGGGGTCTTGGTCACCGGCTGGGCGGCAACGTCACGCTGCCAATTGTAGACGCGCTCTTGGTAATATCGGATTTTCATTGGTCGATTAAAGAGACTGGGTCGAATCGAGTGAGCTCTGGTCGGAAAGAAAACTGGACGTCTGAACCAGAGGGCCCCGCCCTTTGCTTGGCTATGTACAAGTTGATATTCCTTGGACCGGATTGAGGTACACCATTCGACTCCTGCTGCTCTGCCGGGTAGAGCATTCCGACGACATCTGCATCCTGCTCGATGGCACCGGATTCACGAAGGTCAGACAGACGGGGCTTGCGGTTTCCATCTCGCTCGATGGCGCGATTCAACTGAGCCAAAAGGATGATCGGAATCTTGAGTTCCTTCGCGAGCAGCTTCATCGATCGGCTGATGGCGTCGATCTGTTCACGGCGTTCCCTGCCCTCGCTTGCTGTAATCAGCTGTAGGTAGTCCACGGCGAGTACCTTCATGCCTTCAGTGCGAACCCACCTACGAGCCTTGGCTGCGATACTCTGGGCAGTTTGGCTCGCCCTGTCGTTGACCAGTATTTTTGTTTTGCCGATCCGCGCTGTCGCCAAAGCGAGCTTCTTCATGTCCCCCTCGGTAGGTTGGGTTTGGTTGTCGTACCGGCCAACATCGACCTGAGACTCGATGGCAAGCAATCGCACACCCACTTCCTCGGCGCTCATCTCCAGAGAGATGAATCCAGTTGGAACGCCGCTGCTGCACAGCGATGAAAGAAGGCTCAGTGCAAACGCTGTCTTACCCGCTCCTGGACGACCAGCTATGACGAAAATCTGCCCTCCTCTCAGACCACCTCGGAGTATCTTATCCATGCGTGTCCATCCAGTAGGGATCGCATCGTTCTTACCGGCACAGCGGTCTTGCAGTAGGGTTATCGCGCTTTTGGCGATTTGCTTGCCGTTGCTGTCACTGTCGGTCGAGTGCTCGGAACGGATACCCATCAGCCGAGACTCAAAACCGTCCAGCACCGCGTCGATCTTTCCGCCCTGAGAATAGACGGTGTTGATGGCATCCTGATTTATTTCGATCAGTTGCCTCGACCGATGCTTGTCTCGCGCAATGTCGAGGTAGTACGGCAGGTTGGCCGCACTAGGCACCGAATCCATAGCTCGAGAGGCAAACTCTATGGACCCGACTCGGTTAAAGGAATCGCCCTTAAGCCGATCCGAGAGGGTGACCAGATCGATCGGCACACGGTCATCTCGCATCTTTGCGATGATGAGCCAAAGGTCACGGCAGCGAACGTCGTAGAACCAATCGGCCTTAATTCCCGCAGTGACCGCGTCGTCGATGGCGTTGTTGTCGAGCATGCAGCACCCGACCACACCTATCTCGGCCTCTTCCGAGGCTATAGGTTCCCTCACTTGCCGCCCTCCGTTTGCGACATCTCGGCGTAGCGAGCGACCATTTGGTCATACTGCTCCTGCATCTTTGGAGAAATGTCCCCCGCGAACATTGTGCCAAACCTTGGATTCGCGTCATGCTCGTAAATCTTCTCCCTGAGGAGTTGAAGGTCGTTTGGTGTGTGTACACCACTTTGGCCAGAAAGACCGCGTAGCGAGCTTTTAGAGGCCGTAGCGCCCCAATGGCTTCTGAGAGCTAGAGGAGTCAATGTGGCATCCTTGAACAACGTCCGGTAATTCGCAGCGTGAGATTGGATGTCCTTGGTCGTCACATTGGGCTGAGCCTTGGTGATGGCCGCGATGGCAATGCCAACCTTTTTCCATTCGCCGGTCGTTGTGCACGAGGTGTCCATTCCGCAAACCTGAGCAAGAGCATCGAAGAGAGGGTTTCTTTGGCGCTCTTTCGCGGCATCACCGCTAGTATTTCTTAATTGATCTTCTTCTATAGTATTCTTAGGAGCGGCTTTCCAGCGAACGGCTTCCAGTGACCTGCCTTCCGCACTACTACGGGTGTTTTCCGGTGACCGGCTTTCCTCATTTTCGACGGGGTTTTGTGCGGAATCCTCGTCACGGTCAGAATGGTCGCGGAAGGTCCAGACCTGATGGGTGAATCGTCCGAACGTGTCCTTATTCTGTTCGACGGATGCGTAGCCGAGCTCGACGAGCTCATCAAAAACGCACTTCACCGCGTCACGTCCCTCAGTGCAGTGCTGAGCGACCCAAGCCTTGGTGACCACCCACTCATCCACGCAGGACAGGATCATGCACAGGAGACCCTTGGCTCGGAGGGACATCCTGTCGCGCAGAACCTTATTGGGGATGATGGTGAAATTGCCAGGCTGCCGCTTTACTCGGATAATTGTTTTCATTTGTAATTAGTAAAAAAAGAACCCCCACGTAATCCAAGGGGGAGAGATCGCTGGAAGGTCGGTAGCGAAACCTCGGAAAACGTGGGGGCAAAAATGGGTATGAACATGAGACCTTATTACTGAAATTTTCTCGACGTTTCTCTCACCGATCGTCGAGAACAATAAAGGTGTATTACACCTAATACGACTAGTCAAGTTTTGCGTCGTCCGAACTCCCAGATGAGGAGTGCGTCGGCGGTCTTGAGTGTGATTGGGATGTTTGGGAAGAGCTCCTGGGCGCGGCCCTTAAGCTTGTTTTTCCATTCGGTCTTGCTGAGACCCTTGGACGTTCCGAGGCCGAGCTCTTTCTGCCATGCTTGAGGAGTGACCCGCTCGATGCGGTAGCCCAGCGCCATGGCGGCACCTAGGACGATCCCAAAGTTCTCGAACATCACCGCAGCCATTGAACCAGGGATGCCCTTGCCCCCGCCCATTGGGACGAAGCGCGGCAACTGCTCGATGTGGAGAACGGTGTAACCCTTTACCACCAGATCGCTCAAGAGCTTGACTGTGTCAGTCGGCTCTTGCGGCATGGCTACTGCCGTCATTGGACCATCGCCGTTTTTCCATGCTATGCCGCCTGAGGCACCTGGATCGATTGCGATGTGCCAGTGATCACTTGGGATGTGGATCATTTTGAAATGCTTCCGGCGGGTAACTGATGAGACCGGCTCTGACCATCCGCTCCATCATCGGCCAATTGGGTCCACGACGCGGATCGGCGTTGCATTTGGGCGAGTACCAAAGCTTGCGAGCGCACTCAACACAGGTCGGACGTCCCGACCAAAAGCTCTTGGCTGGTTGAATGCGCCCACAACGGATGCAGGTTTTGGTTATCTCGCCTTTTTTGCCCATTCAGGTAGTGCCACGAGCCCCCTCTTGCCATTGAGCGGACGCTCCCAGACGTTTGTCTTGAAGCATTCCGCGAGGGTGTTGATGCGCTGTTGATTAATTGCTCGCCCCGCATCGATGGCGTGTTCTTCGAGTTCGAGGGTAACCGTCACGTAGGGGGGCTCCTTTTCGCTGACGATGAAAACCCACCGTGACCTCTTGACCTCCGTCGTAAACGGATCGTCAGAAGATGTGAGGGCGTTGAAGAGGTCGATGTACCAAGCGGCTTGTTGCGCGTAGCCCCATTTCTGGATCGAGAACGCGAAGTCGTTAGGGTTCGCAAAACCCCGCTCGACCGTTTTGATGTCTGCGATCACCGAGGAGTTAACCCCCTTGGAATCGCAGATGATGTCCGCCTTACCCTTGGTGCGGATCTGCTGTCCGTTGACGACGACCGTCTTGAACATTGCGAGTTCGTTGCGTGAACCGCTCAAGAGCTCGGCAGCGTCTGGGTTCACTTTGATCCCATCCGTTATGCCGCTGATCTGGTCCATCTCATCCTGCGAGAGGATCGTCTTGTGGCCGTTCTCCTTGTTCCACCCGTCCCACCACTGGATGGCGGCCATGGTCTCATCGCTAGGTTTCTTGGCGTTGATCTGGGCGGCCGTCGGCTTCCTCGGTGCATCAGGAGGGCTGAGGATAACCCGCTTGGCGTACTCATCAGGCTCCAAGGCCGAGAAGTGTGTGAGCGTCCCGATGTACTGAGCGTGTGTCTGCTCGCTCCGATAGCCGCCGAACTTCTTTGAGTAGAAGTGGGCGGGTGACAAGTTCATCTCCTTGAGGTCGGAGACCGCGATTGCTGGATCGTTGCGGTACAGCTTCTCGTCGAGGAGCGGGTAGATGCCGTCTGCAATCAGTTGAGGTGTCTCGCTCATATGGTGTATTACACCTAACATGGTTAAGCGTTGACCTTGGCTAGGAACGCAACGGAGTTCGCTAAGACCTTCTCAGCGTTGGTCACCGATAGGTCACGGAATGTCTGACCATCCTTGATCCACCCGAGTGACACCAGGAAGGCATTGGCTTTAAGCTCGTGAGCGCCGATGGCTGTGGTCAACTGGACCCTCCACAAAGGCTCACCACCAGACAGACGCCACGCTTCAAGCTGAGCCCCTGTCTCCTCGGTGATCTGGAAGATCTTGTCCACGAAAAGGCCAGAGCGGTCCTTGGATACAGCGGCCTGATGATTGAGCGCCACGTCGAACACGGTGGTGAACTCGTACTCGATGCCGTCGCGCATAATGGGGGCGAGACCGACCTTCTTGATCTGCGTCTTACCGCGATCGTCCTTCTCCTGCACGTAGTCCATCTTGCTACGCATGCAGCAGATGACGTGGGTGGGAGACTGAAGCACCGCCTTGATGACACCTCCGAACTTTTCACCCGCAATTTTCCAGTTGGTGTAGGAGTTGCCTCCACGCTGATCGAGCTTGTCCTTGTAATCAAGGATGCCTTCCCAGAAGTGCGATGCGCTGTCGATCACGATGGCACCGTACTTAGCCTCCACGGCGGCGGTTACTCCATCGACAAACTTCTCGTTGTCGAACGGCGGCGCAATTTCAAGTGAATCGAAGTCGAACCGATCGGCGTACAAAGAGGCTGATCGGTTTTCGGTGTCGATGAGGGCGATCTTGCCGGTAGGGCCAACGAGGCCGCGAGCAAGCCGAAGGGCTGAGTAGGTTTTACCCGACCCAGAGGGGCCAGTGATGGCGAGCTTGAGGAAGACCTTCTCTCGCGTGGCTTTTTTAAACAGTGGTTGTGACATGATTTTTCTCGTGATACTTGCACCGCTCCAAAATGAAGCAGTCTAAGTCTTGTTGGCGGATACGCACGGTTCTGGCGGACAGCCGAACCACGGGGAAATACTGGGCTTTCACCCACTTTTTAATGGTTCGGACTGTCACACCGAGACTGCTTGCAGCGTGTTTGTAAGTTAACAACATTGGTGTATTACACCGGGTAGCCGTCAAAAGCAACAACAACCAGAATAGCTTTATACAAGGCCATCTTGATGAAGGTTGAGATGGTCATATCGGCCGCTGCGGCCGCTGCACTTACGTGCTCGTGAAGATCACGGTTTGCGGGGACGCTCAGCTTCCGGAGGAGGTTGGACTTCCGTCTTTTGGTAGCCGGTTTCTTTCGCAAGGACATAGCTAATGAAATCAGTTAGGGTCATTCCACGTTCTAACGCTTTTTTCTTGAAGTGCTTTAGTTCGTCTTTATCGACCCAAGCACTGAAGACGCGCTTGTTTGGATCTCTTTGATTAGGCATATAGTTAATACAGTTAGACTAGAGTTTTCAAGCATAGTTCTTGTCGGTTTTTAAACGATGAGGGAGGACTAGAAAATACAAGCAGCATAGGTTTGTGGCCGTCAAATTAAAATTTTTGTTACTTTTACGAAGGGTCGATATTCCTAAAAACATCAGCGTCTTGGCTGCTAACAAGCCCTCGATAGTGCGAGAAAAGCACACTTTCGCGGTGTCCAGCTTGCATGGCGGTCTTTGAGGCCGACTGAAATTTTTCTAGGTGGTAGGAACAAAACGTCCGACGCATGCAGTCGATCTCCCATCGATCCGGTCTGATCTCCATTCAAGTCCGTGACGTTCTTGGGGAGTGTAATACACCATTAAGGCCCGTCAAGTACCCGACGATTCCCCAACTTTCCCTACCGCTGGGAAGATTTAAAAGGCGGCGGACTACTCACCCGCCCCACTTCAATTATTTTCACACAGTTTCACACAAACGAGGGGGAGTTTTGTTTACTTTCGCTTCCTAATGAATCTTCATTTTACTGAGCAAAACCGCATTTTGTTGGGTTTTCGATTTATCAAAACACGGGTTCGAATCCCGTCGCCCGCTCCATCCTACTAACCTAAAACCCCTGTTAACGCAGGGGTTTTTTGTTTTCGCAGTTTTCGTGGTTCCCTTGTTGGTCACTGTTTAGCGACAGAAAACCAGGCCTTCGCCACAAAATTCCCCGGCACTCGGGAAGTTCCCCAAGGATTCCTCGCTGTTCTCAGTGAGAAATGCGGGAGGTGACGGCCACAAGATGACGTGGATCGGTGATACCGGAGGAGACACTTGGATGGTTGCTCGAGCTAGGCAGGGCTTGGCGTGTTCTGGAAGTGCGGCTGAGGCGAACCTCCCAAAAAAACCCACCTCACCCACGCACTTCCGAGGTAGGGCGATTTCTCCGAAAGCGCCGCGTCGGCACACACGGACCGCCACAGAGACGGACTACCGCAGGGGCGGACCGCTCGGAGATCGGTCCCTACCTCAGAAACTCATCGGAATGTCGGCAGGGGCGGACCGCTCGGAGATCGATCCCTACCTCGGGGGGTGTCTTGGGCCTTCCGGGTCTGGGAGCTTTCTGGAGACCAGCAAGCCCCATGTCCAAAAGGCTGGCAAAGTCATTGGGTTTTAATAAATGCCTGGTTGAGACACTGCACTATTCTCAACCCGGAATCAGACCACCCCTGGCAATCCCAGCCGCTGAGCCACCTCGCCCGACAACACCTCATAAGCCGCGGCACCTGCACTGTAGGGATCGTAAGCCATAATGGGCTTGCCGTGGCTGGGTGCCTCGGCCAAACGGGTCGTCCGGGGGATGACCGTTTCGAAAACCTTCTCACCAAAGTGCTGCCGAACTTCGGCAACCACGCTCTGTCCCAATCGGGTCCGGGAGTCGAACATCGTCATCACCACACCCAAGATTTCCAAACCCGGATTGATGCCATTCTCGCGCACCTGATTAATCACGCGAGTCAGCATGGCTATCCCCTCCAGCGCATAATACTCACATTGCAACGGCACAACCAATCGATCGGCTGCAGCAAAACAGTTGAGTGTCATGATGCCCAGAGACGGAGCACAGTCGAGCAAGATGACCTGAAAGCGTCCGGACTCCTTCAATGGTTGAAGGATCTTACGCAGGCGTAGGACAGCTTCCTCAGCGCGGGCCAGTTCGACCTCGATGCCGCACAAATCCAGCTCACTGCCGATCATCGACAAGTTGGGATAGGCCGTCGGCCGTATCCGATCTTCTAGGCTGCCCAGACCCAGCAACGGTCGATACACGCTGCCTCCCTCGGTTTTCTCGAGGCCCAAACCACTGGTGGCATTCGCCTGCGAATCTAGGTCGATCAGCAGCACGGAGTAGCCCCGCATCGCGAGTCCTGCGGCGAGATTGATGCTGGTGGTTGTCTTCCCCACCCCGCCCTTCTGATTGGCGACGGCGATGACCTGTGCAGACATGAGGCGTACAGTCTCGCGCCGGTGAGACCCTAGGTGCAACGCGTAAGAATGCCGCGCTGCCATGCGCCGAGCGGATCATCCCTGGCTCGTCCGGCACAAACCCGTGTTGATGGCCGCAATACCGCGCTGGTTCGGGGTCTGCGGGCGGACTCCGCGCAACGGCAGGTTCCAGGTCTCACAGGCGGTGGTCGGCAGGGTTGCGAGAGAGCGACGTCGAAAGCGCATTTGCGTCAGGGCCACCACCCATTCCCGGCCCTCTCGCTCCACTAGTCGATGGTCTCCATCGATGCGACGGACCACCCGCACCTGAAATCCCTCAGTCAACCCCTCGGGCAGACACCCGCCACCGGGGGTCAATTCTACCACCTCACCCCGCTCCTCATTGAATCGTTCATTCATCTTCATGAGCTAACTCTGCAGCACATCTAGGGACAAAAGGTGTCCGATGGTCAATTAAGTGCGGGCAGGCATTGACAGACGGCTTCCTGCGGGCCGTCACCCAAAAGTCACTGCGTTCTGCCGCCCAATTGACGGTGAACGAAGGATTGATCTTGAACCCTCACCTAGGTCCGAAGCATCACAGAAACGTGATGGACAGCGCATCGGATTCGGTCGGCGCAAAGCCCAAGGGCCTCGCCAAATCTCCCCGCAAATCTCGGGGCAACTCCGCTTCAACGGCCTCACACGGCACCGATTCAGGAGGGAATCGGATTAAAAACTACGTTCTTGATACCAACGTCCTGCTCCACGATCCGAACGCGCTGCTCAACTTTCAGGACAACCACGTTCTCATCCCTATCGAGGTCCTGGAAGAGGTAGACAAATTCAAGCGTGAGACGAGCGAGCGCGGTCAAAATGCCCGGACTGTTTCCCGACGACTCGATGCCCTCCGCCGCCAGGGCAACCTCAACAAGGGCGTCCAACTGGCCAACGGCGGCCGTCTCCAGATCGTTTTTCTGTCTGCGCCCAAGGCAGGTTCCGCACTGGATGTGATGGCTACTGGCAGCATGGATAATCGGATCCTCGCCCAGGCCTTGTGCATCCAATCCGAACAGAAAACATGCCCGACCATCCTGGTCACCAAGGACATCAATCTTCGGCTCAAGGCCGATGTCTATGGGCTGGCCGCGGAAGATTACGAAACCGATCAGGTCAACCTGAAGGACCTCTACACGGGGATGTTTGAGTTGACTTTGCCCGTGGCCTCGTGCTCGGAGCTCAAATTCAATGGCGAAGTAGCGCTCCCGCAAGCTCGGGTGCGTCATCCTAACGAGTACTGCACACTGATTGAGGAGGGAAACTCCAAGAGAACCGTGCTCTGCAAAGTGGATGCCAGTGGCACCAAGCTTATTCCTCTCCAAGACTGCCACAACGTCTGGGGTATCCGGCCCAAGAACCGCGAACAGCACTTCGCCCTAGACGCGCTGCTCGACCCGCGCGTGAAGCTGGTCACTCTCATGGGGAAAGCCGGCACTGGAAAAACCCTGTTGGCATTAGCTGCAGGGCTCAAGCGAACGGTGAACGACCGCGAGTTTCGGAGGCTGATGGTGGCTCGCCCTACGATTGCCATGGGTAAGGAACTAGGATTCTTGCCCGGATCACTCAACGAGAAGCTCTCACCGTGGATGCAACCCATTCACGATGCGCTCGAAATGCTCGGAGATCTGAACATGGGTCACGAGCACCGCCGAACCGGGGACATGCTTCGAGCCGGCACCATCGTGGTTGAGGCCTTGAGTTATATCCGTGGCCGGAGCATCGCTCATCAATTCATGATCGTGGACGAGGCCCAGAATCTAACACCGCTCGAGGCCAAGACGATCCTTACCCGCATCGGTCATGGGACCAAGATTGTGCTCACCGGCGACCCCTACCAAATCGATAATCCTTACGTCGATGTGGCCTCCAACGGTTTCAACTACATCATCAGCCGCTTCAAGGAGCAGGCCTTGGCAGCCCATGTGGAACTTCAGCAAGGTGAACGCAGCGAACTAGCCGAGTTGGCCGCTAACATCCTCTAAAGACTTCAGACCTTCGGCCCAACCCGAATGCACCTCGGTCAAAGCCGGAACGCACTCATTCCGATCAAGGCACCGACCACACCTAGGCCGATCCCGATATACCAGAAAAGTCGCCAACGTGAGAGGATGGCCACCGAGCAGACTACCACTGCGATTTGCATCGACAGCGCGGCGTGATCGCAGCGGTCGTTGATCTTACCGTTGGCTTCGGCTGCCGCCTCGAACTGCTCGGCCTCCTTCTTAATGCCCCCCTTTTCGGAGTCATATCGCTTGGCCGTCGCCGCAGCATTTGCCATGGAAGCCGATAAGGACTTCCGATGGGCGGTGGCTTCCGGATCTACCGTGCCTGCCTCGGAAACCACCGGATTGAGATGCGAAAGGATCTCCAACTCAGTCTCGTAGATGTTCTGCTTGATGCTCTTGGACTGGTAGTATCCCCAACGATTTGCAGCTTCGCTGGTCTTGATGATGGCGTCGGTCTTGGCGTTGTCGCCCTTGTTTTCGATGATCGCCAGCACCACAGCGAGCAACGCAATGGTGATGGCCACCTGTTTACTGAACGGATCGTTCGCTTCGGGTATTTCTGGGGTTTCAGACATGGAGGAGAAAGGTTCTCAAAAATTCTATCCGTCAGATCGTCGTTTCAAAAGGAATCACTAACGCACCTGGTGCCGTCAAGTCGAAGCCCCATGTTCGTTCAGTTGGCAGCCAATCAGCCCCACGGAACGGCGCCGCGCAGCCACGTTCAAACACCAAAACCGGTGCGCTATGGCCGTGAAGGCCTGAAAATCAAGAGGGGCTGCAGTTGCAAGTCTCCGCCATGAGGGCCCTTGTGGAGCATCTATTGATCCACCCGTTAAACACCGATAGACAAAAAGCCCGCGACCTTACTAGGACGCGGGCTTTGAAGAAATATCAGGGGGATCAACGCGATCAGCGGGACCGAAATCAGTGGGATCAGTAACGATCGCCACCGCCACGGTCGCCGCGCCAACCGCCGCCGCCGCCGCCACCACCACGGTAGCCACCGCCGCCACCACCACCACCGCCACCACCACGGAAACCGCCGCCACCACCACCGGGGGCGCGCTCTTCACGAGGACGGGCAATGTTGACAGTCAACGCACGACCACCCAGATCTTTGCCGTGGAACAGTTCCACAGCACGATTGGCTTCGTCCGCCGTCGAGAACTCGACGAAGGCAAATCCGCGGGACTTTCCAGTCACGCGATCAAGCATCAGGTTGACATTAGTGACCACACCGGCCGCCGAAAAGTGATCCTGGAGGTCACGTTCCTGCGTCTGGTAGGACAGGTTTCCCACAAACAAACGGGAATTGTTATCCATACGACTTTTGGCCGCTCTTCAACCGAGTGAGGGAAACTGCACCAGCAGACTTCAATTGCGGGGACTTAACTGAGCGACCTCCACAAACCGTCAACGTGACGCCGACACTACATGTTCCAAACGGACTGCGGAGTTATAGCAATCCGTTGCAAGCGGTCAAATGTATATTAGTAGCATTGGAATCAATCATCTTTGTCCCTCCTGCTCGACTGCGCCTTATCGGTGAGATTTTCCAATGTGAACTCTGCGTTCAGCGTACGGACAATCAGCTAATTACCAGTTGCACATCATCGTGCAAAAAATTACCAGCGCGGAAGTTCACGGACCGCATCGTTCGTTTTCCACTCAGCACCCAGGCTCCGTGCTTCCCTGCACTCCTTCTAGCAGACACGCTGGATGAGTTCCCCGAGAGAATTGTTGTGTCCTCTCAGGATGCTCCTCTGTGCATCTAGACCCGGATTCCCATCGGGCAAATCGCAAACCAAATCGATCTCTGGCAAACCCCATGATCCCCCTGCACCACCTTCGCGCCGGCGTCATCGGCACTGGCTTCATCGGACCCGTCCACATCGAAGCTCTCAAACGCCTCGGTGTTCAGGTGACCGCCGTCTGCGGTTCCACCGCCTCGGCCCGGGAATGCGCGGATCGATGGGGTATCCCGGAGGTCTATGGGGACTATGACGTCGATGCACTAGTTCGCTCTGCGAACGTGGATGTCATCCACATCACTTCACCCAACAAGGCGCATGTCACGCAGTCGCTCAAAGCCCTGCGGGCGGGCAAACACGTCGTCTGCGAAAAACCACTGGGCATGAACTCCCGGGAAACGGCCCGTGTGGTTGCTGCGGTTCAGAAACCCAATGCACCGGTATTCGCCGTGAACTACATGTGCCGATTCTTCCCGGCCATCCTTCAACTGCGGGCTATGGTCGCACGCGGCGACCTAGGCCGAATCATTCATGTCCAAGGGCACTTCTTTCAAGATTGGCTGCTTCACGACACGGACTACAACTGGCGGTTGATCGCCTCCGAAGGCGGCAAACTGCGTGCGGTCGGCGACATTGGAACCCACTGGATCGATGCGGTTTCCTTCATCTTGGGAAGCCGGGCCGAGCGCGTCTTTGCGCACCTGGAAACCTTCCACAAAACCCGGTTCCGGCCGCCGGGGGCGCTGAAGACCTTCGCTACCCCGGACCCTGCCTCGACAATTCCCTACCCGGTGGACACCGAGGACTTCGGCAGCGTCCTGCTGGGTTTCGGAAAATCCGACCATGGCTACGCCGAAGGTGTGCACGCCAACGCCTCCATCTCACAGGTGGCTGCCGGTTGGAAATGCAGCCTGTCCCTCGGAATCTATGGCACTCAGGGAAGTGCCCGCTGGGACTTCCAGCAACCCAATGAAATTCTCATCGGACGTCGCGACGGACCCAACGAAATTCTCCAGCGGGGAACACCCGGTTTCCTAGAAGATGTGGCGGGCTTCACGGATACTCCGGGCGGACATCCCGAGGGATTCCCCGACAGCCACAAGATGCAGTACCGAGCCATCTATGAGCACATCGCGAGCGGTCGACAGACCCCACTACTCTTCGCGACCGCCCAGGATGGACACTACGAAGTACGGCTCTGCGAAGCGGTGCTGCGCTCCAGTCGATCAGGCCGTTGGGTTCGGATTTGACGGACTCGAGGCGTTTGCGGCCGTCACAGGGGTTTTCCAGATAGGCACCACTTGCTTCATCTCGTCGATCACCCACTGACAGGCGGCAAAGGCCCCAGCCCGATGGGCTGAAACCACCTCGATCCAAAGAGACGACTCACCCACCGCCACCCGACCGATGCGGTGGACCAACCGCACGGATTCTACAGACCCTCTCTCAGCCAACCGGTCGAAGAGCCGATGGAACTGGTGCTCAGCCATGGATACAAAACAACTGTAATCGAGCGCCACGATCGCATCGCTCCCCTCCTGTCCCCGGACAACGCCCGAGAAGTAAACGGCAGCCCCCATGCCGGATGAGAGGGTCCGGTCTGCAACGAGGCCCGCTTCATCGATCGGATCGCGGGTAATGGAAAGAAAACGCTTCATCCGCCTTGGACGGGAGGGAACAACGATACGTGATCACCGGCTTTCAGAACATACTCGCCATCCTGATACTCGACTCCCACAGCAATCAAAGTCGAACGGCGCAGTTCGGCCAACGCGGGATGGGCTTGGTAAAGGGCAGCCAGGAGCCCATCCACCGGGGTCGACTCAGACACGGTGACGACGGTCTCCGAGCACCCTGCCAACTCCGCGAAGTAGGACCAGAACGTCACCTGGATGGTCATCGCGCAGCCTTGCGGACCGAGACCTGAGTCTCCTTCGGAGCATAGACCTCGGGCTTCAGCACACCCACATAGGGCAGGTTGCGATACCGCTCCGCGAAATCGAGCCCATACCCGACGACAAATAAATTCGGAATCCGGAAGCCGACATAATCGGCCTCGAAGTTGCCTACACGACGCTCCTTTTTGTCGAGAAGCACGCACGTCCGGATGGAGGCAGGCTTGAGGGCAAGAATCTTCTCAGTCACGGCCCGAAGGGTTTTGCCCGTGTCCAGAATGTCATCGACCACCAAGACGTGGACGCCACGGACATCGAGTTTGAGTTCCTTGGTGAAGACCAGGTTGCCCGATTCCGTGCCCGATCCATAACTGGAGACCCCCAGAAAATCTACGCGCAGCGGGAAATCCAACCGTCGCAGCAAATCGGCCAAGAACAGAACGGTGCCACTCAGCAGCGAAACAACGAGCACATCCTTGCCCTTGTAGTCCTTCGCAATGGCCTTACCCATCAAGGCGATGCGCTTCTGAAGGTCGACCTCCGTGATCAGCACTCCTGCCAAGTCGGCGCGATGGCTGACCGGGATGCGGCGGATAAGTTCTTGAATCAGACGCGGTTTCGACAGAGGCATCGGTTTCTTTCAATTGGGGGTGAAGAACGGCGAGAGAAGATGAGTGTTGCTCTGGCGCTGGGTCCAACGCCAACGATGAACTGCCATAGCTTTCCTTCCCTGTCCAATCCACCCTTCAGCTATCGGTGCAATGAATCTCAGATGTGACGGGAATCATCGGCATCTTTGGCCTGATATCCTGAATCCTGGCGCTTGAGGTTCACCTCGTTCTTCTTGAGGTAGGCGGCAAAGACATCGTCGGCACTCATTCCCAGCACTTGCGCCATGCTGATGAGGAAATGAAGGCAATCCACCACCTCGACACGAGCGTTCTGCTCATCGAACTTCTGGTACTTGGCCCACCATTTCCAAGGGACACTGTCGGTTAATTCGGCCAACTCCTGAGACATGGCCCGGCAGTAGTTCAAAATCCACTGGGTCTTCTCAGCCTCGTTCATGGCATCGGTATGCACACCGATGCGGGCGTTGAGGGCTTTCTGCATCCGAAAAAGTTCGCGCAACTGGTCTGGTGTTTCCATGGCCCAAGAATCGGGACGAGACGCCCCCTTCGGAAGCGCAAAAGCATCGGATTGCAATCCGGGGGAGACAACGGCACCCAACTCGGATTCCATGGACCCTTGAGGGTATGATTTCCACCGACCATTCATTGTCTGACGAAATTGAGATCCTCCTCGATCGACATGAGACCGAACCCGATCATCCGAGACAGGTCGCCCGTCTCGCATTGTCGCTCTTCGAGGGGCTGAGCCCCCTCCATCGATATGGTGCCAGTGAACGACGATTATTGGAATGCGCGGCGCTGCTGCACGACATTGGCTGGTCTGTTTCTAGCCCCGACGGGCGCGGTCACCACAAAGCCTCGTCCCGTCTCATCCGAGAGTTTCCATGGAAAACGCTAACCCCCACGGAGGTGCTTTGTGTGGCGGCCGTGGCGCGCTATCACCGGAAGGCCCTTCCTAAGCCCGACCACGAGGATTTGAAGAATTTGTCCCCGGCCGATCATTCGCGGGTGGAGTGGCTGGCCGCCTGCCTTCGGACCGCCGATGGGCTGGACCGTCGCCATCTCCAACACGTCACCGGAGTTTCCGTCCGAATTTCACGGACGCAAACCGAGCTCTGGGTGGAAGCACCCGGTCAGATCGACGAGGAATTGGCCGCAGCCGACCAGAAATCCGACCTCCTCCGAAACCTGTTGTCCGAGTCGCTGAAGCTCCTCCACCGACAGTTCTCCGGCGGTGGCTCTGAAGGATAGGTGTTCCTCCTCCATGCCCCAAGCCGACCTCATCTCCGACTCCTCCGAGGCGATTACCGGGTGCGCACATTGTCAGGGCCCTCTGCCTCGACCTCCATCTTCCGAGGGTCCGCTGGAGCAATTTTGCTGCTACGGTTGTCGTCTCTTAGGGGAACGCCCCAGAAACTCCTCCGTCCCCGACCCGCAGGGCGGAAAGGCCATCTTTCGCATCATCCTGGGCGCGGTGATTGCCAGCCAAGCCATGTTGCTCGGCTTCGCGCTCAATTTGTCTGAACCCGAAGGGACTCTGCGAAACGGGCTGCATGCGCTGCTCATTGTTCTCACTGTAATCGTCTTGGGATTGCTGGGCCTTCCCCTGCTCCGTGCCACCTGGGATTGCGCCTGCCGCCGCACCTTCGGCCTCGAGTTGCTCTTCGTTTCGGGGGTCTTGGGCGCCTTTGGGGCTTCGTTCATGTCGAGCCTCCGCGGGAGCGGGCCGGTGTATTACGAAGTAGTGGCTGTGCTCCTCACAGTCTACAGCGCAAGCAAGGCACTCACGGCCCGCGCGAGGGAACAAGCCCTCTCGGAGACTCGACGTCTCAGCGACACCTTCGCCACCGCCCGGCGCATCGGACCACCAGACCTTCGTGTGAGTATTCGGGAAATCCGCGTGGGCGACCGGATACGAGTGCTGCCCGGAGAACCCATCCCTGTCGATGGCGTGGTCATCCAGGGCGAAGGGTTCGTTCGAGAGACACCGCTTACCGGCGAACCCGAACCGGTTGTTCGACGGATGGGGGATCCCGTCATGGCGGGCGGCTTCAGCGAAGATGCCGAACTCATCGTCCAGAGCCGTTCCTCAGGACAGACCCGAGGGATCGATGCCTTAATCCGGCGGGTGGAGGAATCCCGAGCCACTCTGGCTTCAAGTAAAACCCAAAGTCAGGCCGACCGCTTGGCTCAACAGTTTCTACCGGTGGTGATCCTCACCGCATTGGGCGCGTTGTTCTGGAGCGGTCTGCAAGGCCAATGGGAGTCCGGGATTTTCAACGCACTCTCCGTGCTGCTGGTCGCTTGTCCGTGTGCCCTCGGGCTGGCCACACCGCTCGGACTTTGGCAAGGCATGGCCACACTCGCGGCGCGAGGGGTGATTATCCGAAGTGCCTCCGCCTTGGAACGCCTCGCATCAGTCAGTCTCGCGGCCTTCGATAAGACCGGCACATTGACCGAAGCCAAAATGAGTTTGGTAGATGTGGTCACCGCAGGGGAAGTCGCCGACCGAAACGGGTGGCTGTCCGTCATCAGTGCGGTGCAATCCCGAAGCCACCATCCCGTAGCGCAGGCTTTTCAGAATCGAGAGCTCGATGCGGCACGAGAAGTTGCAGTCGAGAACTTCGTGGTCGTTCCGGCCCGCGGGGTTCAAGCCACTGTGAGCACTCCTGGAGAACCGCCCATGTCCGTGCGCATTGGCCGCAAGGATTGGGCATGGGAAGGAAAAAACGACGACGTGCTAGAAGCGCGCCTTCAGGGGACAGGCAGCAAGGTTTGGATCTCCGCCTCGGGTAAACCTGTGGCTGTCGCTTTGGTCCGGGAGCGACTCAGATCCTCCGCTGCAGCGACCTTCGAAGCCTTAGATCGACTAGGAGTCACCTCCCGGGTGCTCTCGGGCGACCAACCCGCACGGACCCAAGAACTCTTGGCCGATCTGACAACAACAGGACACCTGAAGGCCGGCCTGACCCCGAATGAAAAAGTGGAGCAAATCCGGCAGTGGCAGGCCGAGGGGCGCCGAGTGATGTTTATTGGAGACGGGATCAATGACGCCCCCGCCCTCGCCGCCGCCGAGGTCGGTATCGGCCTGTTGGAAGGGGCTCCCTTGGCCACCGCCACCGCCGAAGTGGTCCTGTGCGGGGGCAATCTTCGTGAAATTCCAGAAGCCGTGGCCCTAGCCCGAGGAGTTCGAGATTCAATTCAAAAAAACCTGCGCTTTGCCGTGGCCTACAACGGAGTCGGCATGCTCTTGGCCGCCACCGGCTATCTACACCCCGTGGTGGCGGCCATCCTCATGACTGGCAGCAGTGCGGTCGTTAGTTGGCGGGCCTGGCGAGGCGGCTCGTGTCACCCGGAGGCCCGTCCCTCTCCCGAACATCGCACCGGGTGGAAACGATGGGCCTTCCGGATGAGTTTCTTATTACAGGCCCCACTCCTCATTGGCTTGGGGAACTTGTCGACGGGACCCGCAGCGCTGGTGGTGACTTTCGCGGCATTGGGAGCGTGGGCATCGGAGCGAAGGTTCTTCTCCCCAGGAGTGGGCGTTTCAAGGCCTCGTCCCACGGACTGGAACCCCATGATCTGGGGCATGCTCGGGCCGTCTAATCTGGCCATGCTTGTCGGTTGGTGGGCCGATGCCGGCTTCGGTCCAGTCATGCGAGAAGGAGTCTGCCTCTGTTGCTCGGGTCACCGATTCTTTAGCTGGGGCGCCGGCATTCCTTGGATGACCGGGACGATGCTGGTGAGCGGATTATTCTTCATGCGAGGGGCGATCCTTCCCTGGCCCAAGAACAGTATCCGTATTGTCATCGCCACGGCGCTCGCTCTGTCGATGGCGGGTGGCATGAACTGGGGGGCTTCGTTGGTGCTGCGCTGGGCGGGGCCTGGGCATCCGTGGCAATTCTTAATCGCTTACGGCGGCATGACCCTGGGGATGATGTCGGGAATGCTGTTTGTCTGCGCCTTCACGGAAGCGCTCCGACATCACCTCCGCGTCGGTCCCAACGCCTCGCGTTCTGAGTCGTCGAACAACTGAGTAACACTTCATTGGCGTACGCCAGAGCGACGCAGTCAGATCGGTTTTGTTAGCTGGGTCTTCTTCCGTCCCGCCATCACATTTCTCCCAATTCTGTCGTTACGGCTGAGAGGTTAATGACTCGGCCAACGATTCGGCCGGATAGGTCCATATCTCAGCCAGAGTCGGATGATAATGTGGCACCGTAGCCCATTGGGCCGCAGTCATTCGGGCCGCCATGACGACCGTGGGCTCGTGGATTAATTCCCCAGCCTGAGGCCCCACGCAAGCAGCCCCGATTACCTCTCCGCTGACAGGATGGACCAGCACCTTCACAAAACCTTCCTGCGCTCCCAGAATCATCGATTTTCCATGATCGTTGAAGGGATAGCTCTCGGATCGATAGTCAATACCACGACTCCCGGCCTCCCGCTCCGAAAGCCCCACTTGAGCCACCTGAGGCGACGTGAAGACCACTGAAAGTAACAACCGATAATCCATCGCCCGCAGACGACTTGGATTCAGAATATTGTGAGCTGCCACCTCTCCCTGCTGCACGGCCAAGTGAACTACTTCGTGGGGGCCACAGCAATCACCCGCAGCAAACACCTCGCCTCGGGAAGATCGCTGGTGCAGATCGGTCCTAATCCGGCCCCGCTCCATCACCACTCCGATCGTCTCCAATCCCAAGTGCGCAGTGTTTGGAACTCGGCCCAACCCAAGGAAGATCTCGACCGCTTCGACAAAACGCTCCTGGCCGCCGTGATGGAACCAGACCCGCTTCAGGGATCCTATGCATTCAACCCGGTTTAATACGGTGCCAGTGAACACCTCAATACCCTCCCTGCGGAAGCCCTTCTCCAACTCGCCCGCAACATCGGCGTCGAATCCCGACAGCAGCTGTGGAGCGCGTTGAATGACGGTCACCCGACTGCCTAGCCGCGAATAAAACTGCGCAAATTCCAAGGCCACAGCGCCACCTCCGAGAACCACCAGAGACTCAGGAATCCGGGCCTCGGCCAACGCGCTGTCACTGGTCAGGTAGCCGGCGGCTTCCAATCCAGGCAGAGACGTCGGGGCGACGGTCGATCCGGTGGCCACCACCGCATGACCGAATTGCACACACCGACCATCCTCCAATCGGAGCGACCCTACCCCCTCGAAGCGCGCCTGTGAGCGAATGAGTCCGAATCGACCGTCCTCCAGTTGCTGACGCCGGTAGCCGGCGAAATCAGCAATCAAAGCATCCTTCCTGGCAAAGACTCTCTTAGGATCCACCTGAACGTGCTCAGTAGTGATACCCCACGGCTCACCTTCTAAGATCCCATGTCGCAATTCGGCCGCATGCAATAAGGCCTTGGTAGGCATGCACCCTTTCAGGATGCACAAGCCCCCCAATTCCGGAGCTCCATCGATCACAAGAGTCTTGGCGCCCTGGCTAGCCAAGGTCCTGGCTGCGGCATAACCCGCGCTGCCGCCGCCCAGCACCACCACATCGGCCGACAAATTTTCCATAGAATGAGTCTGGGCGACACCCTTCGGGATGACAAATCCATCAAAGATCAACGAGACATGTTTATTTTTGGCGAAACCTTCAAAAAAACTTCAAGGGATATCATTGAACCGCCGATTACCACCGATAGAGCTTAGCTTTGAGGTCAAAAAATCTGCAAATGAAGGTGGATCAAGCCCATAGGGCCCAGATTTAGTTCGTATATGATTTCAAATCTACATTCTGTGTCTCCATGACCCTCTAACAACGTCCAACGCATCCGGTTCTACGTCTCGCTGACATGCCCGACAACACCCTAGAATCCAGCTCGCTCAGGTCTACTTACGCGGCTGCATCGGCACTCAAGCCCATTGCCAAGGTCGAACTAATTAGTCATCTGGTTCAAGAGGTTCCACCCCTCAGCCTTCAAGGACTCTCTGGAAGCGCCCGTCAAAAGATCCTAGAGGCCCCATTGGATCCGGCTGTCCGAAATGAACGGCTCAAAAAGGCCCTGGCCATCCTTGATACCGCAAAACTGACGCCGGATTATTTTTACGTGAAAATTCTCGAGGGTATCAGCGACTTCGAAGCCATCGACTCATTGAACTGCATTTTCCGGGAACGCTTCACGTCGCTCCACCGAAACGCTATGGACTTGGCTGACATCCCGTGGCTAATGAAATTGGAAAGTGTTAGCCGGCGAAACATTGAGCAGCCTCGCAAGATTCCAATTTATTTCGTCGTCAAGGGCACCCGAAACAAAACTTTCGAGGAACAGTTAGAGATCGTCGACAATCAAGGCTTGGTCCCAGCCGATCCCATCGAGCAATTGCTGACGGCAATGGCTTTCTCCTGCATCTATCCCAGCACAGACCCCTTCCGAAGCCAGTTGGTGAGGGGATCTGTTCCCGATGCGGCACTGTTCAACACCAAAAGCCATGGAGTGCGCACCTTCCCCTTGAGCGGCGGGCGCTGCCCCATCGCGTCCATGTCCGCTCTGCCAGCCATCGTCAACTAGTGCAGTGTCTCTAATTTGATGTTATTGATTTATTGGCTTCGTGCCAGTGCTCGCGTTCGAGAGGAAGTAGACCCCGTGAAGTCAGCATAAGAATAACTAATCTCGGAATACCTCTTCTTTGGCAACATTCTCTCTTGAGGCAACGGGCTGGGAAAAATAACCGACGCCGCACAAAGTCTGCCACCTCCGATGTAGGGCGATTTCTCCGAAAGCACCGCTTCGGCAGACGCAGACCACTGCAGAGACGGACCGCTCGGAGATCGGTCCCTACCTCAGAGCAGGATCGGCACACGCGGACCGCTCGGAGATCGGTCCCTACCTCGGAGGTCATTGGGCTACATCCTGGGTTCCCGCTACAAACTCGGCCTCACCCGGACACCTCCGAGGTAGGGCGATTTCTCCGAA